>CALXUE010000001.1 GCA_944391615.1 uncultured Alphaproteobacteria bacterium
GTTTTACCGTGGTCTACGTGGCCTATCGTACCGATGTTGCAGTGCGGTTTGCTACGCTCAAATTTCTCTTTTGCCATTTAGATTAACTCCAAATAAAAATTATATAAAATAAATTCACTCATAAACTCAGGATCTTGTTTTTAACGAGGAAGATAGAGTGATTTCTAGTTGCGAGAAAAATCCTAATAACCGCTAAGTAAAAATGCCTTTAATATGGCATTTTTATCTGCCAGGTCTTTGGAACATCTTGTTGAGCTAGGTGATGAAAATCACCACAGCGAAACTAGATGCCTAAGCAGAAGCAGTACATGAATTTTTCGAGACAGCGTAAAATTGCTCTAGCTTCCCGTTAAAAACGAAATTTTAGGCGTTCTTAGCTTTCACCTTCTCAGCCACATCCTTTGGAACTTCGGCATAGTGATCAAACACCATGGTGAATTGAGCACGACCTTGAGACAAAGAACGTAAGGTGTTAACATAACCAAACATATTTGCCAAAGGCACTTGAGCATCAATAACACGCGCATTAGCTCTTTGATCCATACCGCTAATCAAACCGCGGCGAGAGTTCAAATCGCCAATGATATCGCCCATATATTCTTCCGGAGTAACAACTTCGACTTTCATAATCGGCTCCAAGAGTCTCGGATCAGCCTGACGCATACCTTCACGGAAAGCAGCACGAGCAGCGATTTCGAAACACATAACGTTAGAGTCGACTTCGTGATAAGCACCATCATAAAGGTTGCAGTGAACACCGGTCACTGGGTATCCGGCAATAACACCTGCTTCCATAGCGGAACGCAAACCTTTTTCAACACCAGGGATATATTCCTTAGGAACATTACCGCCGACAACGGTGTTTTCAAATTCAAATCCGTTATAACCTTCAATCGGAGAGAATTTGATTTTAACCTTAGCGAACTGACCGGCACCACCGGATTGCTTTTTATGAGTATATTCAATATCGCAAGGTTTGGTAATGGTTTCACGATAAGCCACCTGAGGTTCACCAACATTACATTCGACCTTAAACTCACGTTTCAAACGGTCAACAATAATTTCGAGGTGAAGTTCGCCCATACCTTTAATAATGGTTTGTCCGGAATCAGGATCAGAAGAAACCTTGAAAGAAGGATCTTCCATAGCCAAACGAGACAAAGCCAAGCCCATTTTTTCCACATCAGCTTTAGTTTTTGGTTCAACGGCCAATTCAATAACCGGATCCGGAAATTCCATATTTTCCAAAACAATCGGATGAGCTTGATCACAAAGTGTATCACCGGTTGTTGTATCTTTCAAACCAGCCAAAGCGATAATGTCACCGGCATAAGCATCTTTCAAATCCTCACGCTTATTAGCATGCATCAAAAGCATACGACCGATACGTTCTTTTTTGTCCTTAACAGAGTTATAGACATAAGAACCGGCAGTCATAACACCGGAATAAATACGTGTAAAGGTCAAAGACCCCACGAATGGGTCGTTCATGATTTTGAAAGCCAAAGCAGCTAAAGGCTGATCATCAGCCGGATGTCTGACTTCTTCTTGATCTGTTTTAGGATTAATACCTTTGATTGAAGCAATATCCACCGGAGAAGGCAAATAATCAACAACAGCATCAAGCAAAGGTTGAACACCTTTGTTTTTAAATGCGGTACCACAAAAGACCGGCACAAAATCTTGAGCCAAAGTACCTTTACGGATACATTTTTTCAAAACATCAACCGGAATTTCTTTACCTTCAAGATAGTCATTCATGGCCTCTTCATCTTCTTCGACAGCCATTTCGACCATTTCATGATGATATTTTTCGGCTTTTTCTTTCATATCGGCAGGGATTTCCTGAATTTCAATCGGAGAATCAGCAGTATCACCGGTATAAACGATAGCCTTCATATTTAACAAATCAATAACGCCTCTAAAATCTGCTTCAGCGCCGAGTGGCAATTGCAAGGCCATCGGGCGTGCGCCCAAACGGTCAACAATCATATCCAAGCAGCGATAGAAGTTAGCCCCGATTCTATCCATTTTGTTGCAGAAGCAAATACGAGGCACACCATACTTATCAGCTTGTCTCCAAACTGTTTCAGATTGAGGTTCAACACCGGCAACAGAGTCAAAAACGGTAATAGCACCATCGAGCACGCGGAGAGAACGTTCAACTTCAACCGTGAAGTCCACGTGTCCCGGAGTATCAATGATGTTAATTCTGTGGCCTTTCCAGAAGCAGGTCGTAGCAGCAGAGGTAATGGTAATACCACGCTCTTGTTCCTGTTCCATCCAGTCCATGGTAGCAGCACCTTCGTGCACTTCACCAATTTTATGATTTTGACCGGTATAGTACAAAATACGTTCGGTAGTAGTTGTTTTACCGGCATCAATATGAGCCATAATACCGATGTTTCTGTACAATTCGAGTTTATGTGTACGAGCCATTTTAATATTCCTGTCTTAACGTTAGAACTTATAGTGAGAGAAAGCTTTATTAGCTTCAGCCATTCTGTGAGTATCCTCACGTTTTTTAACGGCTGTACCTTTGTTAGCAAAAGCATCCAACAATTCGTTGGCCAATCTCTCTGTCATAGTAGTTTCAGAACGTTTAGCGGCAGCACCGATAATCCAGCGGATAGCGAGAGCCTGACGACGTTCGGGTCTAACTTCAGACGGAACTTGATAGGTTGCACCACCCACGCGGCGTGAGCGCACTTCAACCATAGGCTTAACATTTTCAATAGCTTCATTAAAGACATTCAAAGCATCTTGCTTAGACTTTTGTGCAATGATATCGAAAGCTGAATAAACGATTTTTTCGGCAACAGCTTTTTTACCATCTTCCATAACGCCATTAATGAATTTAGCAACCACGACGTTATTATATTTAGCGTCGGGCAAAACTTGTCTTTTTTCTGCAGTATGACGACGTGACATCTGTTTACTCCTTATTTAGGTCTCTTAGCGCCGTACAGAGAACGACGTTGACGACGTTTAGACACACCTTGAGTATCCAAGGTACCACGAATGATATGATAGCGAACACCTGGCAAGTCTTTAACACGGCCGCCTCTAATCAGTACCACTGAGTGCTCTTGTAAGTTGTGACCTTCACCAGGGATATAACTGATTACTTCAAAGCCGTTGGTTAAACGAATACGAGCCACTTTACGCAAAGCTGAGTTTGGTTTTTTCGGAGTTGTAGTATAAACTCTTGTACAAACACCGCGTTTTTGTGGGCACGCTTTCAAAGCCGGAACTTTGTTTCTCTTAACTTTTGGTGTTCGTGATTTACGAATTAACTGATTAATTGTAGGCATCACTATTTTCCTTATTAAAAATTAAACATCTCGCATAAGACACGGAACATACAGTAAAAAACCTTTGTGCAAACACACCGAAAGTGCATAGCACAAACATCCCTTGTCTAATTGAGTCTCGGAATACTAGATTCACTTCATCGTAAAGTCAAGTATTTTTTCAGATTTTTTTCATTTTGAGTCTAAATAAGAGTCGATGCAAGGGTGCAATAAATTTTTAAGATTCGGCAAACAAAATGCCAGATTCGTTTTATAAGAAAATTAACTTTGCCTTAACACTTTTTATTTAAGTCAATTTGAGTCTATTTAAATAAGAAAAAAAGGGAGCAAGTTGCCCCCTCTAAATAAAGTAAAAAAATCATTTTCCGTGCTTATACACGACCAAAACAAACATCCCGCCAAAAAACAAAACAAGACTAAAAACAGTTGCCCACGGTGCGCATAATTCATTTTGCACATTTTGAAGAACTTCATCCTTCGGCAAAGCTCCCGAAAAAACATAAACACAATCACGCTCAGCCACCTTAAGAACAGTTACTTCAAGCCCTTCATATTTCAAAACACTCGCGCCGTTTTGACTGGCCTTAACCACGGAAACATCCGCTAATTTTCCGTCCAGTTCAACATAATAAACTGGCTTTGATTTATCAATTTTCAGCGTTGTAACCCGATAATCATCAACATGGAGCGTCCGAAACTTCCAAAAAAAAGTAACTCCACCCAACACGAGCAACGAAATAACATAAAACGTAAATGTCCAAAAAATTCTTTTACTTTTCGTTTTCATAGAACATAATTTTTATGGTAACACAATAATAATTAACTACCGAAACTATAACACAACGAAATTCGTTGTCAACATTTCCCCAATTAACCAACTTTTAAGCAATCTCTTCTATACTATTAAGCCAATAAGGAAAGACCAAATGTTCAAAAGATTAGTAACACTGTCACTGTTTTTCTTAAGTGCCTGCGCCTCGAGCCAAAAGGTTGCGGAACTTGGCATTATATCAACCGAAATCACCAACATAGACCCCATGCAGCTGCAAAAAGCTGAAGTGATAAAAGGTATAAAAGCCTCAGATTCAACCGGCATAACCTTTATTTTTCCAAACGGCTATCCAAGCTTAGAATTTGCCGTGCGCCGCGCTCTGGAAAAATCAGAAGCCGACATTTTGGTAAATGTTGAAGTTACTTACGACAGCGTTTGGTTCATTCTTGGTGGCCAAAACACAATCACCGTCACGGCAGATGCCGTGAAACTCGCCCCAATGTTCTCCATTTTTGCAGAAGAACAGGCATCAGTCACTGACAAAAATTCCATATCGTCACAAGACTTAATTTCTATTCCAAAAGAACGTCCAATCCCAGAGCTTCAACCAAACACCACCTCAGCGGGAGGCTCAAATGATTAAAAAATTACTTTTAGCCTCAATATTGCTTTTATCTGCTTGCACCACGCATGAAGGCCTCTTTGGTGTTATGTCGTCAAGACCAATGAGTTTATATAACTTAACCATTCCCAATGAAACAGTAGCCACCGGCGTTTCAGCCCAAGTAGAACAAACCCAAATCATGCTTATCCCCGTCGGAAACACACCCAAGATAGACAACGCCATTGAAGAATTGGTGCAAAAATATCAGGGAGATTATATGACGAACATCGAAGTTTTTTACCATACATCGCGCTTTTTGCCGTTTTACAGTCAAGACCGCTGGGAAATAAAAGGCGACGTAGTGCGGGTTTTGAAATAGCTCTAAAAAAGCAAAATTATCCCATAAGCTTAAAAAAACTTGCTTTTAAAGTACAATCATCATATCTTAAACCATTAATACAATAAAAAGAATATTTTTTAAGGACGTTTTTTCTATGGAAAATAAAGATATTATTTCTGCCAAACACACCATTGACAAAGAGGTTGAAGCCTTACGCATGATGGAAGATTCGCTTAATGAAAATCTGAGCAAAGCACTTGATTTAATGCAAAAGATTGAAGGCCGCGTCATTGTCACCGGCATGGGCAAATCCGGGCATGTAGGCTCCAAAATAGCGGCCACATTGGCCTCCACCGGCACACCCTCATTTTTCGTTCACCCCGGAGAAGCCTCGCATGGTGATTTAGGGATGATAACCGAAAAAGACTGCGTGCTGGCTATATCCAATTCCGGAGAAACTAAAGAATTATCAGACATCATAGTCTATTGCAAACGCTATGGCATCCCCTTAATTGCGATGACCAAAAATCCTGAAAGTGCTTTAGGCAAAGCCGGTGATGTTTTGTTGCAATTGCCCGATGACGGTGAAGCTTGCCCTTTGGGCTTAGCCCCCACATCATCCACCACGGCAACCATTGTTTTGGGAGATATATTGGCCATAGCATTATTAGAGCGCAAAGGTTTTACCAAAACCGACTTCAAGCAACGCCACCCAGGAGGAAAACTGGGAGCCTTTTTGCAAAGAGTTGCAGACATTATGCATAAGGGAGCGGAAATACCTCTGGTGCAAGAAAACGCCTCTATGGAAGAAACCATTTTAACGATGACCGCCAAAATGTTAGGCTGCGTTGGTGTTTTGAACAATTCCGGAGATTTGGTCGGCATGATAACCGATGGCGACTTACGCCGCTGCATGGGAGATAATGTCATGTCACTCAAAGCCCAAGACATTATGACGCGCTCACCTAAAACCATCACCGAAGATACAATGGTTGCTGAGGCCCTGAATATTATGAATAATACAGGCAAAGGCATCACGCAACTCTTCGTCATTAAAGACAACAAACCCATCGGCATTATCCATATGCATGATTGCTTAAAGGCAGGAGCCGCCTAAAACACGTGGAAAACAAAAAAGACATAGACGCATACTTTGCCGTAACGGGACTCAACAAAACAAACCGTATGTCCAAAGAAGACAAACGTGCACGCTTGATAAAGTTGATTGAAATAGCTTTTCCGAGTTTAGCAGCGCTTTTGCTTGGGCTTTTGATTTTAATGCCTAGTTTTAAGGAAACCAAAGACACCTTTGAACTAGACATCACCCTCCCTAAAAAGAGTGAACTTGAAAAACTGCACATGGAACAAAGTGACCTCACCATCACCGACAAAAACAACAAAGTCAACCACTTTACGGCAGATAATCTGGATGAAACCTCACCGGGTTCAAAGGTTGTAAAACTTACCAATCCCAAAGGCTATATTCCGAGCGGCGATAAAGAAAACTATAAAATAGAGGCACCGGTAGGTTACTATAATCAAAACGCCAATACACTCACATTAGAACAAACAGCCGTGCTTAAATACTCTGCCGGAATGACGGCAAAAACCGAAAAATTAAGCTATGATTTTGGCAAGAACTATGGTGAAAGCACCACCCCGACACACGGTGAAGGTTACTTAGGCACCTTAGATTCACAAGGGTTTAAGTTTTATAAAGACCAAAATTTAATGATTTTCACGGGCAAAACACATATTGTTATAGATGAAAAACAACTAAAGGGATAAAGATGAACAAAAAACTATGGACAATCATAGGACTTGGTTTGGTGTTGAGTTTTCCGAGCTTTGGCGGAGACTTAAACATCTATGCCGACAAACAAGTTGAAATTCATCAAAACGAGCAAAAACTTGTAGCCTTAGGCAATGCCAAAGCCACGCAGGACGGACGCACGGTCATTGCCGACAAGCTAACAGCCTATTACCAAAAGACACCGGCAGGCAAAACCACTTTCAGCAAACTACAAGCCAACGGCAATGTCAAAGCCGACATCCAAAATTCAAAAGCGTTTGGCGAAGAAATGATATATGATTTAAGCAAAGACGAAGTCACCTTAACCGGCAAACCTGGAAAAGTTATTAACCCTAACGGAGACATCATTACGGCTGAAAAGAACATCATCTATTATCCCCAACAAAACAAAGCCATAGCCAACGGCAACGTTATAGCCTACAACAAAGACAATAAAGTTCATGCGGATAAAATGATAAGTTATTTCAAGAAAAACGCCAAAGGAGAGTCTGAGATTGATAAAATAGAAATTTTCGGCCACGTCAAAATCAACACCAAAGATGCCGAGGCCACCTCAGACAGAGGGACATACCTGCCCCAAATCGGCTTGGTACAATTACACGACAATGTCGTTATCAATCAACAAGGCAACATCATCCGCGGCTCATACGCCGAAACAGACTTAAACACCGGTATCAGCAAAATGAAATCAGGCACAAACGGCAAGCGCGTATCCGGTGTATTTAAATCCACCAAAGACAAGGCCGACAAAAGGGCAGAGGAGAACAAGAATGGAAACTAACGCATCCACCTCAAAACTCGAAGTATTCAACATCGGGAAAAAATACAAAAACCGACCGGTTTTACGTAATGTTTCGCTGAATGTAAAAAGAGGGGAAGCAGTTGGTCTATTAGGGCCAAACGGCGCGGGAAAAACCACCTGTTTTTATTGTGTAACCGGATTGATAACACCGGATTACGGTGATGTGCATATTGATGGCAAAGACATCACCACCATGCCAATGTACCGCCGTGCACGCATGGGCATAGGCTACCTTCCGCAAGAAGCATCCATTTTCCGTTCTTTAAGTGTTGAAGATAATATCAAAGCCATATTGGAAATTGTGATTGACAACGAGAGTGAAAGAGAAAATATGCTCGAGCAATTGTTGTCAGAATTTTCAATAGCCCATTTAAGGAAATCACCGGCCATAGCCTTATCGGGAGGAGAGCGCCGCCGTCTGGAAATTGCACGTGCATTGGCCAGCCAACCCAATTTTATATTGTTAGACGAGCCTTTAGCCGGTATTGACCCGATTGCGGTGGGAGAAATCCGCACCTTAGTTTCACAGCTCAAGAACAGAGGCTTAGGCGTTTTGATTACCGACCACAACGTCAGAGAAACACTTGATATCATCGATAGAGCCTATATCTTACATGGAGGCTCCGTATTAATGGAAGGCACACCGGAAGAAATAGTTGTCAACAAAGAGGTCAGAAAAGTATACCTCGGAGACAACTTCAGTATGTAATTTAACCCATAGGCAGAAAAGAGAATGGCCGTCACGCCAAAACTTGAAATAAAGCAATCGCAGTCGCTGTTAATGACACCGCAGCTGCGGCAGGCCATATCGATTCTGCAAATGAACAATCTCGAACTGAGTACCGCAATAGAAAACGAACTAAACAACAATCCCTTGCTTGAAAGGGAAGAAGATGTTGTAAAAGATATTGAAAATCAGAAAGATGAACAAAGCATTGATGACTATGATTCTGTAACAAACACAACAGAAATTGAAGAAGAAAATTTCACACCGGATGTAGAAATAGACAACAGCTTTGACGATTCGGATTCTGACCGCGAGGGCTACACGACCAACGACGGAACAAGTTGGCAAGATTACTTAGCCGGCAAATCCAAAAGCTCAAATCCGGATGAAGAATATGACTACTTTGAACAACGTCTGGCACACGAAAAATCCCTTTACGAAATCATTGAAGAACAAATTAGTTTAAATTTCAGCCATGCGGCCGAGCGTATTATTGCCCACCGACTTTTGGAGCAACTTGACGCCAGCGGTTACTTTCTGGGCTCTGTTACGGCAATAGCCCAAAACTTGGGCGCACAAGAAACACGCGTAGAAGAAATCTTACAAAGGATGAAAGGATTTGAACCCTCCGGCATATTTGCCCAAAGCTTGAAAGAATGCATCAAAATACAGCTTGAAGACCAGAATCAATATGATAAAACGATGGCTGTTTTGCTTGAAAATTTAGAATTATTGGGAAGTAAGGATTACAAGACCTTAAAGAAAAAAACAAATATTGATGATGAAACATTAGCCGAGTTAATCAAAAAAATAAGGGGTACAAACCCTAAGCCGGCCACAATATACAGCACCGTCAAGCCGACATATATCATCCCCGATGTTCGTGTCACAAAAACACGCTTTGGCAACTATCAAGTAGAGTTAAACAATGATTCATTGCCAAGGGTATTGATAAATCAACGCTATTTGAGTGAAATAAAAAAACAATCTTTAAACAACAAACAAACCCAAAAATATCTAAAAACCCAACTCAACAGCGCCAATTTTTTAGTTAAAGCAATGCACCAAAGAGCCACCACAATCTTAAAGGTGGCAGAGGCAATCGTAAATGCGCAGTATGACTTTTTTGAACATGGCATTGATTATCTAAAACCCTTAAGCTTAAAAGACATAGCTGACACAGCAGAGCTTCACGAAAGTACCATAAGCCGCGTCACCAACAACAAATATATGGCTACACCGCGCGGACTATTTGAGCTAAAATACTTTTTCTCCGGCGGAGCATTGTCTTATAAGGGAGAAGAAAACACCTCCACTACCGCGATAAAACACAAAATAAAAAATTGGATAGAAAATGAAACCCCGCAAAAAATATTATCCGATGATGACATTTCAGAAAAATTAGCTATTGAAGGAATAAAAGTTGCCCGCCGCACGGTAGCCAAATACCGCGAGCAAATGGGAATTGCAACATCATCGGAACGCAAAAGAAACAAAAGACAGATTCTCAGCCCCTCCAAACAGAATGCAAGAAGTTTTTCTTGACTTTTGCAAAAAATTAAGCTTGATATAAACAAATAAAAGTATTAATTTAATACTTGAAAAGATAACGAATATATTAATTTTGTAAGGAATGAATTATGCAAATTACATTTTCAGGCAAACAAGTCGACATCAGCGAAAAATTACGTAAACATGTCGAAGAAGGAGTCTTAAGCTCAGTAAACAAATATTTCCCTGCTCCCATCAACTGCACGGTAGCTTTTTCCAAAGAAGGAGATGAATTCCAAGCCGAAGTAACAGTTCATCCTGCAAAAAACATTGTATTAAAAGGCACCGGCGACAGATGTGCAGACCCATATTCAGCATTTGATTCAGCCAATCAGCACATTGCTACCCGTCTGCGTCGTCACAAAAACAAATTGAACGACCACAAAGGAAAAGCCGGTTTAGAAGAAGCAGAGCTTCTTGCCCAGCAAGCTGTTTTCCCGATTGTTGAAACAGAAGACGAATACGACATCAATGAAGATGCACCGTTAACCATAGCCGAAACCGAAGCCAACATACCGGTATGCTCCGTAAGCGACGCGGTTATGAGAATGGACTTAGCTGACGAATGCGCCATAATGTTCAAAAACATCAGCAACGGACATATCAGCATGGTATATCGCCGCAAAGATGGCAACATCGGCTGGGTAGAGCCCAAAGCTCAATAGAACATATAAGGAACTTTAATGAAAATTTCAGAAATAATGAAAGAAGAGAACGTTTTTTTAGGGCTTAAAGCCGGCGGAAAACGTCAGTTACTTCAGGAATTATCAGAAAAAGCATCAACTGCGACGGGGCTTGACAGCCGTACGATTTTTGATGCTTTGCTGGAAAGAGAAAGTCTTGGCACCACAGGTTTTGGAGGCAACACAGCCTTACCGCATGCTCGCCTTGAAAATTTGGACAAGATATATGGATTTTTTGCACGTTTGACCACTCCGATAGACTATGAAGCCATAGACAATCGTCCGATAGATTTGGTGTTTATGCTTTTGTCACCGGATTCGAGTGGCGCAGACCATTTAACAGCTCTAGCACAGATCTCGCGTATTCTAAAAGACGAAAATATGTGTGACAAGCTGCGCCAAGCGCAATCAAAAGAAGAAGTATATGCGCTTTTGTGCAACTAAATTGCAAAAGAGCCCCAATTCAATCCCTCTAAAAATTTAGAGGGATTTTTTTTATGCGATTTTAATCATTATTTTAGATATTACAGATAACCTGAGAAAACAAAACCAAATAAAATAACAATCAAGGAAGAACAATGTTAACATCGCTTTTCAGCTCGGCTGCGTTGGCAGACAGTATAATTTATCGCACTTTACTGGCCTTTTTCACCGCCTTAATCTTAGGTTTATTGACCGGAAAAAAATTCATAAATTTTATGAAACATCACCAAGGCAAAGGCCAACCGATAAGAGAAGACGGCCCCAAATCGCATCTGGAAAGCAAAAAAGGCACCCCGACCATGGGCGGATTGCTGATAATAGGCACCTCATTAATAGCCACGCTATTATGGTCGAATTTAAGCAATCCGTTCATCTGGAGTCTGCTGATAATATACCTTATCTACGCTGGCATAGGCTTTGCCGATGATTATGTAAAAGTCACCAAGAACTCATCGAACGCCATCACCGGCCCGCATAGATTGATGATGGAATTTGCAGCCAGCTTGGTAAGTATAGCCATAATAAGTTACTTTACGACAGAAGAACAAAGATTCGCTTTAACGATTCCCTATTTTAAGGATTGGCTCATAAATTTAAGTTGGTTTTACATTCCATTTGCCATGTTTGTAATTGTCGGCACAGCAAACTCAGTCAATTTAAGCGATGGACTGGATGGCTTAGCCGGCGGTTTATGCGTCATTGCCTTTGCCGCCTTTGCCGCCATTATGTTCGCCACAGGTTTAGAAGGCAATATAGACCCAACAAACAGCACTGGCCCAATAACGGCAGAAACAGTTGTCTTAATAGGCGCCGTCATAGGAGGTTGTATAGCCTTTTTGTGGTTTAACGGCAATCCTGCCGAAATTTTCATGGGAGATACAGGCTCATTAGCCCTTGGTGGCTTATTAGGCACCATAGCCGTAGCCGGAAAACAAGAAATTTTATTAGCAATCATTGGAGGAATATTTGTGGTAGAAGCCTTATCTGACATCATACAAGTATTCTGGTACAAAAGAACAAAACGGCGTGTTTTCTTAATGGCCCCAATACACCACCACTTTGAACAATTAGGTTGGAAAGAAACCAAAGTCGTCATGAGATTTTGGATAGTAGGGCTCATTCTCGCCCTCCTTGGATTACTGACATTAATAGGCTAAAGGAGAGCAAGCATTGTTCAGCTTCAAAAGAAACAGCCGCAACATAATCAGCAACTGGTGGTGGACCGTAGACAAAGTTCTGCTAGGGTTAATAACGGTATTAATAATATTTGGCATATTCTTAAATTTTTCAGCCAGTCCGTCCGTTGCCAACCGCATTGGGGCCGACACCTTCCACTTTGTCAAACGCCAATTGTTTTTTCTGCCGATAGCATATGGTTTAATGGTTGTTTTATCAATGCAAAACCTCAAAATGATAAGGCGTATATCCATTTTGGGTTATGTGATAATCATTTGTTTGATGGTTTTAACCTTATTTTGGGGAGAAGCGACCAAAGGCGCCTCACGCTGGATAAGAATATTAGGTTTTTCATTGCAACCCTCAGAGTTTGTCAAACCCGTATTTGCGGTCGTGGCAGCTTGGCTGTTTGAAGGTCAGAAGAAGCATCAAGACTTCCCCGGAGACATTTTATCTTTTGGTTTATATTGTTTAACAATATGCCTTTTAGCCTTACAACCGGATGTCGGAATGTCAATAGTCGTCACGGCGATTTGGGGTTTTCAATTATTTTTAAGCGGACTATCCCTAACACTGGTTGGCATATTTGCCGCCGGCGGCGTGGGGTTATTGGTATTGGCTTATTTCACCTTCAGCCACGTACACACGCGTGTTGACCAATTTTTGGCCTCAGGCGGAGAACTAAGTTATCAAGTACGAAAATCCCTAGAAGCATTTGCCAACGGCCACATATTCGGGCGCGGTCCCGGAGAAGGCATTGTCAAATCAAACATTCCCGATGCGCACACAGACTTTATATTTGCCGTTGCGGGAGAAGAATTTGGGCTGTTTTTATGTTTAATAATCGTAGGCATATATGCGGCAATTGTCATACGAGCCATGATGATATCCATGAGAGAAAACAACTTATTTATAATTTTATCGGCAGCGGGATTGTCTGCCTCATTTGGGCTCCAAGCCATAATCAATATGGCCTCAACCTTACACCTCATGCCCACCAAAGGCATGACCCTGCCCTTTATATCATACGGGGGCTCTTCATTATTAGCCACCGCCTTAGGAATGGGAATGCTATTAGCCATAACACGCAAAAATGTCAACGCGGAGGACAAAGATGACTACGAAGAATAACCCCACAAACAAAGCACCCTTAATAATTTTAACGGCAGGCGGCACGGGAGGTCATGTTTATCCGGCAGAAGCTTTGGCCACGGAGTTAAAAAAGCGTGGCTACAGATTAGCTTTGGTAACCGATTCCAGAGGCTTAAACAATTACCACGGAACTTTGTCTGAAATTCCTAATTTTGCAGTATTGTCAGGGGCCTTAGTTGGCAAAAACATTTTTTTCAAAATCAAAAGTTTGATAAAACTTGGGCTTGGTGTTTTACAAGCGCTATGGATAATCATCAAAGAAAAACCCGTTTGTGTTGTAGGATTCGGAGGTTACGCATCATTTCCTTGTGCCATTGCCGCAATCATATTAGGCAAAAAGCTCGTGATACACGAGCAAAATTCAGTCATGAGCCGCACCAATAGATTTTTGAGTAAGTATGCAACATTAATAGCCAAGAGTTTTCAAAACACCAAATATGCTCCTTCAAACGTGCCTTCAGTTTTAACCGGCATGCCTGTCAGAGAAAGTATCGTCGCCTTGCACACCAACAAATACCAAGATCTACCGGAAAATAAATTTCAAATTCTTATTTTAGGAGGCTCGCAAGGAGCCAAAATATTCAGTGAAGTCATACCGCAAGCCCTTTTGTCCCTAAAAGAAGAGCAAAGGAAAAAGCTCAAAATTTTGCAACAATGCCGTGCAGCGGATGTTGAAAACCTAAAGAAGCTATATGAAGGCACAGGTCTAGACATTGAAATAGCATCATTTTTTGGCAACATGGCTGAAATTTACAGTCACAGTAATTTGATAATATCCAGAGCCGGAGCATCTTCCGTCAGCGAAATAGAAGTTTCGGGAATTCCAAGTATTTTAGTTCCCTTACCCACGGCAGCAGACGACCACCAAACCGGCAATGCCGAAGATTTAGCTCGTGTTGATGGCTGCATCTTAATCAAACAAATAGATTTCAACGTTCTGCACGCAGCTGAAGTCATCAGTGACTTAATGGTAAACAAAGTCAAGCTGATAGCAATGTCAGCCAATGCCAAAAAAGTCGCCAAAACCGATGCTGCCAAACGTTTGGCCAACGCAATAGAAGAATTAATCAAATAAGGCAAAAAAAGACCATGTTCAATTTTTTCAAAAAGTCAGACAGCATTCTTGACCTACTGCCGCAAGTCAGAGGCCGCTACATAGAACACGAACCCATGAAAAAACACACATGGTTTGGCGTTGGCGGTCCGGCAGAAGTCATGTATTTACCCAAAGACAGCAAAGATTTAAGCTACTTTATGGAACTCTGCCCCGAAAACATACCCTTAAGCGTTTTAGGCGGAGGTTCAAACCTGCTTGTCCGCGACGGAGGCATCCGAGGTGTCGTCATCAAGCTGGATTCACCAGCCTTCAGAACATACCACATTGAAGAAAACCGCCTAACATGCGGGGGAGGACTACGCAATGTAGACCTAACCAAAATATTAATCAAAAATGGCTTAGGCGGCTTGGAATTTTTAACCACCATACCGGGGAGCATAGGCGGTTCGGTCAAAACCAACGCCGGTTGTTATGGCAAAGAAATAAAAGATGTGATGCTACAAGCCGAAATCATCAACCGCACCGGAGAAATAAGAACAGTTCCGGTAGAAGATTTTCAGTTATCCTACCGCAGCAGCCTTTTTCCGGAAGACTGGATAATCACCTCCATCACCTTCAAAACCGAAAAAGATAGCGGAGAAAACATTCTTGCCAAAATAAATGAAATAAAAAACAAAAGATTAAAGACACAACCGCACAATGTCAAAACAGCCGGTTCAACATTCAAAAACCCCGAAGGATTAAAAGCATGGGAGCTAATCAAAAAATCAGGCTGTGACAAACTGTCAATAGGTGGAGCCAAAGTCTCCGAACAACATTGCAATTTTTTGGTCAACACCGGCAATGCCACCGCCAAAGACCTTGAAGATTTAGGCGACGAAATCGTCCAAAGAGTCAAAGCCCAAACAGAC
The DNA here is from genome assembly GCA_944391615.1 of uncultured Alphaproteobacteria bacterium. GTDB lineage: Bacteria > Pseudomonadota > Alphaproteobacteria > RF32 > CAG-239 > HGM16780. The sequence goes on from CALXUE010000001.1 coordinate 15,386, forward strand.
ATAACCCTAGAATGGGAAGTCAAAAAAATAGGAATAGCCAAATAACCATGACCAGCAAAGAAACATTTCAGGGAGAGCTTGACTTTGAAGACAGAAAAACACCTGCCTTAACAGATTCACAACCACCAGCCCAAACACCTAAATCGGCAGAAGACACCGCCGCTGCAGAAAACTCTTCCGCCCCCGCAACACAAACCAACATAACCCAAAGCGTAAAAGTTTCTTTGCCGCAAGAATGGCCTTATCGAATGCTGGGCAATGCACTCATATTAGGTATCATATTTTTTCTGGCCTCCATCACCATCACCTTCAAAAATGATTTGATAAACAAACGGCTGATGGACTTACAAGATTCTTTTTACGAACTAAGCTCTAAACTAGGATTCACCATCGATGACATCATCGTCAGAGGTCACAAAAGGACCTCCATCCAAGACATCGCCAACATCATCACCAACACGCGCCAAGACAATATATTGGAGCAAGATTTAGACGAGATTCGTTATAAAATAGAACAACTTCCTTGGGTAAAAAATGCTCTGGTAAAAAGAAGCTTTTTCCCGAATGTCATACAAATAGAAATCGAAGAACATGATGTTAAAAGTTTATGGCAACTAAACGAAAAATTCCACCCGATAGATGAAAACGGACAAGTCATAGAGGCCCCCTTCACGCCCACCAAGCCCATCTTGCTAATTGTTGGTCTTGGAGCCCCCGAACACATCAACGAGCTTTTATCCATCATTGATGACGGCAGCGAAATTTTCAAAAGGGTCAAAGCCGCCAATTATATTTCGGAACGCCGCTGGGACATTATTTTAGACCACATAGAAGGAGGCATCACCATCAAACTTCCGGAAAAAGGCGTCAAAGAAGCCTGGGAAAAATTAAAAAAATTAAACGAGAGCAAAAACATTCTTAAACGTAAATTAACCAAAATCGATTTAAGGTTAAAAGGAAAAGTAATCATAACAATAGAAAAGACGCAAAAGAAAAAGCTCTCAAGAACAAAAGAAAGGAAGATTTAACTGTGACGCACACATTTAATCGACTGACAACGGTAGCCGCATTAGATATAGGTTCCTCAAAAGTCTGCTGTATCATAGCCAAAATAAGCCGCGACAAAAAAATAAAAGTTGTCGGCTATGGTTATAATGCATCAAAAGGCATAAAAAACGGCGTTATCACAGATTTAAATCAAGCCACATTATCCGTTTGCAACGCGGTAGAAACAGCCGAACAAATGGCCAACGAGCGCATAGACCGCGTTATAATTAACGTATCGGGAGATAAAATCAAAAGCGTTATCAAGAGTGCTTCTATATCAATAAATAAAAACAAACCCATAAGTGAAGCCGACATAAACAAAGTCATAGAAAAAGGCATTCACAAAATTAATGTTGAGGGCAATGAACTGATTCACTGCCTTCCGATGAGCTACCATTGCGACAATGGCGAAGAGATCAAAGACCCGCGTAACATTTATGGCTCTGAATTATCGGTAGATATATTGCTGGGCATGATTCCGGACATTTTGTTCCGCAACGAACAAACCATAATAGAAAACGCACATTTAGAGATAGCGGAAAAAGCCTTTTCAGCTTATGCCTCAGGACTGGCCTGTTTAGTTGAAGACGAAATGGAAATCGGCTCCACAATTGTTGACATTGGCGGCGGAACAACAAGTATTTGTTCCTTCAAACACGGCCACCCGACATATTTTGCCGCATTACCGGTTGGAGGCAACAATGTTACCAACGACATTGCCTGGGGCTTAACAACATCCTTCACCCATGCCGAAAGACTAAAGACCCTACACGGCTGTGCCTTTATGACCAGCAAAGACAAGGAAGAGCTGATTAACGTCTATCCGGTAGGAGAAGAAGATGACAGCCTAATCAAACAAGTTCCAAAAGCAGAATTAATCAGCATCATCACCCCTAGGATAGAAGAAACATTCGAGCTCGTAAATCATAAGCTGATGGAACAAGGCCTAGGCGGCATAAACAGCCACCGCGTTGTGTTAACCGGAGGCGGTAGTTGCTTATCCGGCATACAAGATGTTGCCACCATGGTTTTAGACAAGCAAGTCCGGTTAGGAAAACCGCGCAATATATTGTCGTTACCGGACAACTTGTATAATCCATCATTTTCAACAGCCATCGGCTTATTGCTGTTCGCCATAAATTATACCGAAAAAAAGCCCGGAAAAATCATCAACAAACCTTCGGGCGGTACGACCAGTTTCAGCAAAATTTTCAGCTGGATGAAACAAAATTTCTAACAAAAAAAGCCTTGAGCAAAAAACTCAAGGCTTTCATTTTTCAAAGTTCTTCTTCCAGAAAAATCACCGGCCGCACATAAGCTAGTTCAGATCTGTCATAATAATCAGATGCCTGATTGCAAAACGCCACAATCCAAGCCAACGACTTTTCCTGTAGATGATTGTCAGCGGCCCAATAGCCATTGTTTTCAAGGGCTTTAAGGGGCTCACCGCCAAACTTCACCAGCATTTCATTTAAGGCCTCAAACACGGCTGATACAGATTTTTCCAAACCAACATTTGGCAAACAACATTCTTTATCGCCGATTTTCTGCTTTTTGCAATAATCCCAGGCATGATTAAAATTCATCTGAGCAGGCGCATCATGCAAAGCAAACACCACGTTTCCGAATTGGATTCCGACAACCTTCCCGTGATAAACATAGGGTTTAGGTAGATTCTCCTCATTCCAAGTCCAATCATCTAAAGGAGCCAAAACCCTGCACAGCAATTTTTGACACCCCCAAACAGCCGCCAGCGAAACACCAATTCCGCAAACAAAACCGGATAAAAACTTTTTCATAAGCAAAAATAATTAAAAAATAATACATAAATTAACCACATGTTTAATCAAGATACGGGCAAAAGTCAAACACAAAAAAATATCAAGATAAATTTTAATGCTAACCATTATTTAATTAATTTTTGCCATACTGATTCCAACTGAAAAAAACAACAGAATTTGGAGTAAAAAAAATAATGTCCATCAAGTTAGCAGTACCGGAAACCAACATCACCCATCTGAAACCACGTATATCCGTAATCGGCGTCGGCGGTGGCGGCGGCAACGCGGTCAATAACATGATAGCGCAACATCTTGAAGGCGTAGACTTCATTGTTGCCAACACGGATTCGCAGGCATTGGCCAATTCATCAGCCAGCCGCAAGATTCAGTTAGGTCTCCAAACCACACAAGGTCTGGGAGCCGGCGCACGTCCGGAAATCGGCCGTCAAGCAGCCGAAGAAGCCAAAGAAGAAATAGAAAAAGAGCTTGAAGGAGCCAACATGGTCTTCATCACAGCCGGTATGGGCGGCGGCACAGGCTCAGGCGCAGCTCCTGTTGTTGCAAAATTAGCCAAGGAAAAAGGCATTTTAACCATCGGCGTTGTCACCAAACCATTCCAGTTTGAAGGCCGCAAGAGAATGGAAACAGCAGAGGCCGCCGTTGAAGAATTTACCAAATCGGTGGACAGTATCATCATTATTCCAAACCAAAACTTGTTCCGTATAGCAGACAAAAAAACCACTTTGGCTGATGCATTTATTATGGCCGACAATGTTTTGTATTCTGGCGTACGCTCTATTACCGACTTGATGATAATGCCTGGTCTGATAAACCTGGACTTTGCCGACATCAAATCCATCATGCAGGACAAAGGCAAAGCCATTATGGGTACGGGTGAAGCCGAAGGCGAAGACCGCGCGGTTAAAGCCGCTGAACAAGCCTTGTCCAACCCATTGTTGGATGATTGCAATATGCATGGAGCCAAAGGTGTATTAATCAACATAACCGGCGGGTCAGATATCACCTTGTTTGAAATTGACGAGGCCGCCAGCCGTATTAAGGAAGAAGTTGATGAAGAAGCCAACATCATTTTTGGTTCCAGCTTTGATGAGGCATTGGCAGGCAAAATCCGTGTATCAATCGTTGCCACCGGTGTCGGAGCCAACACACAGGCCGCCCCCAAACAACCTCAAGCGGCCAAAATAGCCAGTTACATTGAGCAAAGCTATCAGTTGAACAACATCGAAAAACCCATAACCCCGTCAGCTGAAATTGACTCAAACCTCGAAAAATTTTCCGCCACAAAACTTGTTGAAGAATCAACATTAGTCAATCAAAAGATTGAAGTGGAAAACCCAATGCGCGACACCGCCTCTGAACCAATAGACATCATAGAGGATGAAATTTCAGAAGAGATAGTTGCCGCCCCCTTAGCAGAGACTGAAGTACAAAACGCCGTTAAAACTTCCGAGCCGGAAACCGTATCGGAAACTGTGATCGCTGAAGAAGAGTTTAATCCGATAGACAACTCAGCCGTCATCAACGAAATGCCTAAGGCTTCCTCTTTGTTCAAGGCTATTATTAACAACAAGCCGGAAGATGCCAGTGCAAGTGCGCAGCTAGAAAACGCACTTTCATCAAACGAAAACACCTTCACGGCTAAAAGCAGCTTGCGTTCGGTAGAAGCAGAACCGGAATTGTTCCCAAAACAAAATCCATCCGTTTTTGCCGCCAAACCAGCCGCTGAAGAACCCGAAAAATTAATCGTTGAAGAAGAAGACGAAGAATACACCCCGACCCTAATCGAGCGTGTAACCGGTTTTTCAATAGCCAAGCGCAACCGCAAAAAGAAAGAAGCCATGGAACGCTATGAACAAATGGCCCCAAGCTTTGACTCTGCGGAAAACGATGACAGCAAGCTCAACTTGGAGATTCCGTCTTTCTTAAGACGCCGCTAAAGATTATGTCTGAATTATAAAAAGGGAAAAGCCCCGAGTAAAAGTAAAGAACTCGAGGCTTTTTTGTTTTTGCGATGTTGGATTAAGCGGTCAGAGGGCCATCAAAGAAATCCAACATATCAGGGATTGAAGTAATAACTTCGTCTTCTTGAATTAAATAATAATTTTTTTTCATATATTTTGTTTTTTTAAGTTTATAATAATTTGCTTTACAATTATAGTTATACCAAAAATTCGCCCCACATGCAACCCCTCAAATTGTGAACTTTTTGTTACAAACCACCTAAGCCCCCCATAAAACGCCCTAAAACAAGCCACCAATCCCCTTTTTGAACAAAAAAATACCTTCGGCACAAACCGAAGGTACTTTTTAATCACATAAAAATTTCTTTAATGATGCGTAGGATAAAAAGCCTGTTGAGGTACTTTTTCTGTTTCACGATTGGTTGTTCCTGTCTCCAAATGCCAATAAAATAACTCTGGCAAGAATCCAGCCACAACGTTTGGCTTATACAAATAAGGATAATTTACCTTTGGATAGCGACCATTTTTGATGTTTTCCATCACAAAATACAACACTTCCGGCAAATAATTTTCGACTCCAAAAATCTTTTCATTAAATTTTTGATAAGATTCAGGAATATCCTTAAATGTCATACAAGAGAACCGCACACAAGCTTCACTGTCAGCCAAATTGCCATAAACAACATCAGAGATTTTCTCATTAATTTTCACATCTTTGAAAATTCTGTGCCATTGATAATCCGGATTATCATTTGGCTCACTCAACAAGCGCAAAATCTGATTTGTAGAGTAGAAACGACAATCCGCGACCTCATCACAAAGGATAAAGCTGTTCATTTGTTCCTGCTCACGGATAAAGAAATCAAACATCTCAATCAAGGAAGGGATAAGCGCCTCACCAAGAGGAATTCCCAGTTTTTCCAAGCTTTTACGACGCAAATCAAACACCAACACCGGCCCATGATAGTCAGATTTTTTCAAAACCACGCTAAACTCTTTTTTATATTTAGCAAAAAGTTCATCGTAATTTTCTGTTTTTTGCGAGCAAGCCACCTTTTGCGGAAGCACACTTTCTTTCCAATTGGTAGACCCGGTGTCAAGATGCCAATAGACCAACTCTGGCAAAAAACCGGCCACCACATTTGGTTTATACAAATAAGGATAATTCACATTCGGATAACACCCTTTTTTGATATTTTCCATCACGAAATACATCACTTCCGGCAGATAATTTTCAACGCCCAAAATTTCTTCATCGAACTTTTTGTATGAAATAGGAATTTCCTTAAAAGTCATACAAGCAAAACTATTTCCGTGTTGAGCATACCATTCAGCCAAAGCAAAATTAGCATGAGCATCATTCGGAACTGCCCCATGAATTTCCACCTTTGGAAAAATCTTGTGCCAATTATAATCCAAATTAAAGTTCTGCCCATTCAGCAGGCGCAAAATCTGGTTAGTAGAATAGAAGCGGCAACGAGCCACATCATCACACAAGATAAAGCTATTCATCTGCTCTTGTTGACAGATAAAGAAGTCAAACATTTCAATCAAAGAAGCAACCAATTCTTCAGAATAAGAAATATTCAAGTTCCACAAGCTCTGACGGCGCAAATCAAAAAACAAGACTGGCCCATTATAATCAGACTTATCCAAAATCACACCGAACTCCTTTCCATATCTGGAAAAAAGCTCTTCACAGTTTTTTCTCTGCATAATATTTTTTTATTTAAAGTTAATAATAGGGATAAAAATAACACTCTAACAATAGGAATATACCAAAGAAAAAAATAATCAAGTAAATTATGCAACAAAGACCAAAATTTCCCTCCAAATATAGAATAAAAAAAAGCCGAAGACTACTCCGGCTTAAAATAAGAAAAGAACAAAGCTTATAAAGCCCTCTCTTTCAAAAAGTCCTTATTATCGCCATCTTTCAAAATCTCCAAACCATACAAATCAAAGAAAGCGCATATATTTTGTATATCAAAAGAAGCATTCCATTGATTGTCCCATTTAACATTTTCAATCGCAATGCCTTGTTCTTCAGCAGCCTGAGCAAGTCTCAAAAACATCCACAAACCATACAATTCCTCATAAGCGGAATCTTGAATTTTCTTAACAGCTTCAGGATTAGAAAACATAATCTGTTCAACATCTTTCAAGCTCACCCCATTGTTAAGCAATTGCTCTTTTAATTTAAGAATATCTGCCGCATAATACTCAGAAAAAACATTTGGATAATTTTTCAAGACATAGCCGTTTTGCGCACACACTTGAGAGTAAACTTTCGTATGGCGGTAAATAAAACCAACAGATTGCGCAATTTTAATCTGCTGTTCTTCAGAATATGAATCAAAAAAACTGTTTTTATTATTCGGGAACAAAAGCGAGACAATAAACACCCCCCAAGTCAAGGCAAAAGTAATCACCACAAAGACGATACCGCCAACATCTTTTTCAGCCTTTTCACCACCATGAGCAAGATTATAACGATTAATGGCGGCTTGAACGCTGGCTAAACAACATGTAGCAACAATCACGCTTGAAACAGAAAACACACCCTCAAACACAGGATTATTTAAAACATCAAGATTCACAAAAGACTCCGTAAACCAAAATAGATAGATTGCCAAATAGACACACCCCTGCCACAAAAAGTTAGATTTAGCCTCAACAGAATAAGCAATTTTTCTAAACAGCAACAGAATTGTAACCGGAAAAAATATTGCTCTTGCAAGAGGATAGACATCATCTTTTGTAGCTTCACTGTATTTCTGCCAATTTTTAAAACCCCAATAAAACCCGTAAAGTCCATAAGATAAAACTAAATATAAAACAAACTTACCCAAAGGCATAGAAGAGTAGACGGCGCGTATTGACGTATCAACGTCTTTATGCTCTTGCACAAATCTTTGCTTAAACTTTTTATAATTCGGATTAGCAATAAAAGCCGCAACAAAATGGAAAATAATAAATAAAAACGGGAAACAATCTCCCTGAGCAAGGGCCAAACCAAAAACACGAGCCAAAGCGGTAAATATTATATCTAAAAGCAACGGTGAAAAGAAAAAGATAAGGAAGTGGCCATACATTCTGACATAGAAAAAATACAAAGAAGAAAACAGAAAAGCCCAAATATTAAAAGGCGCATTATTTTTCTTATTTTCAGCCAATTCTTTTTGATAACGTTTTACATAATCAGTTGTATCCATAAGACCCTCCTATATATATTAGTAAAACATAGAATAACAGATTTTTTTAATATTTAAACCCTAAAAAAATACAGCAAAAAAAGGCCGGAAAATTACCTCCGACCTTTGAAACCATGCATCAATATGAACGGAACTTCACCCTTTACCATCAAACAACACCTTATAGTTATACCCAACGACAGATTTCATACCAAAGAACTCAAAAGATTTACAAGCTTAAAACTCATGATAACAAAAATGATGAGAACAATACAACCCAGCATTCCTAAAACATCGTAAGATAAATACATATAAAAAAGAAATTTAAGTTAATACTAGGAAATCACTTATCAGGAAAAAACGTAAAGTTAATTTTCCGTGCCAAATTTTTCTCATTAAGAGTTTCAGCGTCATCGGCAAAACCAATAACTTCGCGGTGACCAATATCATCTTGCAAATTTTCAAGAATCTCACGGCATTTTTCTTGCCCCACCTTACGAAGAAACAAATTTAACATTCCTTCGTTTGCTTTCAAATTTCGTTTTACCATGTTTAAGCGCACAAATAAAAACGAAATCACGATAGCAGCAATAAAAACAACCGCAATCAAAACATAAACTAAATAATACATATAAAAAATAATATTAGGTTAAACAATAATAGTTAATTGCCCTTATAGTACAAAATTACATTTTTTTTGTCAACAAAAAATCATACCAACCATGCGCCAAAAACACAAAAAATCCGGCGGCACTTCACCAACCGGATATAAAATGAAATAAACAATCAAAAAGCCACCACTGGACAGACGTAACCACCACTACATTTACTATGATGATTTTTACCAACAAAACCAGTACTAAAATATTGGTACCAAGCATAATCAACAGAAAATTCAGAAGAAGACCAATAGTACCAGTCATTAAATAAATCAGCACCTTTTATTAAAGCCAATTTTGCATTAATAAGAGTCTTATTACCATAAAGACTTTTAAGCTCATCAATACTGGGCAAAAAAGCTTCTCCTGTTTTAACACCATCAACAGCGTATTCTGCACAATACTCCGCAGCCTCTGCCGCTATCCAGTTATCTTTAGCAACATTTAAAATCAAACGAGTATTTTCTTTTCCACTCAATCCATTAGGCATATCAAAAAACAAACCAGCATTGGCCCAAAACAACAGCTTTTGATGCAAAAGCACAATCAATCCATGCACACCAGTTTCATCTACATACCCCACAACACCGGAAACGGTTTTGTTAGGAATAAGTTCTTCGGAAAAAGACTTATCTTCGGCATAATAAAACATCCCGATTTTCTTTTTCTGAATTTTCTCTTTAGGCGCAGGATTTATCTCACCTGAAAACCACCAAAGCCTCAGCTCTCGGCATAAAGACTGAAAGTCCAAAGCAATTTCTTTCAAAATTTCCTTTTTTGACTTTTTTTCTTTAACTTCCATAATAATATAATTTAAAATTACAAACTAAAATAATAAACTCTTATGGCAACCCTATTAAATTTTTCTAATTTTGTCAACATAAATTCTAAGCCACATTTTCTTTATTTCAACGAAATCTCTCTATTTTGATACCTAAGTCTTTTCTTTCCTTCTCTCTCCCTCCCTCTCTGTTCTTAGACAAAATTAGCCACAAAAATCATCCACAAAAAAAGGAAGATGGATTTCTCCACCTTCCTCAAAATTCAAACCTAAGGTCGAATTACTCAGCAGGAGTCTCTTGCGGAGCTTCCAATTTAGCCTGAGCTTTTTCTTCTTTGAGTTTTGCTTTTTCTTGTTCTTCTTCAGCTTTCAAAGTTTGAATTTCTTTGTCATTCTGAGCAGCAACCTTGCGCAATGCACGCAAAACTGTACCCGTACCGGCCGGAATCAAACGACCGACAATAACGTTTTCTTTCAAACCTTGGAGGTTATCAACCTTACCTTCAACAGCAGCCTCAGTCAAGACACGTGTTGTCTCTTGGAAGGATGCCGCAGAGATAAATGACTTGGTCTGCAAAGAAGCCTTAGTAATACCCAAGAGTACCGGATCAGCCGTTGCTTCAACACCGCCCTCAGCCTTAATCTTGGCATTTTCTTCTTCAAAGATATCTTTGTCGACCTGCTCTCCGATGAGGAATGTTGTATCACCAGGGTTAGTAATCTCAACCTTCTTCAACATCTGAGAAACAATAACCTCAATATGCTTATCGTTAATCTTCACACCTTGCAAACGATAAACGTCTTGAACTTCTTTGACCAAATATTCAGCCAATTTTTCAACGCCCAAAACGCGCAAGATATCGTGCGGAGCAGGTGTACCTTCAACCAGCATATCGCCTTTCTTCACCACATCACCTTCTTGAACAACAAGGTGGCGTCCTTTCGGAATAAGGTATTCAATCGGTTGTCCCTTAGCCGGCACAACGGTAATCCGTTGCTTAGCTTTGTAGTCCTTACCAAATTCGACCACACCGTCAATATCAGAGATGATAGCCGGATCTTTTGGACGACGAGCTTCAAAGAGTTCAGCCACACGCGGCAAACCACCGGTAATATCTTTAGTCTTTGAGCTTTCTCTCGGGATTCTGGCAATCACATCACCAACCTTAACTTCGCTGCCGTTATCAACAGTCAAAATTGCATCAACAGACAAATAATAACGAACCTCTTTACCATTATCATAGGTAATATAGTTACCATTATCGTCTTTGAGCATAATGCTTGGTTTAAGGTTAGAACTTGCAGAGTTAGAGCGCCAATCAATAACAACCTTAGAAGCAATACCGGTTGTTTCATCAACAGACTCTTTAACCGACAAGTTATTAATCAAGTCAACCAGTTCAACCTTACCGGCTTTTTCAGTAATAACCGGAACAGTAAACGGATCCCACTCGGCCACTTTCTCGCCTTTTTTGACTTTAGCGCCTTCAGCAACCAAAATCTTGGTACCATAAGGAATATGGTGACGAGATTTTTCGTGTCCATTACCATCCACGATAACGATTTCGCAGTTACGAGAAAGGATAATACCATGGCCTTCACTGTCCGTAACGACATGGGCGTTATCAAGTTTCAAGGTACCGGCAAACGGCACTTCAACCGAAGATTGCTCAGCAGATTTAGACGCTGCACCACCAATGTGGAAGGTACGCATCGTCAACTGAGTACCCGGTTCACCGATTGACTGAGCAGCAATAACACCGACAGCTTCACCGATGGTAACCGGCGTACCGCGAGCCAAGTCACGACCATAACAAGCGGCACAAACACCATGTTCAGATTCACAGGTCAAAACAGAACGAATTTTAACTTGTTCAACACCTGCAGCCTCAACAGCCTCAACATCGTTTTCATCAATAAGTTTACCTTTCTTGACCAAAACTTCGCCTGTTTCCGGATGCAAAATATCTTCCTGAGCCGTACGGCCCAAAATTCTGTCACCGATAGAAACGATAACATTACCGCCATCGACTACCGGACGAACAATAATACCTCTTTCGGTACCACAGTTCATTTCGGTAACCACAACATCCTGAGCCACATCAACCAAACGACGGGTTAAGTAACCGGAGTTAGCAGTCTTCAAAGCGGTATCAGCCAAACCTTTACGAGCACCGTGGGTTGAGTTAAAGTACTCAAGCACCGTCAAACCTTCTTTAAAGTTTGAAATAATCGGTTGTTCAATAATTTCGCCGTTCGGCTTAGCCATCAAACCACGCATACCGGCAACCTGACGCATTTGAGCAGCAGAACCACGCGCACCGGAATGTGCCATCATGTAAACTGAGTTGATATAACCATGGTCGATTTTAGAAATGTTTTTCATCATTTCATCAGCAACCTTATCGGTACAAGCAGCCCAAATATCGATAACTTTGTTATATTTTTCACCCTTGGTAATCAAACCGTTTTGATACTGCTGTTCAAATTCCTTAACTTGAGCTTCAGTTTCAGCCACGAGTTGTTTTTTAGCCTCAGGAATAACCAAATCATCTTTACCGAAAGAAATACCGGCTTTACAAGCGTTAGTAAAACCAAGAGTCATGATTTTATCAACGAACAAGCAGGTTTCTTTCTGACCACAGTGACGATAAACGGTATCAATAATTTCACCGATTTCTTTTTTCTTCACCAAACGGTTAACCAAAGAGAACGGCACTTTGGGGTTTTTAGGCAAAGTCTGAGAAACAATGATACGTCCCGGAGTAGTTTCCACAATACCGGTTTTAATTTCACCGTCATCGGTCACATATTCCATACGGCACTTAATTTTAGCGTGCAAATCAACTGTTTTTGCAAACAAAGCCATCTCAACTTCATCAATATTAGAGAAGATGGAACCTTCACCTGTCATACCATCAGCATCATAAGTCAGGTAGTAAATACCCAAGACCATATCTTGAGACGGCACGATAATTGGTTTACCGGAAGCCGGAGACAAGATGTTGTTGGTAGACATCATCAAGACGCGAGCTTCGAGTTGAGCCTCAACGGACAACGGCACGTGAACAGCCATTTGGTCACCATCGAAGTCGGCGTTAAACGCGGTACAAACGAGCGGGTGCAAGTGAATAGCTTTACCTTCGACCAAAACCGGTTCAAAAGCTTGAATACCAAGTCTGTGCAAAGTCGGCGCACGGTTAAGCATAACCGGATGCTCACGAATAACTTCTTCCAAAATATCCCAAACTTCCGGACGCTCTTTTTCAACCATACGTTTAGCAGCTTTAATGGTCGTAGCCATTCCATAGAGTTCAAGTTTAGCATACACAAACGGCTTAAAGAGTTCGAGAGCCATCTTCTTCGGCAAACCGCACTGATGGAGTTTGAGTTCCGGACCAACGGTAATAACCGAACGACCAGAATAGTCCACACGTTTACCAAGCAAGTTCTGACGGAAACGACCTTGTTTACCTTTAAGCATATCAGACAAAGACTTGAGCGGACGTTTGTTTGTACCGGTAATAGCGCGAGCACGACGACCATTATCAAACAAAGCATCAACAGCCTCTTGCAACATACGCTTTTCATTGCGGATAATAATATCCGGCGCATGCAATTCCATCAAGCGTTTCAAACGATTGTTACGGTTAATCACACGGCGATACAAATCGTTCAAATCAGAAGTGGCAAAACGGCCACCATCCAACGGAACCAATGGACGCAACTCAGGCGGAATAACTGGCAAAACAGTCAAAATCATCCACTCAGGTTTGGTATTAGAGTTAATGAAGTTTTCAATCAACTTCAAACGTTTAACCAACTTTTTACGTTTAGCCTCAGAAGCGTTGTCTTTAAGTTCAGCTCTGATAGCATCGCGTTCACTCTCCAAATCAATATTTGACAAGATTTCGCGAATAGCCTCAGCACCGATACCGGCTCTGAAAGAATCTTCACCATATTCATCGATAGCTTCTTGATATTGTTCTTCGGTCAACAACTCATTAACAGAGAGAGGTGTCAACCCCGGTTCAATGACAATATAGCTTTCGAAATAAAGCACGCGTTCCAAAGCCTTCATCGGAATATCGGTCAAAACCGAGATACGGCTTGGCAAAGATTTCAAGAACCAAATATGCGCCACCGGCGTAGCCAGTTCGATATGCCCCATTCTTTCACGACGCACCTTAGAAAGTGTAACTTCAACGCCGCACTTTTCGCAGACAATACCGCGATATTTCATTCTTTTATATTTGCCGCACAAGCATTCATAGTCTTTAACCGGACCAAAAATACGAGCGCAGAACAAACCATCTCTTTCCGGCTTAAACGTACGATAGTTAATGGTTTCAGGTTTTTTAACCTCACCATAAGACCAAGAACGAATTTGTTCCGGCGAAGCGATAGAAATTTTTATTTTGTCAAAAGATTCCTCACCGGAAACTTGCTGACCAAAATACTTCATAATATCATTCATATTTTCAAATCTCCTTAGCCTTAAGCTTCATCGTTCAAAAGTTCAACATTCAAGCACAAAGACTTAATTTCTTTAACCAAAACGTTGAATGATTCAGGAACACCGGACTCAAAACTGTCTTCACCGCGAACAATCGCTTCATAGACTTTTGTACGTCCGCTGACATCATCGGATTTAACGGTAAGCATTTCTTGCAAGGTATAAGCAGCGCCATAAGCTTGCAAAGCCCACACTTCCATTTCACCGAAACGTTGGCCACCGAATTGAGCCTTACCACCCAAAGGTTGTTGAGTAACCAAGGAGTACGGACCAACTGAACGAGCGTGCATTTTTTCATCAACGATGTGGTGCAATTTAATCATATAAATGACACCGACAGTAACCTTACGGTCAAATTTTTCACCGGTACGACCATCATAAAGGTCAATTTGACCAGACAGAGGCAAACCGGCTTTTTGCAACATAGAGTTAATATCGGCATTGGAAGCCCCATCGAAAACCGGCGTCGCAGTCGGGATACCGTTTTTCTCATTAGCAATAACTTCCATTTTTTCTTCAATACTCAAGGGTTCAATATCTCTCTTGTATTGTTTTTCGCCATAAATTTCAAGAAGTTTGGCATTGAGTTCATCAATGGTCTTTTCACCGCGTTTATATTGTTCGCACATCTCGTTGAGTTGTTTACCGAGCTCTTTTGCTGCCCAACCGAGGTGGGTTTCCAAAATTTGTCCGATATTCATACGAGAAGGCACACCCAACGGGTTCAACACGATATCAACCGGCGTACCATCTTCCATATAAGGCATATCTTGCAAAGGCAACACGCGGGAAATAGTACCCTTGTTACCGTGACGTCCGGCGATTTTATCACCGGTTTGAATTTTACGTTTGGTAGCAATGAAAACCTTAACCATTTTCAAGACACCCGGCAACAAATCATCACCACGTTGAACTTTTTCAACTTTGTCTTCAAAATGCTTATGAACTTTTTCCACTCTGGCATCATAGGCTGCCAAAAATTCCTCGATTTTAGCCATAACATCTTCGTCTTTAACGACAATTTTACGCCATTGAACAGACGGAACATTAGCCAACAAATCTTCGGTAATTTCAGCACCTTTGGCAATACCCTTTGGCGCATCCACAACCTTTTGTCCCAAGAGCATAGACTTCAAGCGTGCTTCACAGCTGCGGCGGATAATGGCAATTTCATCCTCGCGGTCTTTAATAAGCTGAGAAATTTCTTCTTGCTCAATAGAGAGTGCGCGTTCATCTTTCTCCACACCACGGCGAGAGAACACATGAACATCAACCACCACACCTTCAATACCCGGTTGAACGCGTAATGAAGTATCACGAACATCAGAGGCTTTTTCACCAAAGATAGCGCGCAAAAGTTTTTCTTCCGGAGTAACCGGAGATTCGCCTTTCGGCGTCACTTTACCAACCAAGATATCGCCGGCCTTAACCTCAGCACCGATATAAACAATACCTGATTCATCCAAGTTGCGCAAAGCTTCTTCACCAACGTTCGGAATATCACGCGTGATTTCTTCCTGACCGAGCTTTGTATCACGAGCCATAACTTCAAATTCTTCAATATGAAGGGAGGTCAAAACATCATCACGAGAAATACGTTCCGAAAGCAAAATAGCATCTTCGTAGTTCAAACCGTTCCAAGGCATGAATGCGACAAGCAAGTTGCGGCCTAAAGCCAACTCGCCCATATCCGTGCACGGACCATCGGCAATAATATCACCGGCCTTAATTCTGTCACCAACTTTAACCAACGGAATTTGGTTAATGCAGGTATTTTGGTTAGAGCGGCGGAATTTCTGTAATTTATAGATTTCCACGCCGGCATCAGCCACATCACCGGATTCAGAACGAACCACAATGCGCTTAGCGTCAACGGAGTCAACAATACCGTCAAACTTAGCCACCACGGTAGCGCCGGAATCACGAGCCACACGAGCTTCCATACCGGTTCCCACGAGCGGAGCCTCAGAGCGCAACAAAGGCACACCTTGACGCTGCATGTTTGCACCCATCAATGCACGGTTAGCATCGGAGTTTTCCAAGAACGGAATCAAAGCCGTAGCCACAGAAACCAACTGTTGCGGTGACACGTCGATGAAATCAATTTCTTCCGGATGATGGAACTCAAATTCACCGGCCTTACGGCAAGCAATCAAATCATTCACAAAATGTCCGTCATCTTTAACGGCTGCGTTAGCTTCAGCAATAATATGTTTACCTTCTTCATCGGCAGACAGATAAACCACATCGGAAGTCACCACGCCGTTAACAACTTTGCGGTATGGGCATTCAATAAAGCCATATTTGTTAATACGAGCATAAGTTGCTAATGAGTTAATCAAACCGATGTTCGGACCTTCCGGTGTTTCAATCGGGCAGATACGACCATAGTGAGTTGGGTGCACATCGCGGACTTCAAAGCCGGCGCGGTCACGAGACAAGCCACCAGGACCCAAAGCAGAAAGACGACGTTTGTGCGTAATTTCAGACAACGGGTTGTTCTGATCCATAAATTGTGACAACTGAGAAGACCCAAAGAATTCTCTGATAACAGAGGCAATCGGCTTAGCATTAACCAAATCTTGTGGCTTCACATTCGTCAAAACTTCGGAAGACATTCTCTCGCGAATAGCTCTTTCCATACGGAGCAAGCCCATGCGATATTGGTTTTCCATGAGTTCGCCGACCGAACGCACACGACGGTTACCCAAGTGGTCAATATCATCCACTTCGCCTTTACCATCACGCAGTTCAACCAAGTGCTTAACAATACGCAAAATATCATCTTTACGCAACACACGGCAAGTATCCGGAGCTTCATCAAAAGAGATATTCAAAGCTGAATTCATCTTCACACGACCAACGGATGACAAATCATATCTTTCATTGTCAAAGAACAAACCACGGAAGAGTTGGTCAGCTGTTTCATAGGTAGGTGGTTCACCCGGACGCATAACACGATAAATATCAAGCAAAGCCTCTTCACGGCAGTGATTTTTATCGCTGGCTAATGTATTGCGAATATAAGGACCAACCTCACCGTCAATGATGTACAAAATTTTAATTTCATTAACTTTGGCATCAGTAATCTTTTGCAAAACTTCTTCGGTAATTTCACCAGCGGCATCAGCAATAACTTCACCGGTTTTAGGAGCAACAATAGCCGTTGCCAAGAACTTGCCAATCAGTTTTTCAGCCGGCAAACGGAAATATTCCAAACCGTTATCAGCCAACTTCTGAGCCTGACGTGGAGAAATTTTCTTTCCGGCTTCAACAACGGTTTCACCAGTTTTGGCATCAACCAAATCAAAGCTGAACTTAACCCCCTTCATACGCTCCGGAACAAACTTAATTTTCCAGTTCTTTTTATCGAGCGTAACAGTGTCAATACCATAGAAGTAGCTCAAAATTTCTTCTTTATCCATACCCTTAATATCAGCAGGGTCAATTTTTTTGCCTTCTTTTTTCAGAGCGGCAATTTTCTCTTCAGTTTCTTTAGAATAAAGAGAATACAAGATAGAAGTTACCGGCAATTTGCGTCTGCGGTCAATACGAGCATACACCAAATCTTTGGCATCGAACTCAAAATCGAGCCAAGACCCACGGTAAGGAATAACGCGTGCGGCAAACAAATATTTACCTGAAGACACGGTTTTACCTTTATCATGGTCAAAGAACACGCCCGGAGATCTGTGCATCTGAGAAACGACAACACGTTCGGTACCATTAAAGATAAAGGTACCTCTGTCTGTCATGAGCGGAATATCGCCCATATAAACATCTTGTTCTTTAATATCGTGAATAGACTTCGCGCCGGTATCTTCATCAACATCCCACACAACCAAGCGCAACGTAGCCTTAACCGGAGCGGCATAGGTCATATCACGCTTCAGGCATTCTTCCTCATCATACTTAGGTTCTTCGAGTTCATATTTAACAAACTCGAGTTCGCCACTTCCGGAAAAATCCTTAATAGGGAAAATAGATTTGAACACTTCACCCAAACCGAACTCGCAATCTTGTCCGTGAATAAAGTTATTATAAGAACCGGTCTGAACTTCAATCAAGCTTGGCATTTCCGACACAGCGTCGATTCGGCCAAAGCTTCTTCTTACACGTCTTTTGCTCGTATAAGATTGTTTCATTAGCATTCATCCTTTTGAGAAAAAAATCTGCAGCAATTCTATTGGCGCAAGCCAAATCCCGACTGCAGAGGGTTACAAAAATCTAGATTTATCAAGAGAACCGCGCCACACCGCTGACACAAAAGAAAACCCCTTGGCGCAGATTCGCACAATAATAAAAAAACTTCAAAAAAAATTCTGATTATTTATACGCCAAGAGTCCAAAAAAGCAAGTATTTTTTTCAAAATGAGTCAAGTTTTTTTATTTTTATCCCAAAGAAATATTTTAAAACCATTTAAACCCGCTGCACAACCCAAGAAAAGATTGACAAAATTTTTGTCTTATGCTATAAACTAATCAATTCACATATTATTAACGTTAAAAACATACAATTATGATTATTACAATTATCGGCACCATTTTCGCCACTCTAACAGGAATCAGGGCTTATAAAATCAAAAACAAAGCCGATTTAGGAAACCTCATAGGCTAAAGCTTTTTATTATTATTCACTTTTCAAATCATACTATTATGAAAACAAAAGAACAGGCACTTGCCGCCATACAAAAAATTATGGAGCAGAGCGGATTAACTAAAGAAGACGTCATTTCCGCATGGAACATTAACGTACCAACAACAGAAAAATCAGAATACGAAATTCTCTACACGGACGGCACGCATTCAGTGTCATTACAAACCGACAAGACTCCGTGGGGCGTAATCATCTTCGGCTGTGCCATTCATCTCAATGAAATCCCTGACAAAATGGGCTACCCCAAAGCCCAAAACTTTTGCTCAAAAACAATTTTTAAAAGCAAAAAATGCAACTGCGGCTCAAGGATTTTTTGGACAAGGGTAATCAGCCTAAGCGAAGAAATGTTAGAAAAGCTCAATGCTTTTATCATCTCAATCAAAGGACAACCACTAAAAGGAGACTACTGGACAACAGGAAAATGCCATAAGAATGACGCTTGGATTGCTTACATTCACAAGGGGCAAAAAGGCATCTCCAGTGCCAACATCCACAAAAGGATAAAAGTTCGCCAAATTATTGAAATTGCCGAACTGAAATAACTCTTAACCCAAATCAGCTTCAACAAAGGAGCTGATTTTTTTCTTTATTAAAAGAAAAAAACAAAGTAAAATAAAACAGCATAAACAAATAAGGATAAGACCATGAAAAGCAAAATTCTTCTTATAGCCGCCCTTTTCTGCGCCGCATGTAGTACAGGCAAACATTACGCCATTTATCAATATGACAACGGCAATGATTACATCAAAGACGGCACCATTCGCATTGTTGACACCCAAAGCGGTAAAATGGGCTACGCCACCGCTGACGGAAAAATGCTCATCAAACCACGCTTTGCCTTTGCCCACCCATTTGAAAACGGCATTGCTAAAGTCACCTACACCGGAGAGTCTAAAACCGTAGGCGATTCTTATGGCGAATATCACTATTGGGACAGTGATGATTGGTTTTATATCAACAAACAAGGGCAACAAATTCAACCTTAAAACAAAAAATCCCTGAAGATATTAACATCAGGGATTTTTCAAATTCAAAGCAACTGTTTTTCAGCCCACTTTGAAGCTTTACGCAAAAACGCATGGCATTTTTCCAGAGAAAGATGTTCATTCTCATCTTCCAAACCCTTCTGCGCATCAATATAAAATTCCGCTTTGGCAGGCAAAACTTGCTTAATTTGATTAAGCGTTTGCAACACGTTCTTCGGGGACAAACCACCGGCATACCCTTGAACTACATCGGAAAACGCAGGTGATTTTCGCTTGTTTGGAACAATCCCTTTTCCGAAAGATTCGTCATACAAACAATCAAATTCAATATCCTCAACTTGATACAACTGGTCAATAATTTCTTTGTTACTGTCATTATAAGACAAGATAAACCTTTGAGAATCATAAAACCTAATCATATCTGCCAATCGCGCCACATCAGGCGTTTTCTCACGTCCGACCTTAAAGTTGAGTTGCACCCGAGATATAACCGGCAAACCATTTTGATGCCTAAACTCAAGAAAAGTTTTCAATTCATTCGGGACATTCCCTGCGCAAAAATCTTCAACCCAGTCTTTGTTCAAATGCAACGCAATTTGCGTCATAGGCGTTGCATAAAAACACAAAGCCCAAATCCACCAATAGCGCGCCATTCCAAAAGCCGCCTTATCGCCTGAAACCTGAACACCTATCTCAGCCAAAGGATACTTTTCACAAATTCTAAGCAAAGCTTTGATATCCGTAAACTCATTCGCACCGGAAACCGTAATTACAGTTAGTCGCATAACATAAAAATTTTTAATAAATAATATAAAAAAATAATACACTCTCAAGCGCAAACATACAAAGAGAGCCAAACATTGTCAAGTCAAACAAAACGACAAAAAAAGCCTTTCATCCACAATCAGATGAAAGACTTTTGCTTATCACAATGCTTTTTTTATTGCGCAGCCCGCAAACTGTTGATGATGTTTGTGGCAATCGTTTGTGCTTCAGAGTCAATACCCGCCGCTTCAAGAGCCATTTTCTTAATACAGGTGCTGACAATTTCATCTTTGGTTGCAGTCAAACTTTTAGTAAAGAGTGTACCGTTTTGTAACATTGAGTTTGCCTCAGTCAAAGCGCAAGCTCTAAATTTTTCTTGAGCAGAAGCGTTTGCGCCAACATTCATATATTTATCAAGTTGTTCGCATCCGCTTAACAACACGGCCAAACCCAAAATCAAACAATATTTTTTCATCAAATTTCCCCTTTTGAATAATAAAAGACATATAAAAGATAAATCAAACTGTTTAATTTTTTATAACTCTCACAATTTTTTTACACAAAAAATGAGTGGCAAGCGCATAGCTTCACCACTCATTCTTAACTTAAAATTCAGTTTTGCTCTATTGCTTACTACTTTCGGCCTTATCACCGGTCAACGCATGATAAAATTCGCATTGCCCAACACCGGCAGAGGTTATCCGCCAAGTACCGCAACCCAATACAACAAAACCGAGAGACTTAAAACTCTCAACCAAATTCGGCGCAATCGCCTGAATCAAATCGCTAATCTTTCCTTGTTGTTTTTGCTTCAAAAGCAACAAAGCTTCTTTTCTGTCAGTAATCATAATAATTAGAATTATAAAGTTAAAAAGCCACAACCGGACAAACATACAATTTAGCCCACTTACCGATAGACCTATCCACAAAAGCCTGTTTTCCGTTAACAAACATAGCTTTTCCGGACTGTTTTTCGGAAGACGTCCAATATTCATGAGAATCAAGCAGCACATCAGCCCCTTTTATCTGACAGAGAGCCTCATTAACCAGTTTATAATTTTTACAAACACGAGACATTTCATAATGACTGGCAAAAAATGCCTCACCGACTTGAATACCATCCAAAGCATAATTTGCACAATACTCGGCAGCCTCAGCTTTTTGTTTTTGCAAACCAGCCGTTTCCATAATCAAGCGTGTATTTTCTTTTCCGTTCAGTCCATCAGGCAACCCAACGGATAATTCATCACTTGACCATGGCAAAATTTTTTGATGAAGCATAGTAATCAACCCATGTCGGCCGGTTTTATCAACATCACCAACCACACCGGACACCTGCTTACAAGGGATCAACTTTTCAGAAAAAGTCTTGTCTTCGGCGTAATAAAACATTTTAACTTTAATGTTACCGCTATCGGCTTTAAGCAATGTTATGCCGCACAACAAACTTTGCAAAAACTCCTGACTAAGTTCTTTTTCGTGCCACCAATATCGAACCACATCTTCAACACTCAAGCCCAGTTCCAGAGCCTTAGCTTTTAAGATTACAAATTTTTCCATAATGCATATAAAATGATTGTTAAACAATAATAAAAATTCATCGCACAAGCTATAAAATTTAGCCTCTTTTGTCAATCCGAAAAATAAACAAAATTCCACAAACCTTGCTTACCGGATAGTTTAACAGGATTTTTCAAAACTTTGATGTTTTCAAGTTTCCAAGCAAAACGCCCGACGCGCCAGTCCCCGAAATCACGCTCAGCTTCGCTCTGCGCTTTAATAAATTCATCCGTCATCAAAATACAATCAACCAAATCGGCCACAGCAATCACCTCGCCCAAAGGACAATCTTTGATATTATACTTTTCCACCAAGAGCTTACGCTCTTTTGACAACGGCTTGAGTGAGGCATGAATAGCAAGCTTGCCGCGATACTTCGTCGGCCAAGAGCGCGTTTCAAACTTTTTCAACCCCAGCATAATCGCTTGAGCATAAGGCTGCCAAATAGTAATCGCCTTCATCAAACACCCTCTGATTCATTATACAAACCAATCCTACCCCATAAATTTTTTCTTGAAAAGAACAATCTTTTCTTTTTTTCAACTTACCCCTATTCGCTTTTCTCTTGCTTCTCACCATATCATCTCTCTCCCTCCCTCTTCACTATCCTCTCTCCCCCTTTTCTCTCCTCTCTTCGCAATCACCCTCTTTACCTTTCCGACCCTGTCGCCCCTCTCTGCTTACTTCCACTTACCTCCCCCCTCTACTCTGCCTCTCTTAACACTTTCCCCTTAGGATTTAGACAAAATTAGCCACAATAAAATCAAGACCTTCTCGTCCCATCATACATCAACCATTACTAAACATCACCGCGCACATCGGCCACACCTAACGCCACCTTTCGCTTTATTCCAACCTCATCCCATTTCAAACACAAAAAACCCGACCAGTCGCAACCTACGACTTAGTCGGGATTTCAAATTCTGATTAATTCTCAGAAAACAAATAAAGAAGAATTACTTCAATTCAACTTTAGCACCAGCGGCTTCAAGTTTCTTCTTGATTTCTTCAGCTTCAGCCTTAGCAACGCCTTCTTTAACAGTTTTAGGAGCACCATCAACCAAATCTTTAGCTTCTTTCAAGCCCAATTGAGTGATAGCACGGATTTCTTTAATAACATTAATCTTGTTAGCACCAGCTTCAGCAAGAACGATAGTGAATTCGTCTTTTTCTTCAGCAGCGGCAGCACCACCAGCAGCACCGGCAACAGCAACGGCAGCAGCGGCAGAAACGCCCCATTTTTCTTCCAACATTTTAGCAAGATCAGCAGCTTCCATAACAGTAAGAGCTGACAATTCATCAACTAACTTGGCTAAATCGGCCATAATTTTTCTCCAAAAAATAAATTAAATCTAAAAAATTTTCAAAAATCACAAAATTTTGCTCTTAACTTAGGCTCCATCTTCAAACAGCGAATACCCAACCCGCACGCTTGAAAGATAAAAAGACTAAGCAGCTTCTTTTTCGCTGTAAGCTTTTGCAAGGCGAGCCAATTGAGCTCCCGGAGCTTGCAAAAGACCAATGATTTTGGCACGCAATTCGTCCATAGAAGGAATGCTTGCCAATTTTTTGATGTCATCAATAGAGAGAACACCTTCAGAATTTGCGCCACCCATAATGACTAATTTTTCATTGTCTTTAGCGAAGTTAACACAAGCTTTGCAGGCAGAAACCGGATCATTAGCAAAAGCAATGGCCGTCGGACCAGTAAAGAGGTCAGCAATACCTTCAAACTTTGTGCCTTTAAGAGCAAGACGAGTAATGCGATTTTTAGTAACCTTGAAACCAGCACCAGCTTCTCTGATTTTATCTCTGAGTTCAGAAACTTCTTTTACCGTCAAACCTTTATAGTGAGCAACGATAACGAGTTCAGAACCAGAAAGCAATCCGTTCAATTCGCTGAGTAACTGAGATTTTTCTTCGCGATTCACTTGTTGTCTCCAATTTTAAGCACCACTCTTAACGCATCAAATAAAACAGAAGCATTTCAATTTTCAAACGCTAAAAAAGCAAGACCTCGTCCCACTTCAAACATCTGGAAGAAACAACACTGTCCTTCTCAAACGCTCAGAAGAAAAGACCTCGCCCCTCTTCAAACATTAAAAGAAACAACACTGTCCTTCTCAAACGCTCAGAAGAAAAGACCTCGCCCCTCTTCAAACATTAAAAGAAACAGCACTCTGCTTCACTCAAGCGCACCCAAAGCAATGCCACTTTTTTTACACAATTGCAAGGCCGCAAAACTGCAACCAAGCAAGACCTAATCTGTCCAGGAGAAAAAAGACATTTATAGAAAAAAATTCTCTACTCCCGTCTGCGTAGGATATTAAGAAAAGCATTTGATAAAGTCCCGTTTTAAGAAGCCAACTTCTTAAACCCCAAGTCTTAAACGCAAATACCCACCACCTACGGTCTTGGACAGTTTTAAAAAGCAATTACGCACAATAGATAAAACAAATTTATAATCATGTCAACAATAATTGCTTTTTGATTTGGGAAGGACGCCAAACAAACGCCCCTCCCCAAACTTCAATCTAAGGCTTAGTCAGCAAACACCTACCTAAAGAGATATTATGCCAACCGCACCTTTAACCCAACCTTAGAGTTGAGCAGCGTCAACCTTAACGCCGACACCCATGGTACTGCTCAAAGAAATTTTCTTCACATAAGTACCTTTGGCACCAGCCGGTTTAGCTTTGATAATGGCATCCATAAATGCTTTAGCATTATCATAAATTTTATCTTCAGAAAAGCTTGCTTTGGCAACACCGGCATGAACAATACCGTTTTTCTCAACACGATATTGAACTTCACCAGCCTTAGCTTTAGCAACTGCATTAGCCACATCGGTTGTAACAGTACCGAGTTTCGGGTTCGGCATCAAGCCTTTCGGACCCAAAACACGAGCAACTTTACCGGCCAATCCCATCATATCAGGGGTAGCAATACATCTGTCGAAATCAATTTTACCGCTCAAGATAGAGTCGATAAGGTTTTCAGCACCAACCAAGTCAGCACC
Source organism: uncultured Alphaproteobacteria bacterium (assembly GCA_944391615.1). Taxonomy (GTDB): domain Bacteria; phylum Pseudomonadota; class Alphaproteobacteria; order RF32; family CAG-239; genus HGM16780. The sequence continues at coordinate 40,333 of CALXUE010000001.1, forward strand.
GGCAGCCTTAGCTTCATCAGCTTTTTCACCTCTAGCCAAAACAGCAACGCGAACGGTTTTGCCATTACCATGAGGCAAAGCGCAAACACCGCGCACCATTTGGTCGGCATATTTTGGATCAACACCGAGGTTGATTGCCAAATCAATTGTTTCGTCAAATTTTGCAGTAGCATTTTCTTTAACGATTTTAACAGCTTCTTTCAAAGAATAAGCCTTTGACTTATCAACTGTTTTATAAGCGTTTACAATTCTTTTTCCCTGCATCGTCTTACTCCACAACCTTAATGCCCATAGAAACAGCCTGACCTTTAACCATATTCATTGCAGATTCAACTGTAGAGCAGTTCAAATCCGGCATTTTGGTGGTAGCAATTTCTTTAACTTGAGCCATAGTAATTTGACCGGCAAAAGACTTACCCGGTTCTTTAGAAGCAGACTTAACATTAGCAGCTTTTTTGATGAAATAAGAAACCGGAGGAAGTTTTGTAACAAAAACAAAAGACTTATCCTCATAAGCGGTAATAATAACCGGCACAGGAATACCCGGTTCCATTTTCTGAGTAGCAGCATTAAACTGTTTGCAGAAATCCATAATATTCAAGCCTTTTTGACCCAAAGCAGGACCAACCGGAGGAGAAGGGTTAGCTTTTCCAGCCGGAATTTGAAGCTTGATTAAACCTAAAATTTTCTTTTTAGACTTAGCCATTTCAAAAACCTCTTTAATAGGATCGTGGTTGAACTAGACGATGGCTCGCCTCCCACGAAATTACGTTAAAATACAAGATTCGCTCTTAAGTTCAGACACAAATCTCCCTTAAGAGTCGCTTTTATATACCACATTAATTTTATTTTACAAGCATTTTTTTCGCAAAAAAAACTAAAAAATAGGGCTGAACAGATTCATTTCAGCCCATTTTTGCAATTTTAATTCTGTCTAACCAGATTACGAATGCATCCGCCCACCGCATTCACGCGACAATCTTTTCCGCATAAAACGATTGATATTTTGCTAGCCAAAACTTACTTTTTCAAATCACTGGTGCAGTGTGGACATCTAACAGCCGCCACCGGAATTTCCGAACAACAATAAGGACAAGTCTTTGTTTTCGGCGCCGCTGCAGCAGCATCTTTAGCATCTTGCTTATCCATTTTAGCCCGTAAATTATTAATCCCTTTAATAAGAATAAAAACAGCAAATGCCACAATCATAAAACTGATAACAGCATTGATAAACAAACCATAATTCAGCGTCACAGCTCCGGCTGCCTGAGCCGCAGCCAAAGAATTATAAGCCCCATCGCCGACACCATCTTTAAGCACCAAATAAAGGTTTGAAAAATCCACCTTACCCAAGAGCAACCCGATAGGCGGCATAATAATATCTTTAACAAGGGAGTCGACAATTTTACCAAACGCCGCGCCGATAATAATACCGACAGCCATATCAATCACATTGCCGCGCATGGCAAATTTTTTGAACTCATTCATAAAACCTTTAAGCATAGACTGCCTCCTTAGAGTCAACAAAGGGGCTCGTTCAACGAACCCCTTAACCTAACCATAAAAAACTTACTTAATTTTTTCCACCTGAGAAAACTCAAGTTCAACCGGCGTTGACCGCCCGAAGATAGAAACCGAAACCTTAACACGCATTTTTTCGGTATCAACATCTTCCACAAACCCGATAAAGGATGCAAACGGTCCATCCGTAACTCTAATTTGTTCACCAACCTCAAAATCAACAGCGGTACGCGGACGCTCCACACCTTCGCTCATTTGTTTCATAATACGCTGAGCCTCAGCTTCGGTAATTGGTTGGGGTTTGTTTCTGCTCCCCAAAAAGCCACTAACACGTGGAGTATTGCGAATAATGTGCCAAACATCATCAGACATCACCATTTTCACCAACACATAACCGGGGAAGAACTTGCGTTCGCTGTTAACTTTCGTACCTTTACGCATTTCAACCACTTCTTCAGTCGGGACCATAACGTCAATAATTCTGTCTTCCAGCCCTTTAAGAACAGCTTGTTCCTTAATAGATTCGGCCACTTTTTTCTCCGAACCGGAATAAACGTTCACCACATACCAACGAGCTTCCATAAACTAAACTCCCAAATCCAAAATTAACTTTACAATCCAACCCAGAATCTGGTCAACAAAGAAGAAGAAAGTAGCAGCGATTGCCACCAAAACAATCACCACGATAGAAGTTTGCGTAACTTCTTTTCTGGTCGGCCAGGTAACTTTTTTAACTTCTTGTTTTACCTGTCTGAAAAACTGTATCGGACTAACTTTTGCCATGAACTCAAAATCCATAAAATAAAAATTCAAAAAAGCAGAACACACCAAACGAACAGGTTTGATGCACTCAACCCAATGACGACAACATATTAAATTATTTTATATCTGTCAATAACTATATTTTCATAATGAAATAAATAATTTTCCGCCACCATTTCACCCGCGCGCAAACAAAAAAGGCGGTGGATGTCGTTAACTACAATCTCAATGAAAATAGCCCGCTTATTCGCGCAAGCCTTATCTCGCGACATCCACCTAAAAAACATACAGCCATAATATGATATTATAACAATTAGGCAAGATTAATAATTTGTTTTCCGCATTTTTCAGCAATCGGCTCATCTTTATGAATAAGAGCCACCACCGCGACCGCCTCATCAAAACATGATACAACTTTTAAATTTTTATCGACCAGAAGATATCTTTTTGCATGAGCATTTTGAAACGCTTCCGTTTTTTTGGCAAACACCTCTTCTACCGCCGCTAAAGCCTGTTCTTTAGATAAGCGATGTAACGTAATAATTTTTTTCAAATTCTTTAACACACATAATAAACAAATTTAATAGATTAATAATAAGTTTTCTGCTTGAGGTTTTAACAAACTTTGTTCTCAAAATCAAGCGTAATCATTTTTTGCTTTGCCGCCCAAAAGTTCTTTACATTCTTCTCCCCCTTTTTATAATACAAGCACAAATAAAATTAAGATATAGGACAAAAAAGAGAAGAACGAATGAATAAGAAAACAATAGTTGCCGTTGGCGGTGGAGAAATTGGCAGAATAAAAATTTTGCCTGATGGAACAACTTATCAAACAGAAATAGAAACGACATTAATAGATAAATTTATTGTTGAAGCATCTGGCAAAAAAAATCCCAAAATGCTTTTTATCGGAACGGCTTCAAATGATAAAGCTAGTTATCTTGATGTGATAACAACACATTTCAAAGATAGATTAGGCTGTTCATGCGTAGAACCGCTAAATTTGGTAGGAACAAATATTTCCTTTGAAGAGATAAGACGCAAAATATTTTCAGCCGATATTATATATGTTGGAGGCGGCGACACCACAACAATGCTAAAGATATGGAAAGAACTTGGTGTTGATAAGCTTTTATTTGAAGCTTACAACAAGGGAATTATTTTATCTGGGATATCCGCAGGAGCAATTTGTTGGTTTGAATATTATGATAATGGAGATGATATTGATAATATAGAACAACTGGACATCATTTCCGGATTATCTTTTATTAAAGGTTTTGGCGTACCTCATTATAATTGCCTGACACCGAAAGAAAAGAAAAAAATAAATGATAAACTTAAAGATAAAAATATTAAAGGCTGGAGTATCGATGACTGTGTCGCATTAGTTTTTCAAAATGATGAACTAAAAATCATTTCATGTCGACCGGATCGTACAGCAACTCCAATACCTTAATATACCCCCAAAGAGCCGCCCATTCGGACGGCTCTTTTGTTGCTAGCAGGGGTCGTAAGATAATGCACGGACTTTGAACACAAAAAATGCCGTACTGCAAATAAAGCAATACGGCAAATAAAATTCAGAAAATCTTTAATACAAAATAAAACCGCAATGGGAACACTCAATATATCCTGGGCGGATTAGATAAGCAATTCTACCGCACTCCGGACAAATAACAATACGAAAATAGCCATGTTCTTTTTTTAGACATCATAATTTTAAATAATTTAAGTGATACAATAATTTTATTTAGTATTTTTTATATATACATATTTCTATTAAATATCAAGTAAATTATTCATCATGATTTAGCTGCTTATTTCAAGCGTCCCAAAACAAAATATAATTTCATCTAATTAACTACTTATAAATCATAGAATTTTGTTTTGATTAGTCCGTATAATAAGCGGGAACTGATGTCTATAACGACACCTTACACGGACTCAAATAACTTATTGATTTAAAAAGAAAAAAGACGCATTAAAGCGTCTTCATCTTGATTGGCAGGGGCAGAAGGATTGTCCGCGACATTGCGTTCCGCAATGCTTGTTCCTTCTCGCTCATTCGCTTGTGCTCACCGGCGTTCTTTAAGCCCACCTTTCACTTGACGTCGAACCCTCTTGCCGGTTTCGAACCTTCGCCTTTCTCTCAACAACAAAAGAGCCGCCCCTTCGGACGGCTCTTTTGTTGCTGGCAGGGGCAGAAGGATTCGAACCCTCGACACTCGGTTTTGGAGACCGATGCTCTACCAACTGAGCTATACCCCTAACAAATTTGGCGGTTATATCAAACCAAACTGCGTATATTGTGATACACAACTCCGCATAATAAATCAAGAACTTTTTTCAAATATTTGCAAAAATAAAAAGGAGATGTAATTTTCATCTCCATTTAGACCATTATCCAAGCTCAATAAAAGGTCGGAGAACGAGGCAAATAATAAGATTTTAGGGGGACAACACCGGAGCGTACAAAGAAGTACGTGAGGATGTCGTCACCCCGCAAAATCTGTATTAGTTGCCCGTTATACAAGATAAACAAAAGCTCGTTATGTGAGTCGAATAATAAGATTTAAGAAAAATTGTGAAGGAGTGTACACAAGAGTACATGACTGAACAATTTATTCGCAAAATCTGTATTAGTCGACCACAGAACGAGCTTTTATACGAACTTTTTTATTCGTTTACATTAATCCTCATCGCATAGAACGAACGCCATACGAAGATTAACGCAATCAGCATAAAGACCGCACCCAAAATCAAAGATACATGTCTCGGAGCTGAAACGGCAATTTCAACCGCCAACAAACCGAATAAGGTTGTAAATTTGATAATTGGGTTGAGGGCAACGGATGAGGTGTCTTTGTAAGGATCACCAACCGTGTCGCCAACAACGGCAGCAGCATGCAAATCCGTACCTTTTTCATTGAGGTCAACTTCAACCACCTTTTTGGCATTATCCCAAGCACCGCCGGCATTAGCCATATAGAGGGCTTGGAACAAACCAAAGACCGCAATTGAAATCAAATAACTGGCAAAGAGGTTTGGATCAAAACAAGCAAACGCAAGCGTGAAAGAGAAAATTGCCACAAAGATGTTCAACATTCCCTTTTGTGCATAGAGAGTGCAAATTCTCACAACTTCTTTGCTGTCCTCAACAGAGGCTGCTTTTTTGGTATTCAGTTTAATGTGCTTTTTGATATAATCAACAGCGCGATAAGCACCGGTTGAAACAGCTTGCATAGAAGCACCGGAGAACCAGTAAATAACCGCACCACCCAAGATAATACCAAACAAAACTTCCGGAGCAAGCAGCGACAATTTAAGGTTAAGCAACAAAATGATAGAGAAAATCATCGTTGCCGCACCAATAACTGCCGTACCGATAAGCACCGGTTTTGCAGTTGCCTTAAAGGTGTTTCCGGCCCCATCATTGGCTTCAAGGAAGTGTTTCCCGTTTTCAAAATCAGGTTTAAAGCCGAAATCGGTTTCAATTTCTTTTTTAATACCTTTGATGTTTTCAATCTGAGAGAGTTCATAAACAGATTGAGCATTATCGGCCACCGGACCATAGCTGTCAACAGCGATGTTAACAGGTCCCATACCGAGCATACCAAAGGCCACCAAACCGAAGGCAAAAATGCTAGGATAAACCATATAGGCATCCAAACCTTCCCGCGCGGTCACATAGGCAATTGCCATCAAGGCAACCATCACGATTCCCTGCCAAAAAGCGGAGAAGTTACCGGACACGATACCGGAAATAATGTTCAAAGAAGCACCGGCTTCACGGCTTGAATTAACAATTTCTTGAACATGTTTTGACTTTGGTGAAGTAAAGATTTTGGTAAATTCCGGAATAATAGCTGCAGCCAAAGTACCGCAAGAAATAATCACGGAAAGTTTCCACCACAAATCCGGCCCCATACTGCCAATCATCACATAAGAAACACCGAATGTCACTAAGATTGAGATGATGGAAGTCAACCAAATCAGGCTGGTCAAAGGCTTTTCGAAATCAAAGATTTTTTCATTACCATAGCGAGCTTTAGACAACACGCCGTTCAGCCAATAAGACACCATGGATGTCACAATCATCAACAAACGCATTGTGAAAATCCACACGATCAAACGAGCCTGAATATCAATACCATTGGCCATCAAAGCAAGTTGTCCGTCAGGCATATACATCATACCCGCACCAAGAACGATAAAGCTGATAAGAGCCACACCGGTCACACCATATGTTTCAAAACCATCGGCAGTCGGGCCGACAGAGTCACCGGCATTATCACCTGTACAATCGGCAATCACACCAGGGTTACGAGCATCATCTTCATCAATTTTGAAAATAATTTTCATCAAATCGGCACCGATATCGGCGATTTTAGTAAAGATACCGCCGCAGATACGCAAAGCAGCCGCACCAAGAGATTCACCAATGGCAAAACCGACAAAGCAAGCACCGGCACTGTCTCTGGGCACAAAGAGCAAGATGGCAATCATCATCACCAACTCAACACAAATCAGCAACACGCCGATAGACATGCCCGAGCGCAACGGCAAACTCATCACCGGATAAGCCTTACCCTGCAAAGAAAGGAACGCAGTACGGGAGTTAGCATAAGTATTGATGCGCATACCAAACCACGCCACGCAGAACGAGCCCAAAATACCCAAGATAGACCACATCAAAATAGTCAAAACCTTAGACATCGGTGTAGAGTTAAGGTAATAGAAATAATAAAAGATACAAGCGGCAATAAACAACTCTAAAATCACCAAGAGTTTAGATTGCTGCTTCATATAGGTTTTGCAGGTTTCATAAATTGTGTTAGAAACATTCAGCATCGCCTTATGAGCGGGAATAGCTCTGATATTGAAAAATTCATACAAACCAAAGCAAACGCCCAAAACACAAATCACCAGACCATAGAGCAAGATTTGACTTCCGGTCAAAGACAGACCGAAAATTTCATAACCAACACCCAAATCCGGCACTTTCAAATCGATTTCAGAAGCACAAGCTTGAGAAAGACCGGCAGCCAGCACGGCAAAAACTGCGAGTGCGAAGGAACCGATTTTTTGAAATGCTTTCATCATATTTTCCTTATAAGAGTTAACACAAAAAAACAATAAACCAAAATCACCACAAACCCAAGTTGAGTGATTCTTTTTTATTATGACGGTATGATAGATTCCTGAGTCTAAAAAATGTGTTAACTCTTTAAAATGATTCAAAAAAATCGCCTAAACGTATGAAAAAGAATCACAATTTTTTTGCATTTTGGATTCTTTTTTTTCACAAAAAAAAGCTGAAGAGTAAACTCCTCAGCTTTTAAAACATAAATTAATCATAATCAGCCAACAAGCACATCGCCTGCACAAATTGATTAATAGCTTCTTCATTAACAAATCCGGTCAATTTTTGTTGATATTGACCAGACTGAACGTTTTTAAGTGCCGTCAAAAGCTGCTGCCGACTATCAACCAGCAAAGATAACCCCATAGCAGCCAAAGGCTCACCGGTGCTTTTCTTTCTGTCAATAATGAAAGAAATAGCTGTTCCGCCGATTGTTGCCACATCAAACAACAACGGAGAAGAGAAAGAACAAACCGCTCCTCTACCCTCCTGTGTTAAGGCCTTCAAAGCAAGAATGGTTGAACAATACCCAACATCAAGCAGCTTTGCATCGGGCAGTTTCTGCATTGTATCTTGAATAAAATCTTCATCATCTTTGGGATGAAACGACAACAAGATTTTAACATTTTTACACTTTCCTGCCACAAACGACAAATAGGCAACAAGCTGTTTGTCATACTCCGAATGGGAAGACAAAAAAATCAGCGGGAATTCGCCTTGATTCACACCATTGAGTGTTCTCAAAGCTGCATTAAAAGGCCCGTTCAGCGTCTGAGCATAGGCATAATATGCAAACTTTGGCATAGACAAAGTATACACATTGTCAAAAACGCCCAAAACCGCCTGCAACTTAAGCCGCATCATATCGGATGCAACCACAAAAAAATCCGGTAAAACTCTTTGGGTTAAGATTTTTTTCAAACATTCATCACGATACAAAACCTTGTCCAAAATTCCAACCGTGTGAATTTGCAACTTTTGTGAGGCTTTAATTGCCGCATCTTCAAGCCCGTTTTCAACCGGTGCAGACAAACTCGTCACCACCAAATCAGGTCTAAGCAACGCCATTTTTTTACTCAGAGCCATTTTTCCTTTAGAATCAAGCTTTTCGGTTTTGGCAAAATGTTCATACAGATGGGCATAAACCATACCATCATCACACCAAACCGCAATCTCACAATATTTTGCCAAATAAGGCAAAGCCCAAATAATTGCATGAACCACACCTATGTCAGTCATGCAAAAAAGTATTTTCTTCATATATAATATAATTAATAATAAAACAACGAAGTTAAACTATCATTATGACAAAATTTTGTCAAGATAAATTTCCGTCAATTATTGAGCTTTTTCAGGCACCAAAGGCAAATAAGTCTCCCATTCATCAGCTTGCTGATAAAAAGCAATACCCTCAGCCATCAATTTATCTTGCTCTTCTTTAGAAATCTCTTTTCCTTCAAAAGAAAAATCTTTAAGTGGTTTTAAGATAACATCCGTGCCATTTTTAACATAGCCAACCTTTTGATAATTGCTGACAAAAAAGCGCGACTCATAATTAGGCTTCAAAATATCCTGTCCCCAAAAACTGCTGACATAATCAAAATTGAGGATTCCCAACAAGGTAGGCAAAATATCCATCTGGCTGACAGCTGTATCTATTTTTTGCGGTTTAATCAATTTAGGTGCATAAATAATTGCCGGAATACGATGCCCCTCAAGATTGATTTCTTCCTTACCTGCAGCACCGGCCGTATGATCAGCCACAAACACAAATACCGTATTGTCAAACCAAGGTTTGGTCTTAGCTTCTTCAATAAATTGCCCGATAGCATAATCGGCATACAACACTGCACCTCTGCGCTTATGTTGTCCGGATTTGAGCGGTAAATTTTCATCCGGATAAGTATAAGGCCTATGGTTTGAAATAGAGAGCATGACTGACAAGAAAGGTTTACCTTTGGCATAAGATTCGTCAGCTTCTTTAATCAGCTTTTTATAAGTATCGCCGTCACAAGCGCCCCAAGCATTGGCAAAACTAACTTCACCTTTGTCCCAAGTACCTCTGTCCACCACTTCAAAACCATTATTTGCAAAGAAATAGTTCATATTATCAAAATAACCAAAGCCGCCATAAAGCCATTTGTTTTCATAACCTTTTTCCGCAAAAATAGACCCGACGGAGCGCAAATTTTCATTATTATCACGACGCACGATAGACATCCCAGGCAACGGCGGAACAGCAAGGGTCAAAGCCTCAATTCCTCTCACCGAACGTGTACCCGTAGCATACACATTGCTCAAATACAATCCTTGTGTTGCCAATTTATCAAGATTCGGCGTAAGTTTCACCAGCGTTCCATCAGGAGCCGGTTCTTTCATCTCCAAATATTTAGCGCTCAAACTTTCCATCAACACAATAACCACATTGGCTTTAATTTCAGGTTTATCGGCAGAAATTTTGCGCACAATATTTTCATCCGGATTCAAAAATGTCACATTTTTAGCTTGAAATTTTTTCTTAAGCAGTTCCAAATTAGCTTTTTCATCACGCACCGGATAAAAAGTTTTGTAATCCAGTTCATTTTTCAAAAAAGCGCTAAACAAGCTAAAAGTTCCTTGTTTTCCGGCTTCATTGTTAAAGCGGTTGGATGACCATTCGAGCTTAGTCATATCAACACTATAATAGCTCAACACCAACACCAAAACATAGCAACAAACACCAACCAAACGTTTGCTGAAAGTAACATCAGATTCATCCGAAAACAAAAATCTATAACTCAGCTTAAAGATAATCAAAGAAACAATCAAAATAGCCAAGAGCAAAGCATTAACTGGATAAGATTGATAAATATTCTCAATCACCTCATGGGTATACACCAAATAATCCACGGCAATAAAATTAAAGGCAGAATTAAATTCATCCCAAAAGATTTGCTCAGCCACCACCCCAAACAAATTAGCATACACAAAAATAAAAAAGATGACAGAAGTCACAATTTTATCAAGTTTGGAATTAACTTTGCGAGCCGGCAAAAACAACAAATAAAACAAATAAGGCAACATCATATACAAAAAAGCAATAACCGAGGTCAAAGCCAAAACCCCGAGAGTTGCCGCCATATTTAAGGGAGAAAGACTAACACCTTCCCAACTCTGGACAAATTTTCCGCACAAGCTTAAAACTTGAAATCCAACAAAACAAAACAAAAAAGGTTTAAACCTTGACCAAAAAAATTTTACCATAGTATCATTCCTTAAATAAAAAATTTGAGGTAAAAATAACAAAAAATTTAACAAAATCAAGTATAGAAAAAACTATCCACGATATACAGTCAAACTTTTTTGCTCTTGCAAATAAAAAAGATAGATGTATATCTCACACAGAAAAATTAAGAAAAACTTATGAGATGAAAAAAAGATGATACAGAGCTTAACTTCCGGCAATCCGACCAAATTAATCATACAATTCACGATTCCGTTGCTGATAGGCAACATCTTTCAGCAGCTTTACAGCATATCCGACACCATCATAGTCGGACGTCTTCTGGGCGTGAATTCTTTGGCAGCCGTTGGCTCAACTGGACCGTTATTTTTTCTAATCACCGCCATCACGATTGGTTTCACAGCAGGTTTAACGGTTATCACGGCACAAAGGTTCGGTGCCGGAGATGAGGAAGGAGTCCGCAAATCAGCCGCCGCCTCCATTGTCATCTCAACCATATACACCCTTTCTGTCTCCTTCATTATGTTAGGCTTAATCACCCCGATATTAAAGTTAATGAACGTCCCTCAAGAAATTTTCACCGAAGCCAAAGCCTTCATCTCCATGATAACCATGGGACTGATAATGATAGTTTTTTACAATCTATTAGCCAACATCATCCGCGCCTTAGGCGACAGCAAAACACCTTTATACTTTTTGATATTTTCAGCTCTGCTAAACATTGTTCTAAATTATATTTTAATCAAATATTTTGGATTCGGAGTTGAAGGCTCAGCCCTTGGTACTATCATATCCTTAAGCATATCCGTAATATGCTGCTATTTTTACATCATAAAAAAATATCCCCTGCTGCACCTACATAAAAGCGACTGGAAACTCGACTGGAACTTTTGCAAGCAACACATCATCATCGCTTTGCCGATGGGCATACAATTTTCCATCATAGCCCTAAGCAGCATAGTGATGCAAAGCGTATGCAACACCTTTGGCCCCACCACCATCGCCGCCTTCACTTCAGCAATGAGAATAGAACAAGTCGCCACGCAACCCATGGCCTCATTTGGCATAGCCATGGCCACCTACACCGCCCAAAATTACGGAGCCGGCTACATTGGGCGTATCAAGAGAGGCGTTTTTAATTGCTCAATGATATCTTTGGGCATTTCCGTTGTAATGGGCATTTTAATGTATACGGTTGGTGAAAATATGGTTGGCATATTTATCAAAGACCACAACGAAGCCGTTATCTCCCAAGCACAAGCATATTTGAATATCTCCGTTTTGTTCTACTTTTTCTTAGGCCAAATATTCATATACCGCAACGCGCTTCAAGGATTCGGCAAGCCGATTATTCCGCTCATATCAAGTGTTGCCGAATTATTAATGCGTTCATTTGCAGCCATCGTTTTAGCCGCCCACATCGGCTACATCGGCGTCTGCATAGCCAGCCCGATTGCTTGGGTCGGTGGAGGAATTGTTGTTAGTATCGGCTATTACTATACCTTAAGACAAATCAGCAAACAATACTGCGCCCAAAAACCGACATTATGCAAAAACTAACCACTAACGAATATTTCTGTTTATTAAACGAAATACCAATTGCAAAACAAAAACAAAGTAATAGCATAGAAATAAATATTAAACCACATAAAGGGAATAAAGAAATGAAAGAAGACATTGCAAGAATAATCGCCTTGTTAAAAACATTAACAATTGCCGGTTTCAAAAATGGATTAGTTAGCTTAATAGCCGACCTCAAAACAATTAATGCAGAAAATATCAAAAGCAACTTTATGAAATACGGCGTTGATACTTTGAAGAACCATTACTTTGACTTTCGCGGACGCAGCAGCCGTCGCGCTTATTGGTTTTTTATGTTGTATTATTTCATCATTGCCTTTGCCGCAGGATTAATTTCAGGATTTTTATCAGCCCCGATTATCTATTTGATTGTTATTTTAGCAATGGTATTGCCATATCTGGGGGTAACAGTTCGTCGTTTGCATGACTTAGGTTTAAGCTGGATGGTTTTGCTCATCAGCATTGTACCGGGAATTTTGATGGGCTTATTTGCCTATATTATACCGGCATTATCTTCCTTATTTGGTTTATTGCAAACACTTGGCAACATCATCTTGGTTGTGCTTTTCTGCCTCAAAGGAGAGGACAAAGCCAACGGATGGGGAGCTGTTGACAAATAAGCACGAATTTCGAACAAACAAAGCAAAAAAGCCGTCATTCAAAATGCGGCTTTTTTTATTTTACAAAAAAACAAAAGCATCCTAAAATACTTTCAAATCATAAATTAAAAGGACACAAGCAAGATGAAAAAACTTTTTTTAGGCATTATAAAATCAATCTGGCAAGAATATCTTGATTACCTAAAAAAATACTTCAAAACCTCCGGCCGGGCTAGCCGCCACCAATTTTGGGCCGTATTAATCGTCAATTTTATCATTGCAATGAGCTTAAAATACATTCCTTACGGGAGCGAAACCTTTTCAGCCTTGACTATCATTCCTTCATTTACGCTATACATCCGCCGTTTTCATGACATAAATTACGGCAAAAAACAAATCAACTTAATTTTAATCCCTATAATTCTCGGCCTCATATTCGGATACCAAAATAGCTATATATTACTTAGTTTAATACTATATGTACTGGGATTATGTTTATTTGCCGCCATAGCCAAGGGCAACAGCAAAGCAAACAAATTTGGTCTGGCACCAAAATACAACGATTCTAAGCACCAAAAATTATACATAACCACAGCCTTAATCTATACCCTCATAGAGCTTATAAGCCTATACGACCTCGCGAGCGAAACCATAAAAATATCGCAAATGCTCCAAAAGGCCGAAAATTTATCTCAAGGCTACGCACAAGTTTTAGATACCCAGCTTTTCACACCGATATATCAAGCCTATCCGCAAGGAAATTTTCCGCAAAATATGCAACAAACACTCTTAGAAAAAGCTCAAATATCAGCCGGAATGAAAGAATTTATCAAAAGTGGAGAAATAAAAATCATCGGTCAAGGACAAACTTTTGCAGTTATATTTAACAATTTATCACCTAAATTATGCTTTCTGACTCTCACCTATCAGGGGCAGCATCCCCATGAGCTCCCCATCGCCCATAACGAAAGCATAACAAAAAATGTTTTAGAGGGAAAAGACTTTGCTAATGGCTGCACATGCCAAGGAAATCATTGTTCTGTTGCTTTTATTTTCAAAAGATAGCGTAGATTTTTAATTTTCTCTCTCTGGATTTGAGATATTTGCCTGGATTCCAAAATTTTTTGCAGCGTTTTGGCATAAACGATTGTTGATACCTTATGGCTTGTCAAAAAATCCAGCACGGATTGCGGAAATTTCACATAGAGCATAGATAAGAGCCAAGCTTGAGCCATCACCACATAATAAGCCGGAGAAGAAATATTTTCGACCAGCCTCAAAACATCTTCCAAATATTTTTCTTCCAAAAAATGATTAAGCGCCATCACCAAAACAAAACGCAATTCAAACTCTGCCGTAGACTTTGCATAATTTTTAAGTAAAAAGGCCCACAATTTTTTCTTATCCTTAAACTTTAGACTGACACAAACACAATCACACACCGACCAACAATCGATTTTAGGTACAAACTTAAGCAAATATTCAAATTTTTGTTCATCCGTTAAAGGGGCATAGCCAATCAACATACCATAAACCATTTTTTCTTCCATAGTAGAGCCGATTGAACTATTTAAAACGATAGAATACGCCCCGTTTTTAACCATATTTTTAGCCAAAGTTCTAAGCTGTGGCAACCGAACGCCAATAACCGTTTTTCGCACGGCATCAGGCAAAAGCTTACAAGAAAAGAGCCGATATTTTTCATCCGCCATTGAAGATAAGATAGCAAACAAATCCATATTTTTCATCATCACCGCTCTACAAATAAAAGATTAAAGAACTATTTTATAATAAAAACAACTCACCCCCAAAAACAAGATAAAAAAAATGCCAACCATAATAGTTAACGACAAAATGCAAACGGGCTATTCTTATCACCTCTCCGCCCGAGAAGGAAAAGACTTTGCCCCAGACTTTCAACCGGAACTCACCCCTAAACAAATGCTGGAAATGGGCGTTTTTGAAGGCCATTATCTAACCGATTGTCAGTCAGAATTTCCTAAAGATTGGTTTGAAAAAGCAAGGATTAATCCCGAGTATCCGGACGAAAGCCTAAATTATTTTGGCATAAAATCAAGATTACCGTTAAGAGAGTGGCAAAACAGGGGCTGGATAATTGCCCCTGATGTCAGAGGCTGGTTTCAATGGTATTGCCGCTACTATATGGGGCGCAGACTTCCTTTAATAGATTCGCTTCAAATCAAAAGATGGAAATCTTTCAAGCGCCACAAAGCGCAAATCATCAAAAATTGCTATATGGGAGACATCAATTGCCGCAAAAAGCAACGACAGGCATTATTGCAATGGGCCTATAATCCGCTTTTTTAGCAACAACTTTTTTTCATAACAAAGGCCCCACATTTTATGATAGCTTTCTTTCATACCTCCAACCTTTTTTGCGATTAAAATACTCAAACTTGAAATTTCATTTTTTTGCTTGTAACCAAATAAAATATGGAGTAAAAGAATAAACCGAAAGAAGATGTATCCGTAGCTCAACTGGATAGAGTGTCGGCCTCCGACGCCGAAGGTTGTGGGTTCAAGCCCCGCCGGATACGCCAATGAATAGAATATACCTGCCCCAAAGCAGGTATATTTTTTATAAGCCAACCCTCATCTCAAACAAGACAGACATTTTTTAACACATTCAGATTAATACCCACCAATTTTCACCACAAAAAAACGCTAGACAAAATAGAAAAAACGTAATATATAATACCCTGAAGAGATTACAATTAACATATTATTAACCCAAAAAAAATTTTTATTTATGGAAAAGCTAAATGAAAGAGAGGCTCAAAACCTCGTTGCTTCCAAAAATCTAACACAAGTGTTCAACTTTGCCTCAACCAACAAAGGTTTGTCAGCAGACTGTGAAAACATTATGTTGCACCGCGTGTGCTCTTTTTTACAAAATCATGATGCCTCACTTCCTGGGAGACACACTGATTGCTTAAATTACGCCCGCACCTGCAGCCATCTCAAAAAGCAGCTAGGCTGTTACATAAAAGATTTCGGGCTTCATACCGAAAATCTGGAATACTTAAAACAAGGCAAAGAAGGAGAATATAATGCCGGCGCGGCAAACTTCATCTTGGAAAAGCACCAAGAAATCACCGCAAAGAAATAAAAAAAAGAGCACCTCTGTTAATTCAAACGTATCGGAACACAAACGATTCCGATACGTTTTTTTATGAAAAAGCTGCAAAACACCAATGGAAAGCATTTTTTTCTTGACTTTATCAAATTTTGCGTCTATTAAAGGGCAACAAGTTTATGTTTTGTTGAGAAATTTAAAGGATAGAATCATGTCTAAAAAATGTGAAATTTCAGGAACCGGCGTTATGAGCGGCAACAAAGTCAGCCACGCAAATAACAGAACACGCCGTCGTTTCTTGCCTAATTTGCAAGTAGTTTCACTGTTCAGTGAAAAATTGGGCAAAATCTTCAAGATGAAAGTTTGCTCCAAAACTTTGCGTTCAATCGAACACAATGGTGGTTTGGATGCTTATTTGACCTCAACTTCTAACACCAAATTGTCAGAAGAAGCTCAAAAAATCAAAAAAGAAATTGCTAACGCATAATCAATAATAATAAAAAAACACTTCTCCTAAGTAAAAAAAATCTTATCCGACAGCGGGTAAGATTTTTTTATCCCCAATATTCACAAAGAGGTGCCAAATAATCCATTGCCAAGGCAAAAAAAATTAGCTATAACACAGCTATTCAAACCAACAAAAAGGACTCTAAGGTTATGGACACAAAGATAGATCCGGCACTTTTACCCCAAAATCTTGAAGCAGAGCAAGCTTTGCTCGGCGCCATTTTGGTCAACAACAAAGCTTTTGAAAAGGTCTCCGAATATCTAAAACCTTACCATTTTGCAGATTCTATTCATGCCAAAATATTTGAGGTCATGTCCAACCTAATTCAAAGAGGACACATTGCCGATGTTATAACCCTAAAAAATTACTTTGAACAAGAAGGCACCTTAAACGAAGTCGGCGGCCATAAATATCTATTAAAATTGGCAGACAGTGCTTCTCCGTTAACCAACGTTGAGTATTATGGCCAATTTATTTATGACAAATACCTAAGAAGAGAGCTCATAGCCACAGGATATGACATTGTTAACGCCGCTATGACCGAAGACATAGATTCGGACGCCAATGACCAAATCGAACAAGCCGAAAAAAAACTCTTTGAACTCTCCAATCAAGGAGATATTAACGGGGGGTTCGTCTCCTTTGGAGAAGCTCTGACCAGTTCACTAAATTTAATTGAACAAGCTTACCAAAAAGAGGGCAAACTTTCGGGACTTCCGACAGGCTTGGACGCACTGGATGCCAAAACCGGCGGGTTGAACAATTCTGACTTAATCATCATTGCCGGCCGACCAGCCATGGGAAAAACAGCATTGGCCACAAACATAGCGTTTAATGTTGCCGAATATATGTCGCGCGCCAAAGATTTAGATGAAAAATCCAAAGGCGTGGCCTTTTTCTCACTCGAAATGTCAGCCGACCAATTAGCCAGCCGTATTTTATCAACCGTAACCCAAACGTCCAGTCACAAAATGCGCACCGGCGAGCTGGAAGAATCAGAGTTTATCCGCGTGGCCGCCGGCGTAAGAGAACTTGAAAAAATACCACTGTATATAGACGATTCTCCTGGGGTCAACATCAACACCATCCGCACGCGCGCCCGCCGTCTGAAACGCAACAAAGGTTTGGGGCTGATTGTTATCGACTATATCCAACTCATCAGCGGTAGTGGCTCCAAAAGAACTGAAGGCAACCGCGTGCAGGAATTGTCTGAAATTTCACGTGGTCTGAAAATTTTAGCCAAAGAGCTAAACCTACCGGTCATAGCTTTGTCACAATTAAACCGCGGCGTTGAACAAAGAGATGACAAGCGCCCTGTCATGTCTGACTTGAGAGAATCAGGTTCTATTGAGCAAGATGCCGATATTGTAATGTTTGTCTTCCGCGAAAATTACTATATCAAGAATGAAGAGCCTAAACAACACGCCGGCGAAACACCTGAGCATTTCCAAAACCGTATTGAAGAGTGGGAAAACCGCCTCCGTAAAACCGAAAACTTGGGAGAAGTTATTATCGGAAAACAGCGTCACGGCCCCACAGGAACAGTCCAACTATTCTGGAACGGCGAGTTTGCCCAGTTTGGCAATCTTGTCAGAGAAGAAAATTTACCGGATCAAATCGGCTAATGAAAATTTTTTTGCAAAACATAGCTAACACCTTGCTGATTTTTGCTTTAATGCTCGGCAAAAGTTGCTATGTACTAGGAATTTTTATCTTGAGTTTTGCGAAAAACATTCTGAGCCGCATTATCGGACTGGGGCGTTCTGTTTTGCAAATCAAAATGCGCCGAAAGTGAAGTTGAGGCAAACACCATCCCGTCATAATTATAAGAAGGCGTAACGGAGGCAGATTCTTTGTGCCCGCAAGAACATTCGTGTCCTTCATCATGATGACAACAATGCCCATCACCATTGCCGCAATGGCAAGCTCCGTCTCCGCAGCAAGATTGCCCATCATTCATGGCATCATCAGGAACATCAGCACCATTTTCAGCCAAAATTTCTTTTTGCATCTGCCGCAGTTTTGCCCGATGAGAAGCCCCGCAAGCGCAAGTTCCCTGCACGGGTGAATTAACAATTAAATTGGCCAGCCATTTAAACATTTTTGTTTCTCCTTAAAAATTTTGTGTTATAGTATCACAACTTGATTACAAAAGCCTTAAAAGGAAAAACCGTGAACAAAAAAATAAACGAATACACACAAGAAGAATGGGAAAACATCTGTAACCATTGCGGCAAATGCTGCCTTTTGAAACTCCAAAACGAAGACACGGGAGAAATTTATTATACAGATGTTGTCTGCCGCTATTACGACCAAGAGCAGAGTCGTTGCAGCATATACGAAAAACGTTGTGAGATTGTGCCCGAATGCCTAAAGTTGACCCCTGAAAATATTGATAAAATCGAATGGATGCCCCAAAGCTGCGCATATAGACGCTTGTTTGAGGGCAAAAAAGATACCGGAAAAACCACCACCATCAAAGACCGCTGCATATCCGAAGACCTTGTTAAGGAAGAAGAGCTTGAAGACCATATCATTGACTGGGAAGATTTATAAACCATGACGGAAAAAGATATGAAAATAGAAGATTCGTATGATGAAACCGCCCGCTTTGCCAAATTAAGCGAGGTTGAGCCAAGGTTTTGGGAAAAGAAAAAACTTGAAGAGATGAACAAAACCGAATGGGAATTACTCTGTGACGGCTGCGGCAAATGCTGTCTGAATAAATTGGAGATAAAAGGCAAAATCAAATTCACCAACACCCATTGCCGATTCTTAGATTGCCAAACGTGCTTATGCAAAATCTATGAACATCGTTTTGAAAAAGTTTCCGATTGCCGCGACATTGACCTCCAAGCCATCAGAGAAAAGCCGCGTTGGCTCCCCAAAACTTGCGCTTATTGGCTGTTAGATAACGGCTATGACTTACCGCCATGGCACCCTTTGATGAGTGGGCGAGCCGATTCGGTACATGAAGCAAAAATGTCGCTCAAAGGCAGAAATATCGTATCAGAAAGTGGAATAGAAGATTATGAAAATTACATTGTTGACTGGCAAGACCTATAATATTGAGCAAAAATTTGCATTTCCGCTAAAGATAATCAAGTCTGCCCGCGCCCGCAAATTAACCTTAAGGATTGACACCAAAGAACGAATGGCAGTGTTAACTTTGCCGCGTTATTGCGCCCAAAAAAAGGCGGTAGAATTTGTAACCCATCATCAAGAATGGATAAAATCTTCTTTAGCGCAAATACCTGCGGCAAAATCATTTCAAAACGGCGACAAAATATCTCTATTCGGGCAAGAAGTCACCATCAGCCATGAACCAAGCCGAAGACTGGGCGCCAAACAGGAAAATACCAAATTAATCGTCAGTGGCGAAAAAGAATTCATCAACCGCCGCGTCAAAGACTATATTAAGAAAAAAGCCGCAGAAGAATTTGGCAAACGCGCGCGCCGTTATGCTAAAAAGCTAGGAGTCAAAATACACGGCATCACCATTAAAGACACCAAATCCAGATGGGGCAGTTGCTCAACATTAAACAACCTTAACTTTAGCTGGCGCGTGGCCTTAGCGCCCAATTATGTTATAGATTATTTAATGGCGCACGAGGTTTCACACCTTGTTCATCACGACCATTCCCCCAACTTTTGGCAAACCGTTAAAAGTTTGAATGCTGATTATGAAAAAGGAGAAAAATGGCTCAAAGACCACGGCAAAGAGTTATACAGTTACGAATAAGCAAGAGTTGATTTTGGCAAAAAAGTACCCTATATTAAATATAGTCACTGAAAAAAGATAGGAGAAAAAATCAGATGATAAACAATACCCAAATACAAGAAAGAACCGCCATAGATGAAGGCTTGAGAAATTATATGCTCAAAGTCTATAACTTCATGGCTGGCGGCTTGTGTGTAACAGCTTTGGCAGCTTATGTGTTAATGAGCAGCCCATCATTTATGAAAATATTTTACAACTTTAACTCTGCCGGTTATGTCACCGGAATGTCCGCCTTGGGTTGGATAATATTATTTGCACCGTTGGTTATGGTATTTGCCTTTAACTGGGTTGTTGCCCGCGGCACACCTCAACAAGTCCAAATGCTCTTTTGGGGCTTTTCGGCAGTTATGGGCATTTCATTAGCTCCGACCTTGATGATATACACCGGAGCCTCGGTTGCCCGCGTATTTTTAATCACGGCGGCTATGTTTGGCGGTATGAGTTTATACGGCTACACCACGAAAAAAGACTTAAGCGGCATGGGCTCATTCTTAATCATGGGCGTATGGGGTATCGTCATTGCCTCAATTGTTAACTTGTTTATGCAAAGCCCAGGGTTGTCTTATGCAATTTCGATTATAGCTGTTATTGCCTTCACAGGCTTGACCGCTTATGACACCCAAAAGATTCGCCAAATCTATTTTTCTGGTGACAGCAGCGATGTTTACACCAAAAAAGCGATATTGGGCGCATTGGAATTGTATTTAGATTTCATCAATATGTTTATAGCCTTGCTGAGATTATTCGGCGACCGCCGCTAATCTCTAAGCAAAAAAACAAAGCCGCAAGTTCAAAACTTGCGGTTTTTTTATGCTAAAACGGCAGCCATTTCCAACGTTTTATTTTAATGTGCTTACCAAACAAAATTAAAACAAAGCGTTTTTTCCGCCGATAAACAGATAAATATTTAGAATAAAAAATAGGCCAAACATCTTCATAATCATCTGCGCTATGCGCCACGCTCAAACATCTGTTTAAAGCACCTAATTCTCGCATTTCACGCTTATTTAATGACAAAAGCAAATAATGATAAATCTGCAAAAAATCATTTAAAACAAATAATTTATAGTCTAAGAGTTCAGTCCGAGCAGTTAAAGAAAACTTCAAAAGATTCTCAGTATTATCCAAAGCAAGATTACATTTAAAATCTTCATTATTTCCTTCCACAAAAACTGGAGCAAAAGAACCATCATCATTTTTTTTGACAGCTGCAATTGGATTTTCAGGAGAAGTAACATAACTTTCAATCACTGAAAATTCAGGTACTCCGCAATTAGGATAATTAACAGCATCAACATCTTTATAGCCGCACCAAAAATACAAGCCTAAAACAGAAGGTATAAATTTTTGCAAAAAACGCTGCGAAGTAGCACGTAAAGAATACGTATCGACAAGAGTCACCTCATCACCAAGCAGGTTCAAAGACCGTAAATAATCTTGATAAATAAGTTTTAATTTTTCAGCATATTTTTTCAACAAAGGTAATTTTTCATCAAACAAGGCTCTGAGCTGTTCATCTGATTTATGAGAAAAATCCAATTCAGAAGCAATTTCAGGAAAGTTTTTTTG
This sequence comes from uncultured Alphaproteobacteria bacterium, assembly GCA_944391615.1. Lineage (GTDB taxonomy): Bacteria > Pseudomonadota > Alphaproteobacteria > RF32 > CAG-239 > HGM16780. The sequence continues at coordinate 62,117 of CALXUE010000001.1, forward strand.
ATAAAACGCCAACGTTGACTTTAAATCACCGATAACAGTTCTTGTACCTTTACCATAATCCAAATCAATATTCCGCACAAGCAACCTCGGAGCGTAAAGATAAGGGCAATTAAAAACGCCATCAACATTATATTTAGCCATAAACAATTTTTGCATCATATAACCATCACGCGCCACAAAAGCCACATTTTTCAATTTTTTGGATTGCAACACATCATGCACAAAATCCACAAAGAAGTTAAGAACAAAAGCCCATGACATAGAAAATATTTTCTGATGTAACCCCAAGCCATCCCAAAATCCGTCTTTATAAAGCAGAGCCATAACCCCTAGTTGATAAGAGGCTTGATAACGAGCAATAACATTTTTCTTATTATTTTTCTTAACATTTTTCCAAAATTCATAAGCAAAAGTAAACCTTTTATCTTTCCAAAAATCCGCCATCAAATTCGGATAAGCCCAAGCATCTAAGCCTTTATTTTGAGCCTGAGCAATATCTGAATGCAAATTATCGCCGATATGCAGCCACTTGCATTGAGGTTCAATTTTCAATTTTTCACGCACAACATCAAAAAGTTTTCCGCTTCTTTTAGTAACCCCCTCTTCGGCAGAAACAAAAATCTCATCAAAACCATCCACGCCGTTTTTAGCAAGCAGCTTTACCAAAAAATCTTTGCTAAAATACATATCAGAAATAATAATCACCCGTTTTTTCTGAGATTTAGCCTCATTGAAAGCTCGCACCATTTCCGAGTTAGGCGTAACAAAGTCAAGCTCAGCCTTTTCCTCCACACTTTGCATAAATTGCCACTTTTGTGGTAAAAGCGCATACATTTGTGCCAACAAAACATCTTCTTTAGCATTTTCGGCACGCAATTTTTTTGCCGCATCTTTGCGCGCCCGATACCAACCAATCACATCATATTTAACTTCTAGATATCTAAGTAAATCATCACCGGAAACAAAAGGCCGAAAAAGTAATGTATCAAAAACATCAAAAGACACAACATCATAAAGAGAGAAATCAAATTGATTATTATTTAACTTGAGCATTGCCACCTCCATAAATACTATATTAACAAATCAAGAGGCAAGCAAGTTTTTAAACAACCTTTTCCGATAATTTTTCACTTGACAAAACCAAGGCTTAACACTATAAAAAAGGAGATTCCGAGGCTCAGGCACATAGCCTGAACTTAACTAATAATAATAACCAGAGGCAGACAGCCTCACATTTAACCGGAGAAATGAAATGAAACGTACCTATCAACCAAGTAAATTGGTCAGAGCACGCCGCCATGGTTTCCGTGCCCGCATGGCAACCAAAAACGGTCGTAAAGTATTGTCAGCTCGTCGCGCTAGAGGACGTGCAAAAATTTCAGCATAAAGCTATTTAAGCATATGGAAATTTTCACGATAAAAAAACGTAAAGAGTTTTTAAGAGTCGCCGGCAAAGGACAGAAGGTGGTAACATCCTCGCTCGTATTGCAGGCGGCTCAAAATTTATGTTTGGAAGAAAACAAACGTTTTGTGGGTTACACCACCACAAAAAAAATCGGCAAAGCGCACATTCGCAACCGAGCCCGCCGCCGTCTAAGAGCTGCGGTAAGACAGGTTTTTCCTTCACTTTCGCAGCCCCAAACAAGTTATGTTTTAATCGGACGCCGCAACACAGCCGATTGCGCATTCACCAAACTCTGCAAAGATTTAACCTACGCCCTAAAAAAAATACATTCGGCTCCAAATACATCAGCGGAGAAGAACAATGAACAACCGCTTGAAACAATTGCTTAAAAGCATATTTATAGCCCCGATAAGATTTTATCAATATTTTATATCTCCTTTATTTCCGGGCGTGTGCCGTTATCGCCCCACCTGTTCGCAGTATATGATAGAAGCCATTCAAGTCCACGGCATCATCAAAGGACTTTATTTAGGAATAAAAAGAATACTGCGCTGCCACCCTTGGGGAGGCTCAGGCTACGACCCCGTCCCCAAGAAAAAGGAAAATAAGCATTAAAAGCTTGCCATTCAAAGAAATATAGATTAAATTCCATAACAGATTTTTATAGATGATTTCAATCCGAAACGGAGAATTTTATGAACGAAGAACAAACCAATATGAAAGGCCTGATACTGGCCACAATATTATGCGCACTGGTCATTATCATTAGCCGGTACCTGTTTCCCGTTGCCGAAGTAACAAACACACCGCAGACCACACCATCAACCGAAGTGGCAACACCGGCAGTCCAAGAAGCCGCCACGGAGGCCGAAAAAATATATCCTGTTGAGCAAATCTTAAAACAAAATGCCAGAATCAATATCAACAATAATGATATTGAGGGCACAATCAGAGTTCAAGGTTCCCGTTTTGATGACTTGATGCTGAAAAAATACAAACAAACTTTAGCCGAAGATTCACCGGAAGTTGAGCTTTTAGCCCCCGGCAAGAGTGCCTCGCCTTACTATGCCGAGTTTGGTTGGCTCACCACCCAAAAAGGCATCAAAGTTCCGACCGACCAAACATTATGGACGGTTAAAGGTAAGGAATTAACCCCCGACACCCCAATCACTTTGGAATGGAACAATGGTCAGGGCCTAAGATTTATAAGAACAATCAGCATTGACAATAATTATATGTTCACAATCAACGACAGCGTTGAAAACAACACCAATCAAACCGTCACATTATACCCTTATGGGCTGATTTCCAGAACACCGAGTGAAGAACAAAGCGCAACATCGGTTGTGCATCAAGGAATAACCGGCGTTGTAAACAACAATCTGGAAGAAATCAAATTTAATGACTTGGATGAAGGCGAACACGAAAAATTCAAAACAACTGGTGGCTGGGCAGGCTTCTCAGACCGTTATTGGTTCAGCGCCTTTATTTTAGATAACAACAATGCCCAAACCGTCAAAGCCGGCCGCATCAACAAAGAAACATATCAAGTTGATTATCTTGGTACACCGCTCACCATAGCCCAAGGCAGTGTCGGCAGTACGAATGTTCGCTTTTTTGCCGGCGCCAAAGAGATTAAACTTTTGGACAATTACACACGCCAACTAAATATTCCCAAGTTTGACTTAGCGGTAGATTTTGGCTGGTATTACTTTTTAACCAAACCGTTTTTCTATATTCTGGATTTTCTATATGAAATGATAGGCAACATGGGCTGGGCAATTTTGCTGTTTGCATTTTTGCTGCGTATTGTCATGTATCCGATTGCCGGCAAATCATATGAGAGTATGTCTAAGATGAAAAAGCTGCAACCAAAAATAAAAACCCTGCAGGAAAGATACGGCAACGACAAAATGAAATTGCAGCAAGAAACCATGGAACTCTACCGTAAAGAAAAAATCAATCCGGCAGCAGGCTGCCTGCCATTATTGATTCAGATTCCGGTATTTTTCTCATTGTATAAAGTTTTAAATATCGCAATAGAGATTCGCCACGCCCCGTTCATCGGCTGGATAAAAGACTTATCGGCACCGGACCCGTTAACCTTATCTGTCTGGACTCACTTGCCGATTCCATCAATTTTAGACATTGGCGTATGGCCGATAATCATGGGTATCACGATGTACATCCAGCAAAAACTCAATCCGGCACCAACTAATAAGGATCAAGCCAGAGCTTTTACCATGTTGCCAATAATTTTCACCTTTATGTTGGGTCACTTTGCCTCCGGATTGGTAATCTACTGGACCTTAACCAATATCTTGTCCCTGATTCAACAAAAGTTGATAATGAAAAAACACGGAATATAAGGAAAAGACATGGAAGCCAACAACGATAAATTGTCCATAGCTCGACTTCAAGCCGCAGATGCGCTGTTCAAAGAGCCGGTTAACTTTGTATTGAGCGTGGCCAATTTATCGCAGCTTCCAACAACAGACATCGGAGAGGTTGCTTTTTCCGGTCGCTCGAATGTAGGCAAATCAAGCATCATAAACGCCCTGTTTGGGCAAAAGAAACTAGCCAAAACCTCAAACACACCTGGACGGACACAACAGCTAAATTACTTCAACCTAAATGACAAGATTCACATTGTGGACCTCCCCGGCTACGGCTATGCCGAAGCACCGGAATCTCAAGTGAGACAATGGCAAAACCTGATATTTGATTATTTGCGCGGCCGCGTACACCTCAAACGAGTCTTTTTACTCATCGATTCAAGACACGGCCTAAAAAAAGTCGATAAAGAAATAATGGAAATGCTGGATAAAGCTGCTGTAACTTATCAATTGATTTTGACCAAGGCCGATAAAATCAGCACTAAAGAATTATCCAAACAGATAGAAGCCCTGCAAACAGAAATTAAAAAGCACGCCGCCGCTTATAATGAAGTGATAGCCACCAGCTCGGCCAAAAACATCGGCTTGTCAGAGTTGCGTGCCGAAATCGCAGGTTTAATATAAATCTAAAATTTCCATCACTTAAATTTATTCTCAAGCGAAACCTAATCACAAAAATTCATCAACAAACAAAATTTATATTTGACAAATTTTTCCAAACGAAATATGGTTATATTGAAAAACTTATAACTATACCTATTATTAATCTAAAAAAAACTATGAACATGAACAAAGAACTAATCTGTTTTATTGCCGTTACCCTACTGTCAACTGCAATAACGACTTTTTTCAATTTATTTGCAGGAATAGTCGTTGGAATAGCTTGGTGCATTGGCATATATGAAGTCAGCATTGCCCCATGTGAAAAAACACCAGAGATAGACTAAACACAAAGAAAAGCAGCCGCCTTCTATTTTCAAAAAGGAAAGCCGCTGCTTTTTTTTATTTTATGCTTATGCCGCCCCTGCATCAGTTTTCAGAGAACGGCGGTACATTCAATCAATTTTAGAAATCAAATATTCCACATCTTTTTTATCAAAATCTTCTTCAGCATTAGCATAAGACAAAATACGCTCAATAACCTTATGCGTAAAGGTCTGAGCATTACTTTTGCGCATATCGAAACGAATATCTTTAATCACCTTAAGCGCGCTAAACACGGCCGGAAAAAGATTTTTAGGAATAAAGGCCTTACGCAGCAAATTTCTCACCACAAAATCGACCTGAGAATTATACAAAATCTTACGCACTTCCGTAATCGGCAAATTAGCCAAATACACCAAAGCATATTCAAAGAACTTCAAATCGCCCATACAAATGGAGCGCACCACCAAAGACGGGGTCAACTTGTTAGAGCTGTAAAGCTCCCGCACCAGAGCTTCAATTTGTTTATCAGAGCTAAATTCAGCCGAAACCTTAAGAGTTGCTTTTTCTCTGACTTTTTCAATAATGTCAGAAGCCACATCCACCGGCAAATTATGCTTCAAAATAAGTCTTTTCTGCAAATCTTCAGATAAAGAGTTCAAAATTTTAGTAATAACGGTAATCGGCAACTCATCCCGATTAACCAAAGTTTCTTTAACTTCATTAACATCTTTATATTTATCGATAATATTCTGAAAAGTATTTTCGCGAATAGTTGCAGAATTATTAGAAATAAGCGTAACGACCACATCTTGATTGCATTTATTCACAATATAGTCAGACACATCGCCGGACAAATTACGTCTCTGCGCCACAGCTTTTTGTTTATCAACATTTTGAGCATTAATAATGCCCAACAAATCCCGATCAGACAACCCCTCATAGTATTTAATAAAAGGGATAGAGACCGAATTTTCATCATTAATAAGCTTTTGCACCAAATCATGAGGAATATCTTTGCTATTTTTCAAACATTCCGAAAGGATTTGCCGAACCTTAATTTCAACATCCACAACCATAAGTCTGAAAATATCTTCAGCCAGCTTACGCTCCGTAAGAGAAATGTCAGGTTGGTTATACAAGACCGACAGTTTGTTAACCGTTTCAATTTTATTTTCGGCGGACGGGCTTTGCGCGAGCTTAGCCACATCATCTTGAGATAAAGATTTTACCTTAACCATAACACCACCTTACAATCATCTAAATATAATACTATCATATACCAAAACTTATATAAATTTCTGTTAATTTTCTGTTACAATTAAATCAGAAGATAAAGAAGCCAATTTATCCACCTCATTAAGTTTATAAAACGTAATAATATAGTCCATCAACCCGGCAAAATTTTCAATTTCCGACACAAAAATCAAATAAGGAGCCAAATCTTTGCCCAAAATCGTATGATGATTTTCAAACTCCAACTGCCGCATATACCGAAACATATCCGTATTAACACCGGAATTAAGAGCCAGAGCAAAACTTTTCATAGAATCATAAAGGGAATCAAAAACCTTAATCCGGTATGCGGCATTTTTATCATCAAGAGGTTTAAGCCCTTCATCCGTATACCAGTTTAATTCACGATAAAGATTATTCGAAAGCGGCAAGAAAGGCGCATTGCCCCAATCAGTGTTAATCGCAGCCGCCGCCACAAACACTGAAGGAGGCACGGCATTGACTTTCGACATAAGAACTTCCAACAACAAATCATAACGTTTTTGCCCTCTTTCACGCGTAAAAGCATCATATTTTTTGGCAAAATCATCAATCATAAATTTGTCGGTATCATCAAGTTGAGATTTAGCATTTTTAAAAATCAAATATTCCAGAACTTGCCGCTCTTTTTTTATTTCTTGATTAATTTTAAGAGCCATGGGCAACAAAATCATCATAAAAAAGCGCCGTTGCTGCATTTCGGACTTAATTTCGGTATAGCCTTCAGGCCAAGACTTAACAATAATCTCCGGATACTTCCATTCAGGCTTTAGCAAATAATTATCATAACCATAAGACTTAAAAATTTTTTCCAATTGTAAAGATGACACTTTTCCCACATCAAGAGCCTCAGCCGGAGCAAAAATTCCCGCAGCCAAACATCCCAAGATGACAAGAAAAAATAATCTAAGCCTTACAATTTTCAACAGCTTTCACCTCCGGCACATAAGACTTCAAAACCTTTTCGACCCCCTCTTTTAAGGTAACGGCAGCATAAGGGCAACCGGCACAAGCACCTTTCATTTCCACAAAGACAATGCCGTTTTCATATTTCACAAAATCAATATCTCCCTTATCTTGCATCACGGCAGGACGGATTCTAGCCTCAATAATACCTTTGATTTTAGCAATAATCTCCTCATCAGAACCATTTTCATCTTCCAGAACGATTTCGGCACCTGTAGCTAAAAAGTCCATAATTTCCGCCAAGATTAAAGGTTTCAAATCATCCCAAGAAGCCTCGCTGGTTTTCGTAACCGAGAGCATCTCCGGAGAAATAAAAATAGATTCCACCCCACCCAAATCAAAAATATTTTCAGCCAACGGCGATTTGCGCAAAGTTTTGGCATCCACAAACTCGGCCTGAGAATTTTTCATCAACTTTTTATCGGGAAAAAAATTCATCACATTAGCATCGGGAGTATTTTGAGTCTGAATAAACATCTAAAATCCTATTTTTCAAAATGATTAAATAAAGAAACCATACCTAAAGCAATTTTTTGTGCTTTAAGAGCAAACAAGGCCAAATAAGCCAAATGGTTCGGCGCAAAAGATTGCGAAAGGCCGGCATTACGCACAAATTTTGGGTTTAGCTCAACGGCAGCCTCCAAATCAGCCAACAAAGCGGTCCATGGCTGATAAGCGTTATAATTAACAATAACATTTTTATAATCTTCACCCACGCCCTTTAATAATAACAAATAAGCATAAAGCTTCCCTTGATTATAAAAGAACACATCGTCGGCCTTACCATCCCAAAAATCAGAAGCATGTTCTCTAACCTGAGTCTGTAATTGTTCAACGGATTTATTCATACTTTGCGCAACATTTTGCAACAAAGCCGCCAAACCTTTTTCGGTCAAAGACAATGGAGGAATTTCGCCATCAGCCAAAGACCTGTTAAAATCCACCAATAAATTTCGAGCCTTACGATATTGTCTGGTTGCAGACGGAGCCGGCAACAAGTTATTATCTGGAGCAAACATCCACACCGTCCCCGGATAAGCCAAAAGCTCCGAAGCCTTTTTCAAATTTTGATGATAACCAAAATCATCAACGCGGCTCAAACTTAGCGCCACGACCCGCACGGCATCCATCATACCGAGCTGAAAATTCGGCATATCATCCAAGAAATATGACGGAAAAAAGAACGGCAAATTAGGGGTCCACATTTTATCATTAACCTCACGATTAATCACAAAGGCCAACGTCTCAACCGCCGCCGACTGCGTTTTATCGAGTGGTTTGACTTCATAATTAGGATTCTTGTCAATATCATGAATAAAATAAGCCCCGAGCGGATAGTATAATCCCACCACAAACACCAAGGCAATCAATAACAAATGCCACCAAGACTTAATAAAAAAAGTCAAAGTCTGCACAAAAGATTCATAAACCTTATGAGAGTTTTTAATTCCCATCCACAAAGCGGAAACAAATGATTTTAGTTTATCTTTAACCATGTTTTTTTGTTCCTTTTTTAGGCAACAACCGAATTAACTCAGACCAATCAAACACACCAAGTAGTTTAGCAAGCCCCAAAAAAGTTGCAAGACCGAAAAGGCATAAAAATGCAAAAATAAAAAGCTTAGGCCAAACAGACAACAAGAGCCAATCATTATAAAGGCCGTCAAACACCCAAGAAGCTAAAAATAAAACCACGCCCATAAGCAACGATGCCAAAATAATTTTAGCAATTTTCAGGTTCAAGGAACGAGAAAATTTCCAATAGCCGCGTTTTTTAAGCCCGCGCTTATATTGAAAAAAGGATATAAATGCCGCCAAGGACGTTGCCGTAGCCACGCCGACATGCCCTAAAGGCTTCATGAGCAGCAAAGAAAAAATAACATTAGCCACAAACACCACAATACTGTATTTAACGGGCGTCCGCGTATCCCCACGCGCAAAAAAGTTTGGGGTCAAAGCTTTAACCAACACATAAACCGGCAACCCGATAGAATAAGCAATAATGGCTTGAGCCGTCATTTTGGTTTCCAAAGAGCCAAATTTGCCATGCTGAAACAAAATATTCACCATCGGTTCAGCCAAAACAATCAAAGCCACAGCCGCCGGAATAGAAAGCAAAGCACCGTATTCGACCGCACGCTCCTGCAACCGATTAGCCTCATCAAGATTGTTTTCTTTAATATTTTTAGATAAAACCGGCAGCAAAGCCACACTAATTGCTGCTCCAATAACACCCAGAGGCAGTTGTTGTAAGCGATTAGCATAATAGAGCCAAGAAATAGCCCCTGTTCCAACTAAAGAAACAATAATAGTATCCACCATCATATTGATTTGATAAACACCGGAACCCAACACGCCCGGAGCGATTCGCTTAAATAAGGTTTTAATATCGTTTGTATGAACAAGGGCCCAAACATTCCATTGAGGTCGCAGCGAAACACCGCATTTTTTCAAAAAAAACATCAACCACAAAATTTCCAACACGCCGGCCACCGACACGCCAAAAGCAATACCATGAGCAGGAGTCGGAGCAAAAGGCGTAAACACAAAGGCGGAAATAATCATCATAAAATTCAAAATAATCGGCGTAGCGGCAGGTGCAGCAAATTTATTGAGAGAATTAAGAATTCCGGACTGAAAAGATACAATAGAGATAAAGAGCAAGAACGGAAACGTAATACGTGAAAGTTGCGCCGCCATCTGAATTTTTTCAGGATCAGAACGAAACCCCGGAGCCAAGAGCAAAATCAACTCCGGCATAAAAAATTCCATCAGCAAAGTAAAGATAAGCAAAAAGAACGCCAACACCGAAATGGATTGAGAAGCAAAATGCATAGCTTTTTGTTGTCCGTCAGAGACCATTTTAGCAGAGAGCATCGGAACAAAAGCCGATGTAAAAGCACCCTCGGCAAACAAGCTACGAAAAAGATTCGGGAGTTTAAACGCCACAAAAAAGGCATCAGCCACTTTACCGGCGCCCAAAAAGTTAGCCAAAACCATATCGCGGAAGAAACCGGTCACACGACTAAGCAGTGTAAAGCCGCCAAAAGTCGCCACAGACTTAAAAAGTGACATAAAAGCCTCAATAAAATAAATTTTTTTTGTACATATTAAACATTCGTTATTGAATTATACATAAAATACAGTATAAATAAAGCACAATAACAAAATAATTGAACGTTTTTTTGCAATTTGGTGTTGACAAATTAAAAATTACTTGCGATAATAGACAAAAGATAAGGAATAATATAATTATTTGAAGGAGAAAAGTTATGTCAAACCTAAATAAGAAGAATGCTGAACGAATTTTCAGCCACGGAGAAACTAAAGAATTTTTTATGAAAGGCGGAACAGAATTAAAAAGTTCCAATAAAACGCTGGAAGCGGACGCCAACCGTTCATTTATCGCCAACAAAATTTTAGCCAACAACGGCCAAGGCTGGAGAGGCAATGCATATGAAGCCGACGCTAACAAACCCTACTACACCAATCAAGCAAAATCAAAAGGACAATGGCTTGGGAGCGGTCAATTTTTCAATGAAGACGCAAACATTGCCTATAGAGCAATGAGCGCCGCCGAACAAGAATACATAGCCGCACAAATGATACAGAATAACAAAACCCAAAGCAGATAAATTTTTCAAGACATAACTTTCAGACCAAAAGCGAGGTTCAAATATGAACTTCGCTTTTTTTATTGATTAAAAATTAACAAAGTCGTGTTAAACTTTGCGCAAAAATACTATCTCAATCACGAGAGGAGAGAACAAAGTGGCAGATTCTCAAGACAAAAATTATGAAGACATCTTAGAGCTCAACAGCAAAATATTTGAATGCAAAGATTATGACACCGTGCTAACCAACATCATAGAATATGCACAACAAGTAGCACAGGCAGACGGAACATTTTTATACATATTAAACAGTGACGACTACTTTAACCTAGAAATAACCCGTATCAAGAGCATAGGTTTAAGCCGCAACGGAAGTGACAACATAGCCCTCTATCCAATAAGCTACCTTCCCGACTTAAAAGAAAAAAACAAAGTCAGCATGGCCGAGGCCAGCGCCCTAAGGAAAGAAATTTTGAATTATGCCAATGTATATGCCGCCACCGACTTTGAACATAATTTATTCAAGAATTTTGAACAAGAGAACAACTATACGGTTTTGTCATGTCTAACTCTGCCGATAATAAGCCGCAAAGGAAGAGTCACCGCGGTAGCCCAGTTTATCAACGCGCAAGACAAAAACGGCAAAATCATAAGTTTCACGCCCAGCGCACAAAAAAACCTGCAAGCAATAGGCACCTTATTAGGCATAACGATAGAAAATCATCAACTGCGGGGCTCCTACAACCAGTTATTAGAGTCATTTATAGAGGTTTTGACCAAAGCCATAGACGCCAAATCACCTTACACCGGACTACATTGCCAAAGGGTTCCGGTCATAGCCAGAATGTTAACAACGGCTGCGGTCCAAGAAACGACCGGTCCCCTAAAAAATTTTGAAATGAGCCGAGATGATTGGTACGCCCTAAACATAGCTTCATGGCTGCACGATTGCGGAAAGATTACCACACCGGAATATATTGTCGACAAAGCCACAAAACTTGAAACCATATATAACCGCATCCACGAAATAAGAGACCGGTTTGAAATTTTAAGGCGCGATGCCCATATTGATTATTTAAAGAAAAGATTAGCCAATACAGATAGCAAAGAGAACTTGCAAGCCGAATTTGTGTCAAAAGTAGCCCAACTTGAAGATGACTTTGCCTTTATAGCCAAATGCAACACCGGAGACACACCCTTAAAGGATGAAGATATCATAAGGCTGGAACAGCTTTCTAAAATAAAATTTATACGTTATTTTGACCGCACCAAAGGCTTATCCTGGGCGGAGCGAGACAACATCCCCGACATAGAAGCCTATCAAAAGCCGGCCTATGAAAATCTATTGCAAAATCGTCAAGACCTAATTTCCAAAGGCTACAATTACGGAGAATTATATAATTTAGAGATACGCCAAGGCACGATTAATAAGGAAGAACGAGCCAAAATCAATGAGCATATTGTTGTAACAATAGATATGCTAAAAGAAATCCACTTTCCCAAAGAATTATCAAATGTTGTGGAATATGCCGGTGCGCATCACGAGCGCGTTGATGGCAAAGGGTACCCCAACGGCTTAACCGGAGACCAAATGTCGATTCCCGCAAAAATCATGGCCATAGCGGATATATATGAAGCCCTGACTGCAAGCGACCGCCCATATAAAGAACCTAAAAAATTAAGTGAAGTTTTAAGTATCATGCGTGATATGAAAAACAACGGACACATTGACCCTGATTTATATAGGGTATTTATCGAAAGCGGCGTTTATAAAGAATATGCCGAACAATATATCTCACCGGAACAAATAGATGAGATTAATCCGGAGGATTATTTATGATAAACATCACCCCAATATTATGCCGTGCCGGCACAATGGATAATTATTCTTACTTAATAACCGACAAACAAAGTAATATTTCAGCGCTCATAGACCCCTCTGAAGTAGGCCCGATTGTTACAGTATGCCAAGCAAAGAGCATAAAGCCGCAATATATCTTAAACACGCACCATCACTTTGACCATACTGATGGAAATCTGGAATTAAAAAAACTTTACAATTGCAAAGTCGTTGGCAATGAAGAAGACAAATCCCGCATAAGAGGGCTAGACATCAGCCTCAAAAAAGGAGAGATATTTCACATCGGCAGCAGCCAATGCCAAATCATCAGCGTAGACGGACACACCATAGGCCATATTTTATATTATTTTGCCGATTCCAAAGCGCTTTTCACCGGAGATACTTTGTTTAATTTGTGCATTGGCGGCATATTTGAAGGCACCCCGGAACAGATGTGGAATTCTATTCAAAAAATAAAATCTTTACCTGAAGATACCTTATTCTACCCCGGACATGAATATACGTTACATGCGGCAAGAGAAGCACTTTACTTTTCCCAAAACGATAAAGAAGTTCAAAAATATCTTCAAACAGCCCAAAGCCGATTGGCACAAGGCTTACCGGCCGGTCCATTCACGTTGGGAGAAGAAAAGCGCTGCAATCCCTACTTGTCAGCCGCAAATTATGAAGAATTTCTGCAACGCCTCAACTATTAACAAAACCTATTCTTTACCAAGAGAAATATTGCGGTTAATATAAACCGAAAGCATTAACCCAAAGCTCGCCATAATGGAGAGCATAACCGTTCCGCCATAAGAAATCAAAGGCAAAGGCACGCCGACCACCGGAATAAGTCCCAAGACCATAGCCGTATTAATAAAGACATACAAGAAATAATTCGTTGTCAATCCGAGTGCCAAGATTTTGCCAAAATAGCTACTGCTTTTGAAAGCAAAAGAAAAACCATAAGCAATAATAATCAGATTAATAAGAATAATCAAAACAGCGCCCACCATACCGAATTCTTCCGAAAGCATGGTATAAATAAAGTCGGTGTGCTTTTCAGGCAAAAAGTTCAAATGGCTTTGCGTCCCTTTCAAAAAGCCCTTGCCAAAAATTCCCCCCGATCCCAAAGCAATTTTAGATTGAATAATATGATATCCGGCACCAAGAGGGTCCCGTTCCGGATTCAAAAAAGTCAACACACGGTTTTTCTGATAATCATGTAAAAAGTGCCAAGCAATCGGGGCCATAATAATTGCGGACAACCCCACAAGCCCAAACTTCCACAATTGCACGCCGACACAAAAGAAAATCGCACAAGTCGTCATAACCAACATCAATCCCGTACCCAAATCCGGTTGAATAATAATTAATCCGGCCGGCACCAAGGCCATCAAAAGAGGCGGAATAATTCCCTTAATACTTTCAATAGATTGGAGAGGCACCCCGTGAAAATACTTAGCCAAAGCCATCACAAGAGCAATTTTCATCAATTCAGAAGGTTGCAGCTTAAAAAAAACAAAATTAATCCAGCGCTGAGCCCCCATACCGGTATGCCCATTCACCTCCACGACCAAAAGCAAGACCAGAGCAAAAATATAAAACACATAAGCATATCGCATAAGCCATCGAATATCAATCAAAGCCAACACAAACATAACACCGAGTCCCACGCAAAAGCGAGCCAATTGCTTTATAGCCCAAGGGTTCCAATGCCCGTTAGCAGCCGAATAGAGCATTACCGTGCCGGCAGCAGCCAGCAAGCATATACAAAACACATACCAAAAGCTGATGTTCATCAACTTTTCTTTAATAGACATTCGCTGAGCGCGAAAACTAGTTTCATAAGGTTTATACATACACGAGCCTCTTAGTGTTTACGGTAAACAACCGGATCAAGAATTAAAGCATCTTTCAAAATTTTGCTTGCAATCGGAGCCGCAGCCTTAGAACCACCGCCACCATGTTCCACCAGCACCGCCACGGCATATTTAGGATTATCAGCCGGCGCATAACCGATAAAAATAGCATGGTCACGATACTTCCACGGCAAGTCTTCTTGTTTTGTAATACCTTGTTGGCGTTCTTTTAGCGTAATACGACGCACTTGCACCGAACCGGTTTTTCCGCCCATTTTCATACCATGATAATCAAATCTGGACATCCAAGCCGTACCACCTGGAATATTCACCACATCATACATTCCTTGTTTAACCATATCCAAATAAGTATCCGAAACATTAATCTTCTCGATTTTCAACAGATTTCTGTCAGACACCGGAAAGAAGGTCGGCTTAACTTTATAGCCGCCATTCACCAAGCGAGCCGTCATAGTAGCCAATTGTAAAGGCGTCACCAACAAAGACCCCTGCCCAATACCAACAATAAGCGTTTCACCTTGTTGCCAAGGTTCACCCCTATTTTTCAATTTCCATTTTTTATCCGGCACCAATCCCGGCAGTTCATTTTCAAGACCGATTCCGATTTTTTCGCCCAAGCCAAAGCGGCGAGCCATATCGGCGATTTTATCGATTCCAACCCTTAAAGCCGTTTCATAAAAGAAAATATCACAAGAGTGCATCAAGGCTTCAACCACATTTAAGTTACCATGTCCCCAATATTTCCAACAATGGAAGAAATGATCACCCAAGGCCATACGTCCATTGCAAAAAAGCTTAGTGTCAGGCTTAATAGCACCGGCTTCCAAACCGGCCAAAGCCACCAAAGGCTTAAAGACAGACCCCGGAGAATAATGCCCTTGAATAGCTTTATTCACCAAAGGTGTTTTTTCATTTGTCTGCAAAGCATTCCACTCTTGATGAGTCAAACCTCTGGCAAAAGCATTTGGGTCAAAAGCAGGGGTTGAAACAAAGGCCAAAATTTCACCGGAATGCACATCAAGCAAGATAGCTGCCCCGCTCTGATCCTGAAAAGCATCATAAGCTTTTTCTTGCAATCTGGCATCCAGCGTTAAAGTAATGTTTTCACCAGGAACGCCCTCAGTTTCTTCAATTTCTTTCATCACGCGGCCATAAGCATTGACTTCCATTTTAAGGATACCGCTTTTGCCTCTCAAGCGTTGTTCCAAAAACTTTTCAATACCGGATTTTCCGATTTTAAACCCCGGCACTTCAAGCAAAGGATCATCTTTAGGATCGGAGTCGGAAACAGCCGCCACATATCCCAAAACTTGAGCCATTTTTTCACCATAAGGATAATAGCGGTTCAGCCCTTCTTCAATATAAATTCCGGGGAGCTCAGCGGCATTCAGCTGTACTTTAGCCACCTCTTCCCAAGTCAAGTTTTCTTTCACTTTAACCGGCACAAAGCTCCGGTTGCGTTTCAAATCACGCTTAATCCTTTTTTCTTCATCTTCAGACAAAGGCATTAATTTTTTAAAAGCATCCAGCGTTTGTTGTACATCAGCAGTTTGTTCTGCCACAATCATAACCTGAAAGTTTTGCTCATTAGTCGCAAGGACGGTACCGTTTCTGTCATAAATAATACCTCTTTCCGGAATGACCAAACGCGTTGAGATACGATTTTCATCGGCCAACATTTTGAACTTATCAGCCTGAAACACCTGCAAATAATAAAGGCGCAAGATAATACCAAACAGGAGCAACGCCATACCACCGGCCATAACCAAAGCGCGCTGTAACAAAATTTTGCCTTTATCATTATCTCTGTTCATTTATTTTAAGCCTCGTCCGTCATAAGTTTGTTTTGCACAAACACATTGAATAGAGTAATTAAAGGGTAAGCGCATACCGTAACCAAAAAAGTAAAGAAAAACAATCCAAAAGGCAAAAAGGCGGCATAATAAACCGACACAATAAACCAATGAGCAAACATTGCAACAAAAGAGCACAAAACAAAGCCGACCCACATCACCTCAAAAGATTTGCCGTTAAAATATTTAAGCAAATTATTCACGACCACATACAAGATTAAGAGTTGCAAAATGGAAGCACCCAAGGGAGCTGAAGTTAAAGCATCTTCCACCAAGCCCAAAATAAAAACCGAAAACAAATTAAACACATCCGGCCTGTGCAACAACCAATAATACACGCAGGCACAAGCAACAGCGGCATGTATGTTTGAATCCCAAACCACATTAAAGGGCACAAAAGAAAAAATCACTAACAAGATAGAAGACAACAAAGGCATCAAAGATTGCAAATAGGCCTTGAGTGTTTCGCTCCAATCATCATTCATGATTAACCTCCTGTGTTTCATCATCAAGAGTTTCCTCATCATCAACGGGATAAGAGACAATTTTAACATATTCCACACGGTCCAAATCAGCAAACGGCAAGACCCTTATTTCGCGTTTAGACACCTGAGAAACCACGCCGACCGGCAATCCGGAAGGAAACACGCCGGCCACACCCGAGGTTACGATTCTATCACCCACTTTAATTTCGGAAAACAGCGGCGTAAACACCAATTTAGGCTGCAATTCATTATCGCCGGCCAAGATACCGCGTACGCGTGTTTTTTCAATCATCACCGGAATACGAGAGTTAATATCAGTAATTAGTAAGATTTTGCTATACATTTTGCCGACTTTATCCAACCGCCCGACAACACCCTTTTCAGTCAAAACAACCTGTCCTTTTTGCGGGTTAGAAGCTTTGCCGGTATAAGCAATCAAAGAATGAGAAAAAGCATCACCCTCTTCAGCAATCACACGCGCAGTAATCAGGTTTTCTTCATCGGGGCGCGTATAGTTCAAAAGCTGAGCCAACAGCCTGTTTTCAATTTCCAAAGAACGAGCGCGTTCGCTAATCAGACGAAGCTTTCGGTTTTCTGCGCGCAATTTGCGGTTTTCGGCACGAGCCAAACGCAAATCCTTAAAATAATCATAAACAAAAGAAACACTTTTAGCCGGCAGATTAAGCAAATCAACCAACGGACTAATAACATCGGTTGCCACAGAAGACGTTTTATCCACCAACACCGTGTCTGTTTTATTAAGGAGCATCATCACAAACGCCACCAAAAAGAGAATGACCAATGCAAACTTTTTCAAGAGCAAACGAATATGGCTCAGCTGCATAAATAAAACTCTTCTACGTTTCATGACACGCCCAAACAAAAAAAAGAAAAAAAACAAAACTCAAAAACGCCAGCGAGCCACTGACGTCTTTGAGTCTACAAAAAGATTAATACATCGTGGATAATATACTTCTCAAGCGATGAATATCATCCAAAGCCTTACCAGTCCCCTTAACCACACAAGCAAGCGGATTTTCGGCAATAGACACCGGCAAACCGGTTGCATTGCGCAATACCTGATCCAAGTTTGAGAGCAAAGCACCGCCACCGGTCAATACAATGCCCTTGTCAACGATATCGGCAGCCAATTCCGGAGCCGTATTTTCCAAAGCAACCTTAACCGCCTCCACAATCTGAGAAACAGGTTCAGCCAAACTTTCAGCCACTTGGCGTTCGGTAATCACAATTTCCTTCGGCACGCCATTCATCAAATCGCGTCCTTTAATCTCCACGGTGCGACCTTCACCTTTTTCCGGCGGACAAGCGGAGCCGATTTCTTTTTTGATGCGCTCAGCACTACCCTCACCAACCAAAAGGTTATGATTGCGTCTGATATAAGAGATAATGGCGCTATCCATTTTATCACCGCCCACACGAACAGAACGGGCATAAACGATTCCGCCCAAAGAAAGCACAGCCACTTCCGTTGTACCACCGCCAATATCCACCACCATAGAACCGGTTGGTTCAGTCACAGGAAGACCTGCACCGATAGCAGCGGCCATAGGCTCTTCAATCAACCAAACCTTACGCGCACCTGCAGCTTCGGCAGATTCCTGAATAGCACGGCGTTCAACGGCGGTTGAACCGGACGGCACACAAACAATCACCAAAGGAGATGCAAATGTGCGACGATTATGAACTTTACGAATAAAATATTTGATCATTTCTTCAGCGATTTCAAAATCGGCAATAACACCATCGCGCAAAGGTCTGATAGCATGAATATTCCCCGGTGTACGCCCGAGCATAAGTTTTGCTTCATTACCCACAGCCAACACCTGTTTTTTACCGCGATATTCTTCAATAGCCACGACGGACGGCTCATTCAAAACGATTCCCTTGCCTCTGACATAAACCAAGGTATTTGCCGTACCCAAGTCGATAGCCATATCGGCAGACAACCATCCCATCAATTTTGAAAGCATGATATAAATCTCCAACAGTTTGAGTTCATAAAAAAAATAATTTATTTTGTTTTATAACGATATAAGCGTTTATGCAACACCTTAAAACATCTTTTTAACATCAATAATAATATTTTCTAAAATTTCTTTTTGAGAAGCATAGCAACAAGGAACAACAAAATTTGCATTCAGCTTATTTTTAAACCACGTTCGTTGCCTTTTGGCATATTGTCTGGTATGGAGTTTTGCTGATTCGATACTTTCAGATAACGAGACTTCACCACGCACATAGCTTAACAACTCCGGCACCCCCAAGGCGCGCATAGCCGGCAGTTTAGAAGAAAGCTGTAAGCGTTCCAGCTTTTTTGCTTCTTTGGCAGCCCCTTGAGCCACCATTTTATCAAAACGCAAAAAACAGCGTTTATCAAGCTCCGCTTTATCAGGCAAAATGGATATAACATAAAACACAGCATTCGGTAAAAGTTTTTTCATCGGCAAACTGTGCCAATAGCTTAAAGGCTTACCTGTATCATAAAAAACCTCCAAGGCACGTCGCACGCGCGTCGTATCGTTCGGGCTGAGCCTTTCGGCTGTTTTAGCATCTACCAAAGCCAAAATTTCATGACATTTTTGTACGCCGTCTTTTGCCAGCATTTGCGCCACCTTACGCTTAACATCCTCTTTAGTTTCGGGAATGGGCGTCACACCGTTGATAAGATTGTCCAAATACATTCCTGTTCCACCCACCACAACCGGTACTTTGTTATTTTGCCAAAGCTTTTGAATACAAGGCACAACCTCATTCATCCAGTCCACCACTGAGCCGTTAAAAGAAGCGTCCCACATTTCATAAAGTAAATGCGGCACAATTTTTTTATCCTCCGCAGAAGGACAAGCTGAAATTATGGGTGTGTTTTTATAAACCTGCATTGAATCGGCATTAACCACCGCCCCATCAAAAGCCAACGCCAAATCAATAGCAAGTTGAGACTTTCCTGACGCTGTAGGACCGGCAATAACAATCACCAAATCACGCATTTTGCTGTTATCGGCAAGCTTCATCAATCAAACTTTCTGCAACAAGCATTTTCCACCAAACCGGCGCATAAATCTTCATAAGAAATTCCAACAAACTTTGCTTGCTCCGGCACTAAAGACAAAGGCGTCATCCCCGGGTTGGTATTAATTTCCAAAAGCACCACCCCGTCAATGTCATTATAGCGAAAATCAGAGCGTGACAACATATTGCACCCCAAAGCGGCATGAAGTTTTTCGGCATAAGATTTTACCACCCGCTCAACTTCGGGAGCAAGATTTGCCGGCAACTCATGCTGTGTCATTCCATTGGTATATTTAGCTTGATAATTATAAAATGCGGCATGCGGACACAATTCCGTCACCGCCAAAGCCTTACCGTTATAAACGGCACAAGTCAACTCGCGTCCCGAAATATATTTTTCCACCAAAATTTCTCTATTTTCATCATCATATTTGACCTGAGCCAAATCACTTTCGGATTGCACAATAAACACCCCGACGCTTGACCCATCCGCCACAGGCTTCACCACATAAGGCATAGGGATTCTAGAGCCAGATTGGCGCAGTTTTGCAAAAGTCGTTTTTTCAGATTCCGCAACTTTAATTCCGGCTTTCTGAGCCTCCATTTTGGTAAGCTCTTTATCCATACCAAGCAAAGAGGCCTTCATTCCCGAATGCGTATAAGGAATTTGCAACAAGTCGAGCATAGCCTGAATTTCACCATCTTCCCCCCAGTTTCCGTGCAAAGCATTAAAAATCACATCAGGTCGATTCGCCTTAATTTCTAATATAAAATCTTCCACATTTTTCAAATCATAGGCATAAACCTGATATCCTGCCTTTTTCAAAGCTTCAGCCACACCTTTACCGCTCACAAGACTCACTTCGCGTTCAGCCGAAAAGCCCCCCATCAGCACCATAACTTTTTTCATAGATTAAATCCTTTAAAATAAAAAAATATATGTTAGTATGCGTTGAAAGATTTAAGGAAAGGCTAACAAACAAAATGAAAAAAATAATTTTTGCGCTGATAATAACCTTATTTGCCCAGGAAGCACAAAGTGCAAGCGTCAAGCAAGACTTTATTGTCCACGTTGGCCCTTTTGATGCCGGCCGCACCGAATTTGAATATGACCTTGGCGCCAACAAATTTTCCGTATTATCAAAAGTCAGCACCAATGGATTGATTGATGTAATCTATCCTTTCACAGCCAGTTACCAAAGCATTGGTAAAATTTTAAAAAGCCAAAAATTACAAACCCAAAAATACACCTCCTTATCCCAATCGAGCAGCACACGCCGCAGCAAAGAAATGTATTATAACGCCGCAGGCTTGCCCACATACCGTATCAGTGCCAAAAACAACAAGAGCAAACGTGTTGAAATCGAACAAGATACTAATAATCTTGGCACAACAGACTTACAAACGGCCCTAGGACAAATTGCTTATCAATATAATAATAAAGGCACCTGCGCCAATAGACTTGAAATTTTTGACGGCAAAAAACGCTTTTCCATCATTTTTGAAGACCGAGGCACTGAAGAACTCGTCATGCACGAGCTTAGCCCCAACATCAAAGGCAGCGCGCACAAATGCATTGCCTATATTGATAAACTTGACAACGATGATGATGACCTTATTTGGACAATAAGCAAAGACAATCCCATTCATCTGTGGTTACAAACAGACGAAAAAAGCAAGCTTGCCTACATCGCCCGAATTCACATGGAAGACACCCCTTTAGGTGAATTAAACGCTTACACTACAGCCATCACCATCAAACAATAACAGAGGATAAAAATGTTAAACAAAGCAGAATTACTTTTACCGGCCGGTTCATTGGTTAAGTTAAAAACCGCCATATTATACGGTGCAGACGCGGTTTACGCCGGCACACCTGATATGTGCTTAAGAGCACAGTCAAAAATGACCATGGAAGATTTGCAAGAAGGCATAGCCTTTGCCCATAAACACGGTAAAAAAATATATTTAACACTCAATTTATTTATGCACAACCGCGACACCGAAAAACTTCCCACCTTTGTTGATACGCTGCGCCAATTAAAACCCGATGGTGTATTAATTGCCGATCCCGGAGTGTTTATGTATGTGAGAGAACACGCACCGGAGTTAAACTTGTTTGTCTCGACCCAAGCCAATATATGTTCATCACTGGCCGTAAAATTCTGGCAGCAACAAGGCGCAAAACTCTGCGTTTTAGGGCGAGAAGTAACCTTTGATGAAATGAAACAAATTCGCAAAGACTGCCCTGACATTTTGCTTGAATGTTTTATGCATGGCGCTATGTGTATGTCCTATTCGGGCCGCTGCCTGATTTCCAATTATCTGGCTGACCGCAGTGCCAATCAGGGCAAATGCGCCCACTGCTGTCGCTGGCACTACAAACTTCATTTAAGACTAAAAGACGGAACAATAAAAGAGCTCATAATTGACGAACACAACAAAAACAGTTTTGAATTTTTGCTGGAAGAAGAATTCCGCCCCGGAGAATATTATGAGGTTATGGAAGATGAGCACGGCGGCTATATTTTAAACTCTAAAGATATGTGCTTGATGCCACGCCTGCCGGATTTATTGAAAATTGGCATGGATTCTCTTAAGGTTGAAGGCCGAAATAAAACCGAATATTACGCCGGCACGGTTGCAAGAGCCTACCGTCAAGCCATAGATGACTGGTATCAAAACCCCAAAGAATGGGATTATGAAAAATATATGCCCGAGTTAGAAACTTTACAAAACCGCGGCTATTGCTTAGGATTTCATGACGGCAAATTAACCAACATCAGCCAAAATTATGAATATACCCGCACATTGGGTGATTGGCTTTTTGCCGGTTCAATTGTCGAGTGGCAAGGAGAAGATGCAATATTTGAGCTCCGCAATTATATCAACGCAGGAGAGGAAATCGAATTTTTGATACCAAACAGTTTAAACACCATTAAGCTGACTTTAAGCGAGTTTGAAGACGCGGATAGCGGAGAGATAACCCCTCGTGTTTCTGCCGGACAAAGCAAAAAAATCCGCATCCGCCCCACCGCGTGGAATCAAAATATTTCTGAGATAAAACAACACCTGCCCCAATACACAATTGCACGCAAATTTGCGCCCTTAGAAGGGGAAAACGGCCAAATGCTGGCGCACAAAAAGGCAGAATATGCCCAATTAATAAAAAAATAAAAAAAACTTAAAAATTTATGCCGATTTTAGTTGACAAATTTTGTCCATTAAGGTATAAAGCAGATCTGGAAGTATACAATTTAAAAATTATTATTTATGGAAAATATAAGAAATACCATCTGTGACATCATATCGATTATGATTCCGGATGAGGAAGAAATTAAGAATTATAGGCTGCGCAGCGATGATATAAAGTTAGCTGATGCGCTATTAGATTTGGTGGTTTCAAACCTTATTTTTAAGGTTCTTGTATTAAAAAATTCTCTTTGCAAAGAGGGGTGTGATAACAAGTGCGGTATTATAATTGAAAGGATTAAAACCATTTGTGAGGACCGCAACCTTCAAAAAGAATGGAAGATCCTTTCTCAGCTGCACATTGAACACAATCTTGAAAAGGAAGAATTGAATGCCTCTGTTGCCAAATATGTTAAATTTGAATTTGAGCATTTTGGCCAAGCATTGTCAGAGGAAGAAACATGGGAACAAGGCGATAATGAAGAGTTGATGTACTCTTACCTTGACACCGTGTATGCATCACAAAGTACTCTTGAGAGAGAGGAAAATTCTCTTCGATTTTTGCTTGAAGCTGTACTCATTCTAAACACACATATTTTAGAAGAGGAAAGGTTCAAACAATTAATTAATGACTATGAAACAATCTTAAAAGGGCAGTTATCACTGCAAAACTTTTAAGACTGAATAAAAAAACCGAGGATAATAAAATCTCTCGGTTTTTTTATTTTTCAAACTCTTTTAAACACACCTTGTTCAATCGGGGGCAAAAACCCGCTCCAGCGTCCCACCACAAATTTGACAGAGTCAACCCGAGAAAGCGGCGGACCTTTGTGGCAGGCAACAAGCATCTTATCAATCTTATCTTCTTCACCGGACATCATAATTTCCACCGTTCCGTCTTCCACATTACGCACCCAGCCGGAAATTCCACCGATTTCCTCAGCGTTTTTCACCGCCCACCAGCGAAAACCGATGCCTTGCACACGCCCATAGATTTTAATATAGACTTCACGTTCCATTACTTTTTGCCGTTAACCTGTAAAAATTTTTCAATTTCTTTCAGTTCCGAGTGAATGGCTTGCCGACGTTTTTCAGCCTCTTCATCGATTCCCCAAATTTTGGCCTGCCAAATTTCCTCAACAAAAGCCGCTTCAAAAGCATCATCGGCCGAGAGCCTCCCTTTCACCAAAGCCAACGCCAAAATATCAGACCGCATCAACGAAGCCGCCACATAGAATGCGGCAAATTGAACATCATCAAGCTCTAAAATAATTTTTCTAAAAGCCGGACCATATTGTCTGTTTTCAGTTGGTTCATCCAAACCGGTTGTGGTTTTGAGTTCAATTTTAAAAATATTTCCAATCCAAGTCAAAATCGGCAACCAAAGCTTTTCTTGTTCAGCAAAAACTTTTTCACTCGGCGACCAATAAAGCAAACAATCCGCCCGTGCAAATCCCATAAGCTGCTCAGTCAAATTCTCTCTGTCACGAGCAATTTCCGCCCAAGATTTTTCTAAAGAAAACGCCATTTTACCTCCATTTATTGCCGCTTAAAAGAGTTCAGCAACCCCTTAGCAGCATCTTTTAAGCCATTAACAGTATCTTTAACGCCATCTTCAGTAAATTTTGCGGTATCTTTAACAGCGTCAATTCCGCCATTTACAGCATCGCTTGCGCCCTGATAAACAGCCTGTGTAGCTTGGTTGGTAGCACTGGGTGCCGGAAAACGAGTAGCATAAGGAGTTCCTTTAAGAGCTGTGTAACAAGGAGAAGAATCATTATCAAGCAACAGCTGAGACCCCAAATACGTAGCACCGCCGGTAGCAGCCACACCCACCAAAGCTCTAATAGCTTGCGCATCATCCAAAACAATTTTAGGAGCTTGTAAAGTCCCCTTAACTTTCAGGAAGGAGGCAATAGCTTGCGCTATATTAACATCAATCACTTCGCCGGAATACGGATGAATGGTAAAATCAATTTTATCATTATTCAAATCAAGCTTACCATCGCTGACCAAGTTCAACTTTTTGCCATTAAAAGCAATTCCTTTCGGAAAAGTAAACACACCGTTTTTAACATCCGACCGCACCACTGCACAGTTCATATTAATATTTTTATCAACATTTTTATCCAACCTTAAAGCCTGCAAAATTTGTGTTACGAAATTACCGCTCAAAATTTGCAACTTACCGGTTTGCACGGTAGATTTTCCGGCAATAACAATAACCTGCCCATTAAGGGAGTCGCCCAACTGACGAACGGTTGCACCTTTACCGGCCAAATCAATATCCAAATCCAAAACTCCGCCGTCTAAAAAGCCAAAGTTGGAAGAATTTGGCTGCACGGCAAGCGGCGTATACAACTTTTGCAAAATAATGTTAGCACCGTGAAGTTTAAGAGCAACAGTCTGCGCCTTTGCGTTAACCGAAGCATTCATGTCGAGCTTTCCACCGCCCAATTCAGTCGTCAACGGACTAATAAACAAAACCCCGTTGTTAAGAGAAGCATTAAGCGCAACATTTTGCAAACTCAAATCAGAATTAACAATTAAGCTTTTTACATTCAAAAGTGCTTTTGCATTTGCATAATTCAAAAATTCATAAGGAATTTTATCATTTGGCAACAACTCAGAAGCCTGAGCAGAGGCAATGATTGCAGGCAAAGCAAAAGCAGCTTTTGGCTGAGGCATCAAAGTTGCCACATCGATTTTGTCACTGTTCAGCGTTGCATCCACAAACGGCAGCTTACCGGAAATATCAGCCTTGACTTGCCCCGTAATAACATTACCGTTCACATCAACAACCAAATTAGCCAAGGTCACCGCTTTCAGATCACCTTTAGCTTGCGTGCTTAAATTAACCTTTGGCGCCGAAAAATTCCCTTCTGGATTATAAACTTGGGTTGCCAAATCAAAGGCAATATTTCCACTCATAATTCCGTTTAAGACGCCGTTGACTTGAGCGTTCACACCATAGGCTGAAACATTGGCTTTAACCGGATAATTAGGTTTATTGCCAAGCAACGCGTTAAGGGAACCGACACTTGCCGTTCCGTTAATTTTTTGCCCGTTAACCAAAGCGTCAAAATCAACATCAATCATCGAGTCCATTGTTGGGGCTTTAAGATTAAAACTGTTAAGCACCACTTCAGTGGTAGAACCGCTTTGCCCATCAACATAAATCAAAGTACCATTTTCAATCGAAACATGCTGAGCGGCAAAGCCGGCCAAAAGAGCAGATTTAGGATTGTTTTTAACCATTTCTGCAGCTTTTTGAGCTGTTTTATCATCAACCAAACCGCTTTCCGCAGCTTTTTGCGCAGCTTGCTCCACATTTTGAGCCGCAGTTTGAGCATCTGGCTTTTCAAAAGTCCAGTTATTAAGACCATTTTTAGCCACTTCAAGATTAATTTGTGGTTTTAAGATTGTAACATTATCAATTTCAATCTGCTTTTTGAGCAACGGCAAAACCGAAAGTTTAATCTCAATTTGCTCCACCTTAACCATAAAAGGAGCAGAAGCCCAATCTGCATTTTGCAACTCCACATCATTCAAAACCAATGTCGGGATTAAAGAGATACCGAGTTTTGCATCTCCGTTAATGGCGAGTTTTCTGCCGATTTGTTCTTCGGTAATCTGCGCGATAAGGGGCTTATATTTGTTCAAATCAAAGGTCCGAATAAAGATATATCCGCCAATGAGAAGCAAGACCACCAAAACAAACACGATTTTAAACAACAGCTTAAAAAATCTCATAAACATTACTCCTTAAAGTTAATACCCGACGCCTTGAGCGATTCTAAAAAGTAGTCCGGCAAATCAGCCTTAATAACAAGTTTTTTATTATATAATGGCGAAAGATTAATTTTATATGCATGAAGGTATAATTTATCCGCCAAAAAATCAAATTTTTTTCTGCTTTCACCAAAATACTTATCATCCCCCGCAATCGGACAACCGATAGATTCGAGATGAGCTCTAATTTGATGCGTACGTCCGGTTAAGGGAGACGCTTCAATAAGAGAAAATTTATTTCCGACCACATCCAAAACATCAAATTCAGTAACAGCATCTTTTCCTTCAGGGGAGGCAACCACTTTTTCACCGGCTTTTAAAAGTTTTGAGCGAATAACACCGGAACTTTGCTTAGGCACCCCCAAACAAAAAGCCAAATAAGTTTTTTGCAACTGATGTTCCCGAAAAGCTTTGGTCAAAAGCTCGGCATATTTGCGGTTTCTGGCCAAAACGAGCAGCCCGCTTGTATCTTTGTCGATTCTGTGCACTAATTTTGGCTTTTCATCCGCATCAAATTTAAGAGCCTCAAGCATCCCATCAATATGCCTTGTTGTATTTGTGCCGCCTTGCACAGCCAAACCGGAAGGCTTGTTAAGAACCAAAATATTTTTATCTTTAAATATCACCAAAGACTGAATAAACGCCGCATCTTTAGCAGAAACGAAATCCTTTTTAATTTCGGCAGCTTGTTTTTCTTCATCAAGAGGCGGCACGCGAATTTCTTGTCCGGCAAGTAGTCTGAGAGAAGATTCGGCTTTTTTGCCATCAACCTTAATTTGTTTGGTACGCAAAAGCTTTTGCAGGCGCCCAAGCGACAACCCCGGATAATACTTCAAAAACCAGCGGTTAAGACGCATTCCGTCATCCGCACTTTTAACTTTAACAATCTCGACACCGGCCATTGGATTCCCTTTCCTAAACTTTCCAAAGTTTAGCTGAAACGCCCCCAAAACACAAGCAATTTTAAACACAAAAAAACCACCGCTTTCAACAGTGGTTTTTTCTCATATTATAGCGATGAACATAGCCTTTACAATAAGTCCCCTTTTGCTTTTGATAGCGTATGTTTTGCGCTTTTATAACATCACGATTTTTTTCGCGCCGCTCTGGTTTTGAAACAAAAATCATATCTTTTTCACGATCTACAAGCTCAACTTTGCGAATCTCAATCCCAAACTCATCTTTCAAAACAGCAGCCAATTCTTGCACTTCTTTGGAAGACATCCGCACAAGCTCTTCTACTACTTTTTTCAAATCCATATGCACAATAATTTTAAGTTTAATAATTTTTTTTCAGGCTCAAACTACCACACAAATATCAAAAGTCAAACAAAACATCAATTTTCGTTATGCTCTTTCTGAGCTTTGGCACGCTGTTTTTCGGCACGCAACTTATCAAAATATTCGATTCTTTTCTTAATTTCGCGTTCATAACCTCTATCCACCGGATAATAGAGCTTCACGCGGTGCATTCCGTCTGGAAAATAATTTGCCCCCGAAAACCCGTCTTCACAGTCAGGATCATATTCATACCCCTCATGGTAGCCAAGCTGTTTCATAAGTTTTGTCGGGGCGTTCAAAATATTTTTCGGCGGCATAAGCGAGCCTGTTTTGCGCGCCGTTTCTCTTGCGGCGTGCATAGCCTTATAAACACCGACAGACTTAGGAGCGGTAGCCAAATAAGCCGCGAGCTGAAAAACGGCCAAATCACCTTCGGGAGAGCCCAACCTATCATACGTATCCCAACAAGCAATTGCTTGAGTAACAGCGTTTGGATCAGCCAAAGACACATCTTCCACCGCAAAGCGAGTCAAACGCCGTAAAACATATTTTGGATCTTCACCGGCTTCAATCATTCTGGCCACCCAATAGAGAGCGGCATCCACATCCGACCCACGCAAAGACTTATGCACGGCCGAAATCAAATTATAATGCCCATCGCGCCCTTTGTCATAAACAGGTGCCCGAGAACGAATAATTTTCATAACGGCGTCTTTATCAAAAATCTCATTTGGCTGAGCATAATTCCAAATACTCTCCGCCAAATTTAGAATATATCGTCCATCACCATCGGCAATTGTCTTAATAAATTCGCGTGCTTCAGCATCAACCGGAAGCTTTTTACCCATTTCTTTTTCAGCCCGCTCGAGCAAAATTTCAAATTCAGGTTCATTCAACCGATTAAGCACAAACACCTGACATCTGGAAAGCAGCGCGGCATTAAGTTCAAAAGAAGGATTTTCGGTTGTAGCCCCAACCAAAATCACCGTTCCATCTTCAACATATGGCAAAAAACCATCTTGCTGCGATTTATTAAAACGATGAATTTCATCCACAAAAAGCAAAGTGCCTTTACCTTGGTTGGCACGACGCTCCTGCGCATATTGAAACACGCGCTTCAAATCTGCCACACCGGAAAAAACGGCAGAAATTTGTTCAAAATAAAGATTCGTATGCTCGGCAATCAATCGTGCAATCGTCGTTTTACCACATCCTGGAGGCCCCCAAAGAATAAACGACGTAATTTTACCGGATTTAAGCATTCTACCCAAAGGCGCATCATCACCAATCACATTATCCTGCCCCACAACTTCATTTAAGGACTGCGGGCGCATTCTATCAGCCAAAGGGCGTTTAATCCGTGTAGAAAATAAAGTTTCTTCCATAACTTTCATCACCTTCACGATAATTTTTTATCATTTTCAAAAGGATTCTCTTCAGTATCATTGGCTCTAAAAGCATCATCGCTAAGCCACCAATCATCATCATCTTTGCGTTTTTCTTCATCAACATCATCCGATAAAACGTCAGCCGTTTGATTTTCATCAACATTGATTTCATCAAAAGTTTCCTTATCATTCACTTCAGTTTCATCATTTCTTGCGACAAAAGCAAAATGCACTTTATCATCAGGATTTTGCGCAACATCACGCGTTTCCACAACGTTATCATCGACATTGTTATTTTCTACAACGCCATTATCGACATTGACATCGTCATCATCAACTTCAACAATATTGTTACTTTGAACATCATCGCTTTCTGCAATATCCTGATCTTCAGAAAAATCTTCGACCACCCCCTGCTCTTCACCTTCAGTTACTGCATCTTCAGCAAGCATGTTTTCATCAAACTCTGCATGATAAAAATCACCATCTGGCAAAGGCGGCACATCCACATCCTGAGCATTACGTGCTTTCACAAGATCAGCATCCAAAAACAACATAGGCTTTTTCAAAGAAAGCAAATTAAATCTGGCATCTAAATTAAAACGTTCGGCATCGACCTTAATCGGCAGATTATAAAACCCTCTGATGAGCAACCAATGCTGAGAATTGGTAATATTTTTATATGTACGCAAAGCCACCAGCTCATCTGCAATTTTTCGATAATAATAAGCATCGGCCACACCTTTTTTCACCTTAGAAAACGTACTGGTTTTCACCATGGGAATCTGCACAGACTTAGAACCGAATACCGCCAATTCTCTAAATTGTTGGCTAAGCTCCACATTATTTTTAGCAAACAAAAGCTTGTGGTCGCAAGAAGCTTGTAAAACTTCCACGGCCGATTTTCCATAAGCCTCGCTAACATCTTTAAGATTATTAGTAAGCAACAAGAAACTGATATTTTTTTCAGCCCCGAACTTCAAACCACGTTCAAGCGAGCTAAATGGCGGCAAATTATTCCAGTCATCAATCACAAACAACAAGCGCATTTTCTGAGCTGATTTATGTTTTTCCAAATTGCGTTCAATCAACATATCCAGCATCAAACGCGACATATTGGCCGCAAAGGGATTTTGAGCAGACAAATAAACCGTACACGGGCACCACTCACCGCTATCTTTACGCATAGCCCGCGCATACTTAAGAGAAAAATCACTGGAAGAACAGCGTTCGCGAATAGAGTCCTGCCGAAACATATCCATATGAGCAACAATACCATCAAACAATTTTTTTCTGGTTTCAAAAGCCAACCCAAGCAACTCTTGCACCATATCAACAATAGCAGCCCCATACCCAAACAACAGTGTTTCTTTGAGCATACTCTGCAAAAACGCCGCCCAAACATCAACTTGAGGATTTTTGATAGAACGCAAATTTTGCAACAAGAGCAAATCATAAATCATAGGCAAACAGAGCTCTTTTCCTTTCCAGGGCTCAGGAATACCGTTCCAACTTCCGATAGGCAAATAATTTTCGACCTGCGTTCTGCCGGCAGCCAAGTCATCAATAGCAGACTGTGCCACATTTTGAGGCATAACGGCATAATAGCTCAGCAAAATATCTTTATCTTCAGCGCTAAATTGGCCTCTGTCAATCAAATTAGCCAACAAATAATCATTAGCACATGCTTGTTCAACCTTTGCCACAGAAAAATTCAGCAAAGCCTCACACGCCAAATTAGACAACCTCCGCCAATACAAATCCTCAACATCAGGCAACAAATGCTCAGCCAAGCGACGCAAATAAAGTTCGCGTTTTTGGCTTTTTGCAGGCATATCTTTATCCGAAAGAGGATTCCATCTGGGCCAAAATTCATTTTTCAAAGGATTGTCAATTTTATCCCAATCAAAACAAAAGACACGCCCCAAACCAAATCTATGCCCTGAGGTAAATTTCATCAAATCACCGGTAGTATCAATAGCAACCACACTTGAAAGATTAGACATCAAAATAGAAGGCACGGCCACGGTTGAAGTTTTGCCCAATCCATCACCCCCCCAAACCAAAACGGATGAAGGAGCATCGGGTGAAACAATTTTACCCTCAAAACGTCCCAAAAAAATGCTCTGACCGGCATTGATAGGCATATTCTGCACATCTTCACGCTTAGCCATACGATGATTGAGACGATACCACAAATTAAACGAACTCTGGCTTGACATATAAGCCTTAAACAAAAACACCAAGAACAGAGCCGGCGACAAGAGTGGAATAAACATAGTCCAATGAGGATTATGAGCATTCCACAAAGCCTTCACCCAAAAAGAATATGCACCAAACACATTCAAAGGGTTCTGCTTAACATTCAACAAAAAACGATAAATTCTGTGTGTATTTCGTGTTGTGACCCCATATTCCACAAACTGATAAATAATCAGTGTAAGCAAATCCGCAATCCAAAAATAAATAACTGAGCACAACAAAAAGACAAGGGCTTTAACCCACCAAGCCCATTTACGCGCTTTTATTCGTTTTATATATAAATTTTCCATACTCAGCCTTACAAAAACCAAGTTATGATAGCAAATTTTCCCAAAACTTCAAGAGAGATAATTAAGCAATTTTTAGAAAAGAAATTTAAATTTTTGCCGCCAAAACTAAGAAACTAGCGTTCAAAGCCGCCTCTACCGCGTACCATATCCGAAGAAATTTCCATAGATTTGTGCTGTTTGCGTTCTTCCTGCTCTTTTTCTTGGAGTTCACGCTGCCGTTCTTTGCGTGCTTCCAACACCGCCTGTTTATTTTTTTCAATATTTTCCAAAACCTTTTCTTTTCGTTCATCGCTTTTTGCTTTTTGCTCAGATTTAACTTGCTCCAAAATTTCCTCATCTTTAATTTTAGGTTTAGCGGCATCACGCCTAAAAACCTTGCGTCCGGCATCAAAAATTTTATCAATAGACACACCTTTTGAACGCGACACATCCCACACACCGATTTCTCTGCCGTCATCCACAAACAAGTCCATCCAGTCCATGCCTTTCCAACCTTCTTTTTGATTTTTTTTGCGAGGAGCCATAAGCTGTTGCATTTCGGCGGGTGTTGGCGGGCGCCCCAAGGCTTGAGCAATTTGCTGCGGTGTAATAATGCATTCACTCAAATTCAACCCTATAATATTAACACCGGTAAAATCCACCCCGCTAAAATCCACACCACGTAAATCGAGCTGAGACAAGTCAATTTTCTTCAAATCCAAAAGTTTAAGATTAATTCTGGTCAAATTGAGCTTATGCGGAAAGTTTTTAGCAAGAAACTCCACCAATTCCTGCAACTCCTCCAGACCGATTTCATCGATTCTTAAATCCAGCAGAAAAGCTCCGTTCAAATCAGCTTCACTCAATTTAACCTTATCAAAACGGGCCCGATTAAACACCGTATCACGCAAAATAGCCCCTGAAAGATTAGCCTCGGACAAATCCGCACCCGAGAAATCAGCACCGGTCAAATCTGCACCGGTAAAATCCACACCTTTAAGCGACACATTTCTAAAATCCGCCCCAATTAATGAGGCACCGGCAAAATTAGCCCCATCCAAATTTTTACCGACAAAAGACTGCTTTTCAAAAACCTTACCGCTAAAATTTCTGTCATCACGCACATCAGCTAGAGGCAGCGTTTGCTCAACAACAGACAA
Organism: uncultured Alphaproteobacteria bacterium; assembly: GCA_944391615.1. GTDB lineage: Bacteria > Pseudomonadota > Alphaproteobacteria > RF32 > CAG-239 > HGM16780. Next base: position 95,132 of record CALXUE010000001.1, read on the forward strand.
ACCACCTTGATAGGTTGTTTTAATATGGTGTTCATCTTTCAAAGATTTAACATTTTCCGGCAATTTAATATCTTCAAAGCCCTCTAAAAGCCAATCATCATTCAAATCGACTTCATCATCACGCAAAGTAGACACACTGTGCCACTTAATATTTTTATCATCATCATCGACAGTCATAAATCAAACACCTGCCAATCAAAAGCTCGTCAACTTTTACTATAATAAGCCAAAATCGCGTATTTTACAAATATTTTTATCTTAAAAAACAATCTTCATGATTTTTCCGCAAATAATTGCACAAATCACGCAAATTAGCCTTTTCGGAATAAATCAACAACCGATGAAACATCTTGCCGTGAACTTGAGCTTTTTGTTGCATAGGCTCAAAATTTTTCAACTGCGGATAAGTTGAGCTCAACCTTTTCCAATCATTATCATAGTTTTTAGGATAGATATAAGCACCAAGCTGTAACACTTTGCGACGATTCGGTTCTTCACCGACATAAGGAGCATATCTATCTTTCGGATGAGACTGAATTTTTTCCATAGAATTTTTCTTGCGCAAAATCAAATCAGAAACTTTAGGCTTCTCATTTTGAGTAGCCATAGCCTTTGCGGGCACCGGAGATTTTGCTTTAAGTTTAGGCTCCAAAAACTCAAACGAAGCCTCCTTAACAGGTTCATCATCAAATTCTTGAGCATTTTCAGACATTTTTGCAGATTCGTTAACGCGTGTATTTTCATCGGCCTGCCAACGTTTTTCATCATCAGAAAGTTTTTCCCCTTCAACCACTTTTTCAAGCCAATTATCACCTGTTGCCCAGCGTTCATGATGATTTTCCACCTGAAGTGCCTTTTCTTTGTTTTTCTGAGCTTCTTCATAAGCTTGATTAAGCAAAATAACTCTATCTGACGTAAAACCTTTTTTAAACGTATCAGCCAACACGGCAGGCGTATCGGCATAAAAAGAACAGCCGAAAGGATTATAACCTGCATAAAAATACAAAGAGGCAATAGCACTTGAGCGTTCAGCTTTAACGCGTTCACGCAGAATTTCCAGTTTTAAGAGCAAAACCTGCTTGTCCAAAAGTGTTTCCTTGTCGGCATAAGACAAATCTCGGCTCTTCAAACGAGAAACCTCTTTTTTAAGATTCGTATATTCTCGATTCGTCTTGTCCAAATCAAGCGTCGTCACTTTAACCACATGGAACATCAAGTTAATCTGAACAAAGATGGAAGACACCAACTCATCATAAATTTTTTCTTTCAACCGAAAAGCCTCATCAGAATTTTGGCTTTTCTGATAAGCCGCAATAGCCCCGATTAAACCGTTAGCTGCCTTATCAGCCTGTTTTTCCAAAGCCTCTATATAGAGCACCTGATTTTGCTCAAATCCGTTAATATCCAAACTTTTATCAGCATCATAATTATAAGCAATATATCTATCAATAGCCACAAAATCATAATCTCTGATTTTTGCCTCAGGAGATTCGAACTCCGGACGTTTGTGCATAGCCGCTCTTTGATAAACTTCAGGCGACATTTTTTTATCCAATTCATTGAGTTCAAAGAACTTACGCCCATCAAGCTTAAGCTTGTCATTATCATCCTTAATCAATTGGCGATAAGTCACCACTTCATTAACCAAATTTTCTCTCAGCTCCGGCAGTTGCACAAGAGCCGCCTCAAGGGAAGACTTATAAGACATTTCTTCATCGCTGAGCTTACCGCCAAGGTTATATTTTGCATTCAAGGCGGCCAATTTAGTTTTTTCAGTCTGAATAAGATTATTTATTTTGCGAATAATTTTTTCCGAAGCCAAAATGTCACCATGCGTTTTCACCGCAGCCACAGCCAAACTCTGAGCAGATTTTTGCATAATCAACAAAGAGGCCTGTTCAGGCGTTTCAGCCAAATAAGCACCGGCATACAAAATAGCATAATCAAGAGCGCGCACACCATTATAAAGAGCATTTCCGTTATCGGGAGAATTTAATACATTAAGGATAATATCTTTTGGCGAAAGGTTAGGATTGGTCGTATAAATTTTTTGGCGCATATCTTCACTGAGTTTAAGCGTATTATACTTAACGGCACGCGCCATACCATCATACACATCGACAGCCCTGCTGACTTTAATCGGTTTTTCTTGTTTTAAGGCACAAACATTGGTTGAAGCCGCATTTTGGGCGGTGTTATTATCCTGTTTTTCAACCTGAGCACAAGCCCCCAACACCAAAACAGAAACCGATAACAAAGCAACATACCATTTCATAAGCGCAAAAACTCCAAACGCCAAACCTCAACTAATTTAGGAATAACCTACTTTTACAAATAGATAAAGCAAAAAATACGAATAATCATCTATTCTTTGCGATACAACAACACTGTAACAATTTGTAACATCTTGTTTAGTGCAAAAAAATAAATTTTGTGATAGTGAGAAAATAGTTTTGTAGTTTAACTTGATTACAGAAGGAATTTTTCATGACAAATGCAGTTAAAGTAGCGGTTATCGGTGCCGGTGTAATGGGACGCAACCACCTTAAGACATATAAATCTTTGCAAGGTGTTGAGCTTGTCGGTGTCTACGACATATTCCCAGAAGCAGCACAAAAAGCCGCCGACATGTTTGGCATAAAAGCATACCACTCAATGGAGGAAGTCGCCCAAGAGGTAGACGCCGTCAGCGTTGTCACAACTTCTGTAACCCACGCAGATGTCGGTGAGTTTTTCTTAAACAAAGGCATTCATTGCTTAATGGAAAAACCGCTTGCCACCACAGAGGAAGGTTGCCAAAGATTAATCAACGCCGCCAAAAAGAACAATGTAACTTTGTTGGTTGGGCACATTGAGCAATTCAACCCTGCGGTTGAACAAATGCACAAAATTTTGAGCAACTCCGGCAAAATCAGAGCCTTAACGGCCCAAAGAATGTCTGCCGCCTCCGGCCGTATAACGGATGTTGACGTTGCCATGGATTTGATGATTCACGATGTTGAAGTTGTGATGTCATTAGTTAAATCCGAAGTCAAAAACGTTCACGTTGCCGCTGTTAAAACGCCAGATCATCCGGCCGGAAAAGATTATATAACAGCACTGCTCGAATTTGAAAACGGCGTTATAGCTGATTTAACGGCCAGCCGTATCACCCAAGCCCGTGTCAGAACATTGACCGTCACAACCGATACCAACTATATTGATATGGACTTCATTAACCAAAGCATAAACGTCCACACCCAAGGACGTATGCCTTATGTCAACCAAGAAGAAATTCCTGATTGGATGAACTATGGCTTAAAAGGCAGCGTTGAACAATTGTTTATTCCAACCAATCAACCTCTGCAAGCTGAGTTAACGCACTTTATCAGCTGCGTAAACGGTCAAAGCACACCAAGAATTACGGGTGAAGATGCCTTGTCAGCATTGCGTGTTTTGTGGAAGATTGAAGAAAAATTGGGGCTTATAGCCGACAAAGACAAGCAAACATTGGTTCTCGCCGCAGAATAATTAAATGCGCTACAAACTCACCATAGAATATGATGGTACAAACCTGCTTGGTTGGCAACGCCAAACCGATGGGATGAGTGTACAGCAATACCTTGAAGAAATCTTAGACAAATTAAACGGCACACATACAGAAATCGTTTCAGCCGGACGCACAGATGCCGGAGTCCATGCTTTGGCTCAAGTTGTGCATATAGACCTCAATCGCCCAATGGAACTCTGGAAAATCAAAGAAGCCTTTAATGGCAACTTACTTGCGCAAGAAGCCCCCGTTTCTGTTCTTGAAGTTGAAGCTGTTGACGATTCGTTTTCAGCACGTTTTTCTGCCAAAAAAAGAGGATATATCTACCGCATATTAAACCGCCGCGCCCCTTCACCATTGTTAAAAAACAGAGTCTGGTGGGTTCCCTATCCCCTAGATATTGAAAAGATGAGAGAAGGCGCATCATTCCTCATCGGGCACCATGATTTCACATCATTCCGCGCCAGTGCCTGCCAAGCAAAATCACCAATAAAAACACTGGACAAGATAGAAATCGAGCAACAAGGAGAAGAAATTATTTTTCAGGTTGAGGCGCGTTCCTTTTTGCACCATCAGGTCAGGAATATGGTTGGCACCTTAAAACTGGTTGGAGAAGGACGGATTCCGCCAATCAAAATAAAAGAAATTCTAGACGCCAAAAACCGCAAAGCCGCCGGTCCGACAGCACCGGCTGGTGGGCTATACTTAAGCAAAGTAGAATATTAAAAATTTTCGCAAAAGCTCAACTTTCGGGCTCAAAATCCATCACTTTTTTCGCCACATCATAATCAAACCCTGCCCGAGCAAGAACAGCCAAATCTTTTTGATAAAAATCCGCCTTATCTTCCCCCTGCCGAAACGGACCAATATGCTTTTTCTTTGCAAGTTTTAAAGCGTTTTGAAAAGGGTCAAAATCCAAAGAAGCCAAAACCTCGTCAACAATACTTTCATCAACACCTTTTTCAGCCATTTTAAGCCGAATATATTTTTCAGACTTTCCAACAGCAAGATAATCTCTGATTTTTAAGGCCGCGAAACGAGCATCATCAACATATTTATAACGCTGAAAATCACTCAAAATTTCTTCAATCCATTGCAAGGCGGGTGTTTTATCAAATTCTGGATTATAAAAAGCATAATCATTAACGCGGCGTAGCAACACAGCCCGCAAACTCTCCGTTGTTGTTTCAAACCTTTGCAAATAATAAAGCGCAATGTTTTTAAGCCTGTCTTTAGTAATTTTGCGCAAACGTTTTTTTGGCCTATTCTCACAATCAAGCACTTGCAAAATCCTCAATTATTGCCTAAATAAAAAGATAATAAGAACATTATAAAAAGGAAATACGAAATGGATAGCAAAAATTTTGACACTTGTGCATCGTTTCACATAAACAACGGCGCATTTTTTGGCCGCTTCATACGTTTAGATAAGGTCGTAAACGATATAATTTCCAAACACGACTATCCGGCAACGGTTAACGCCATTATTGCAGAGAGCACTGCCTTAGCCGCCTTACTAGCCAGTACAATCAAATACGATGGATTGTTCACACTCCAAACCAAGAGTGATGGTCCGGTCAGTATGATAGTCGTTGATGTAACCTCAGACGGCAAAATCAGAGCCTGTGCCGAATTTGATGAAGATAGAATAAATGCGGCCAAAGCTTTAAGAAAAACCTTAAACGAACATGAAGAAACACCGCATTTTCTAGGACACGGCTATTTAGCCTTTACGGTTGACCAAGGCGGCCCCGACAAAATGTATCAAGGCGTTGTCGACATTCAAGGAAAAACCTTATCAGAATGTGCAATGCGCTATTTTGCGCAGTCGGAACAAATCGACACAGCCATAAAACTATTTGTGCATGAGCCGCAAACACCGGAAGGAGCATGGGCATCAGCCGGCATTTTATTGCAAAAACTTCCGCTTAAAGGCGGCAAAAATGTTTCAGAAGAAGACGTAGCCGAAAGTTGGCATGAAGCCACCGTGTTTTTGGAGAGTCTGCAAGCCGATGAGGTTTTCAACGCTGACTTGAGCAATGAAGAACTCTTGCACAGATTGTATCATGCCAACAACCTTGAAGTCCAACAAAGTAAAACATATACATTTTCCTGCCGTTGCAACCGTGAAAAACTGCAAGCGATTTTAGGCGCCATGAAGCCCGAAGAACTTGATTCTTTAACAGAAAACGGGCGCATCAGCGCACAATGTCACTTTTGCGGAACAAAATATAGCTTTGAAAAAGGAGAACTCCTTAAACAATAACGATTTTTTAATCAATATGCATTAGACTGTAAGACAATATAAAAGGTCTAACCCAAAAGAAGTGGAAAAAATCATGTTTAAGAAAATATTTGCAGCCCTTACGATGATTCTGGCCGTTTCGGCTTGTGCCGGTATAAGGGATGATATGGCCGAACCCAGCCGCTATGAAATGCCGGATTTCAGCTCCGAAGAGCCCATTCGCTTAAAAGTAAGCAAAATAGACGTCATATCCGAGTTCACGCCAACATTCAAACGCCCGAATGTTGAACATTTGTTGCCTATCTCCATCGAGAAGACAGCACGTTCATGGGCCGAACAACGCCTTGACGCAGTAGACTTCAGCTCACCGAAAGTGGCAAAATTCATCATCAAAGACGCCTCTGTGACGGAAGAAAACATCAAAGTCAATGATATGTTCAAAGCCGACCGCATAAAATATCATGCGCATTTGGTTGTCACCATAAACATCTCCGACCCCAATTCTCTATCGGTTGCCGAAACCACAATTGAAGCATGGCGTGATTTAACAATCCCCAACACCACCGATATTGAAGACAAAGAAAAATACTGGAACGAGATGGTCAAAAAACTCTTTGAAGAGTTTAACGTAAATATGGAAAAGAACATTAACCAATATCTTAATATGTATGTCGTCGGCAACGATTATATACAACAATACAGTTAAATAACAAACAAAAAAAAGCCTCAGTGTTATGCTGAGGCTTTTTTAATGAGATAATAAAAAAATCAATTAAACAAATGAGAAACTTCACTGGGCTGGGCACCAAGTAAAAATGTCGGAACTTTAACATCTTCGGGCACATTTTGACTTTCTTTCTGCACCTTGCAAGAGCCATAAAACACGGCATTAGGAGTCGACAACGGTGCCACGCTGGTAAATTCATAATATTCCCCTGGCTCCAGTGTTGGAATTTCGCCCTTAAAGCCAGAAGAATCATCACAAAAGTTGTTTCCCTGAGCATCAGTAATATTCCAGTGTTTACCAACGAGTCGAATTTTTTCCGAAGAATTATTTTCAATACAAAGATAATACCCGAAAACAAACTTATCTTTATTTTCGCGGTCTTTTTCATCTTCGCCGAGTTCAACCGTACAAGCCGAAATCACAATATCATCGGTAGAGGTTGAAACATAATTTTCTTCACCTAACATTTTTCGCATCTCCGCAAATAAACATTATATTAAGATTTTAAAATGTCCCTCAAAATCATGCAACGGCAAAGAAATTTTTTTCACAATATTATCCCCAAATATTTAAAAATCGAAAAAAACTATTGATTTTTAAATATTTGATAAATCAAAGAAAATTTCCGATTCTCAAACAAAAAAAGAAGGCTGTAAACAACAACCTTCTTTGCAAAACAAAATACAAATAACAAAAAATTATTTTGCTAAAACATCAATCAACTCTTTAGTCGCTTCGTCAGCGGAAATACTGTGGCAAACAGCATATTCGTTGGCCAAGCGCCCCAATGCCTGTTCATAAATTTGGCGTTCACTGTAAGATTGTTCAGCCAAATTATCTTTGCGATACAAATCGCGTACCACTTCGGCAATAGCAATCGGATTACCGGAATTAATTTTATTTTCATATTCCTGAGCGCGGCGAGACCACATAATTTTTTTGACTTTAGCTTTGCCTTTCAAAACATTAACGGCATCATCCATTGTAGAAGACTCAGAAATCTTGCGCAAGCCAACAGTGTCAACTTTGGCCATAGGAATACGCAGGGTCATTTTATCTTTATCAAAGTTAACCACGATTAACTCCAATTCAGAACCGGCGATTTTTTGTTTAGCGATATCAGCGACTTTACCGACACCATGAGCCGGATACACCACATAGTCACCAGAATTAAAAGCCAGACCGGCAGAAGTTTTTTTAACCATAATCGCTCCCTGAAAAAATTTTGATGAACAAGGGATAAGGATAAGCTCCATCATCCCGACGGAGCATACCATACCACATTTTTGCCCTTAAATCTAGTCCTAAAATGCAATATTTTGTCAAAAAAATGCATTTTTTTTGCCTTAAGGGTTATTTTTACATCAAAAAGCGATTATTTTTTTCAAAAATTTTCTAATAAGAAGGATAATCAGTAATCGTTGGTTGAGGCAAAGCTTCGATACGTTCCACATCCGTATCCGGATAAGACTGAACATCATAAATACGTCCATCAGACTGATAAAGCGTATTTTCAATTTGATTATTCAAGGCCGCTGGATTAGGTTCTTGAGAAACGGAAGGATTTTGAGCCTCATTATCTTGCACCACATTAGAAGGAGCAACCTTCACATCCGGCGTACTCTGAGAAGCAGAAGCATCATTCATAGCATTATTTGGCATTTCACCTGCAGACGGAGTCGGAGCACTCGCAGCAGAGTCGACTATTGGATTCCCGAGAGGATTTTCATTTGAGCTGGATTGTTCCATCAAAAATTCATCTTGCTGCCCGTTGGCTGTTTCAGATTCGCCAAACACCACCACACTGTCTTGAGATTGAACAGCAGAATTATCAGCGGGTGCGGGTGTGGCAACCGTCGTATTTTGAGCATTGTTCTGAGAGGTTTCTGCCGCCTGCACGGACAAAGCCGACACGCCAAGAGCCAAAGCCCAAAGACCTAAAGAAGCATAACGCATAACAAATCTCCTAAAAATAATTAAAACCAAACAAAATATAATCATAAAAATACACAAAAAAAGAGGCGTTCGCTTGAGAACATCAAACGAACGCCTAAAACAGTTAAGAAATCAAAGCCACCGTATCTTTGGCAATCATCAACTCCTCATTTGTAGGAACCACATAAACCTTAACTTTTGAATCCGGCGTTGTAATTTCCACATTCTGCCCACGCAAAGCATTTTTCTCTGCATCAAGTTGAATACCGAGATAAGCCAAACGTTCACATACCATTCTGCGAATAAGCGGCGAGTTTTCACCGATTCCGGCAGTAAAGACCAGAGCATCAACACCACCCATAACCGCAATATAAGATCCGATAAAACGCAAAATAGTGTGGACATAAACTTCCAATGCCGCTTTGGCTTTATCATCACCTTCGTTAAACTTTTTCTCAACATCACGGCTGTCAGAATACCCGCACAAGCCAAGCATACCGCTTTTTCTATTGAGCAAATCATTCATTTCATCAATGGAAAGATTTTGATATTTCATAATATGCAACGGAATATAAGGGTCCAAATCACCGCAGCGTGTTCCCATCATAATACCGGCCAAAGGCGTAAATCCCATAGAAGTATCAACACATTTTCCATCGACCACAGCAGAAAGAGAAGCCCCATTACCCAAATGGCAAGTCACAAATTTGCCCTTACGACCAAACATTTGAGCAGCCACCTCAGAAACATATCTATGAGAAGTTCCGTGCGCGCCATAGCGTCTGATTTGATATTTTTCATATTGCTCATAAGGCAGCGGATAAAGAAAAGCTTCACGAGGCATTGTTTGATGGAATGCCGTATCAAAAGTTGTCACTTGAGGAATATCGGGCAAAGCATTTTTAACAGCTTTAATACCCAAAACGGCAGCCGGATTATGCAACGGAGCCATAATAGAAAGTTCGGAGATTTTATTAATTACATCATCATCCACCAACACCGAGCGGTCAAAATAGCTACCGCCCTGAACGATTCTATGTCCCACGGCATCCAACTCGTCCAAACTTCCCAAAACATTACTGAGCAAAAGCCCCAAAACTTCTTTAATAGCTTCATTATGAGAAGGCAAGGCAACATGCTTTTCTTGCGATTCTCCGCCAGCAACTTTTATGCTGACAAAAGAACCGTCGATTCCAATACGTTCAGCATTACCTTTTGCCACGACATTATAATTATCACCATCAACATTAAAGAGCTGATATTTCAGGGAAGAAGACCCCGAATTCAAGACCAAAATTTTTTTCATAAAAAACTCCACTAAAAATACCGATTACATATGAGTTTGCAAAGCCGTAATAGCAATCACGCCGACAATATCTTCAACCAACGCCCCTCGAGACAAATCATTAACCGGCGCATTAAGGCCTTGAAGCATAGGACCATAAGCCTCACATCCACCCAATCTTTGCAACAATTTATAACCGATATTTCCGGCCTCCAAACAAGGAAAGACCAAAACTCTGGCTTTACCGGCCACATCACTATTCGGAGCCTTCTTTTTACCCACAACATCATTAAGAGCGGCATCAGCCTGCATTTCACCATCAAGCTTAATACCCATATTTTTATAATAGTCCGTTTTCAAGTCTGCTTGAGCCATTTCGGTTGCACGTTTTACTTTGTCAACTTCATCACCTTTTCCGGACCCATAAGTTGAATAAGAGAGCATAGCCACATTTGGCTCGATTCCAAAATGAATAGCACTTTCGGCAGCATCCAAAGCAATATCAGCCATTTCTCTGTCCGTAGGATTAATCATAATCGCACAATCAGAAAACAGATAAGGCACATCGTTAGCCACCATAATCAAACAAGAAGAAACCGGTCTTCCTTTTTTGGCAGACTTAATAATTTGCAAAGCCGGACGCACGGTATCAGCCGTAGAGTGATTGGCGCCGGAGACCATACCATCAGCATGACCTGACTTAATCATCAAGGTTCCAAAATAGTTATAATTCAAAGCGAGTTTAGCTGCATCTTCATGAGAAAGACCTTTTTCTTTACGCAATTCATAAAGTAAATCGGTATATTTTTGCAGGTTAGGAGAAGTTTCGGGTTTAATAATTTGGATTCCCTCCAAGCTCCAACCTTTTTCGGCATAATAACGTTTAATATCATCTTCATTACCGAGAATAATGATATTAGCCACTTTTTCAGAAGCAATAATGTGAGCCGCTTCCAAAATACGCAAATCTTCGCCCTCCGGCAAAACAATCGTTTTATGCAAAACTCTTGCCTTATCCATAAGAGAGACTAAATATTTAGAGTAAGACATAAGCAAAACCTCGTTAAAATAAATAAAAACAAAAATTTCCCAAGCCCTCACAAAGGACAGCTTACATTAAGGAATAATAAACAATGGATAAATCAAATTGTCCACAAAAAACTTTTGCTTTTTTAACGTAAATAGAATAACATCAAAAACCAAAGGGGCCATCAACCCCGATTTATGAAAGGAAACCCGCATGGAAAGAACATTATCCATCATCAAACCGGACGCCACAGCCAGAAACATCACCGGCACGGTAAACAGCATGATTGAAAACGCCGGCTTAAGAATAGTCGCCCAAAAAAGGATTCGCCTAAGCAAAGAGCAAGCATCCGAATTTTATAAAGACCTTCAAGACAAAGCCTTTTTTCCAAGCATGATAGAACAAATGACCTCAGGTCCGGTTGTTGTTCAGGTTTTGGAAGGAGAGAACGCCATCGCCCATTATAGAGAAATTATGGGTTCGACCAATCCGGCCGTTGCCGAAGAAGGAACCATCCGCAAGACTTACGCCTTGTCCATTGAAAAGAACACCGTACATGGTTCAGATTCGGAAGAATCAGCCAAAAGAGAGATAGCGTTTTTCTTTAGCCAAGTTGAAATCGTCGGTTAAAAAAGGAGAATAACCTTGCATATAAGAGTACTATTATTAGCGGCCTTGAGCCTGTTATTTGTGAGTTTTTCAGCCCAAGCACAAAGTGCTGCAAACCGTTACAGCGCAGAAGTCAACATAGACGTCACCGCTGAAAACGCTTCACAGGCAAGAGATAAAGGTATGAAACAAGCTTATCGCAGTGCCTTTTTAGCAATTGCCGGCAAAATGACCAACACGGAAGGCTTGTCAAAACTTTCTGAACTCACGGATGAACAGTTGATAAACTTTATTCAAGAAACCGAAGTTGTATCAGAAAAATCTTCGGATGTCCGCTACATAGCCTCACTTAAAATCAAAATCAACGAAAATCTCCTCAAACAATTCATGGCAGAGCAAAATATTCCTTATGTCATCAAAACGGCAAGCAACATTGTCATCATCCCGATATTCAGAGAATATTTATCGGATTCGCCTCTGCTTTGGGAAAAAGAAAACCTCTGGAAAAAGGCCTGGGAAACCACCTCTTTAACCAGTAGCGACAACAATTACATCGTTCTGCCGGAAGATGGTATCAATGCGAGTGTTTTAACCGCAGAAAAAGCCTTGCAGCTAAATTCACAAGCTCTTGACACTATAAGTTCACACCTAGGAACCAAAAACATTTATGTTCTGGATGCTTACTATAACGGCATAGAAGGATTAAACGTGGTTGTTTCCGACTACCAAAACGGACTGAAAAAAACAATTTCTGTAAACGGGGAGCGCTCACCAGCCTTATTTGCGCAGGCCATACCGGCTGTAACCCAATACATCGACGGCACGGTACAGGAACAAAACATCTCCATGAACACCCAACCCTCGGAAATTACGGTTTTATACAGCTATAAAAACTTATCAAACTGGCTCAACACGGAAAGAAAACTTCGCAACATAGCCCAAATCAACGATATAACGGTTGACGCCATGGGACAAGGCAAAGTTCAGTTCCGCATAAAATTTATCGGCTCACTCTTAAACCTAACAACCGCGCTGAAAGGCCAACAAATAAACTTAAACGATATGTCTGGCTACTATAGCTTAAGTAACAACGGAGATTAGAAATGCAAACCCAGCAAACTATAAAACCCGCCAACCACAACTGGCTTTTCTGGCTCGGACTATTTGTCCTGTTTTGCTACGGCATCTATGTTTTGCGTTCGGTTTTGTTACCGTTTGTGGCAGGTATAATTATTGGTTATCTGCTTGACCCTTGGGTTGTTAAATTCACCAAAATGGGCATGAACAGAACATTGGCCACATGTTTGGTTTTAGTTCTGCTGATTATAATTTTGGTACCGGCGGTAGCTTTGTTAATTAGTGTAATAAACGAACAAGTCAGCCGTTTTGTTTCCGTTATACCGGAATATTTGAGTGCTCTGGCTAAAAAGATAGAGCCTTATATTAATGACTTGCAAAAAAACTACCCGAATTTTGACGCCGAAAAAGTCAAGCTGTATATTCGGAGCAATCTGGCAAGTTACCTCAAATTTTTAGGGAAATTGGCCCAAAATATTATTTCCGGTAGCTTTGCATTGGCCAACATCATATCTCTGCTGTTAATTACGCCGGTTGTTGCCTTTTATATGCTGCGTGACTGGGACGGCTTTGTCTTAAAGATAGACAGTCTTCTGCCGCGCAAAAACAAAAAATCCATAAGGGAACAAGCCAAAGAAATAGACCGCACCTTAGCAGGCTTCATTCGTGGACAATTAAGCGTCTGCGTTTTATTGGGTAGCTTTTATTCTTTGGGATTATATTTTGTCGGACTTGAGCTAGGCGTATTAGTTGGATTTATAGCAGGATTAATATCATTCATTCCCTATATTGGTTCGATATCCGGATTCGTAATCAGTATGGGCATAGCCTTTGCGCAGTTTGACAGTATAGGCCCGATTCTGCAGGTTGTCGGTGTTTTTGCCGTTGGCCAATTTTTGGAAGGCAACTTTTTAACGCCGAAATTAGTGGGTGACAGTGTCGGACTTCATCCGGTATGGATAATGTTTGCCTTACTGGCAGGAGGAGTTTTGTTAGGCTTTTTAGGATTAATGATTGCGGTACCGACAGCAGCGGTCATCGGCGTTCTAATCCGCCACGCCATCCGCAATTACAAACATAGCAGCCTTTATCTGGAAGATTAAAAAAACAACCTTAGAGCCATCAAACTCTAAGGTTATTTTTTTAGCTTTCTTTATAGCGTTCTTTGCGCGCGCGGCGAGACAAGCTCCACAAATTTCCCCACCCGTTAATCGGCTGAACCTCGTATTTTGACTTAAAATCAAAATCACGAGAAAAGAAAACAGAAGTCGTTTTCGTGTAATTGTTCATCGGGCAAAAACCATAAAAATCCACTTGCAAAAGATTAGCTTTTTTCAAAGCGGCCACCGCATTTTTGTATTCCAAAGAAGTATTGATACGGTCGCTGTCATCCAAAATAATCACACCGCCTTTAGCCAAGGCCGCAACTGCGCATTGCGCGCATTCGGCACGCCGTTTGCCGTCAACCACAATCACATCATATTTTTGACTATCTTCAAAAATGGCCTTTTCATAAATTTCACCTTCATCCCGCCACCGAACTTCTAAATTTGGCGCGTCAAAACTATGCATCCATTTATCAAACCACTTGGGATTATCCTCAATGCTAATCACTTTTTGCGCGCGCATTGCCCAAAACAAAGACGAATTTCCGCAGCCATATTCAAAAACCGACTTATCACTATAATCAAATTGCGACAAATATTCAATCGCCGGATACGTATACCACGGAATAGGGTTTCCGTCCCTGTCAACACAAACTTTTTCATCAATCGTACGTTCAATGGCAAAATCATTGCGCCACATATCAATAAATTTTTGAAATTTTTCACTATACATATTTTTCTCCGGCCGCTAAACATAAAAATATGAGTAACATAAATAAAATTTGCTTTCAAGTTAAGATTTTTTGAGTTATAGTTTGCCCATAAAACAAACATTTACAAAAAACAAATATGTCACACACAGAGCTCATATTAAAAAACCCGCGAACAGATAAACTAAAAGCAGTACCGCTTGGTTATTCATGGACCGTTATGTTTTTTGGATTCCTTGTACCCTTGTGGCGCAAGGACTGGAAATACAGCTTGATATTTTTTTTGATATATGCCTTAAGTATCGGCAGTTTAACACCTGTAATGGCTTATTACTATAACAGGCTCTACGCGTTGGAACTATTGCGCCGCGGCTATAAATTATTTAACATACAAGGCCACATCAGCCCGCATGAATTAAACAAATTGCGTTCTAAAATCCCCGATTTAGCTTAGCAGCGGCCGATGCTGCGGCAGAAGCCACCTGCATTAAGGTGTAGCTGACAATTTCTTCCACCGGCATATTGGCGTTGCGGGTGTTCTTTTCCGCCTGATACAACAAATCAATCACACTAAAAACTCTATCTCTGTTCCAAATAGACATTTGCTTTCGAAAAGCCGGCTCTCTGAAAAAAATAATTCTCGGTGTAAGCTTTTTCATAGCGGCATCAACATTTAAGCCTTCTTCAACAAAGGCCAAACAGCTGAGTATTTTCAAAAAATGATAATACAAATTTCGTATAACCTGAGCCGGATCCGTTCCCTCATTAACAAGTTTTTCATAAGCCGCCAAAGTTTTATCTTTTTGCCCGCCGGCCGCAGCATAACATAAATCATCAAAAGAAGAAGATGACGTATCACTAACCACCGCCAACACATCATCAGGCAAAACCTGAGACTTGTTTCCGGTATAAGTGATTAACTTTTCAATTTCATTGAGATTAGACTTTCTGTCATTGGAGAGTCTGGCTGCCATTAATTGCAAAGCATCGTTTGAAATAGCAATTTTATGGCTGGACAAGGCATTGCGAATAGTCGAAAACACATCTTCATCACGGTCTTCATAGCAAGCCACAACGCCTAAATAAGATGAATCTTCTCCCAATTTCACCAAAGAAGACTTTTTGTTTAAAGAGGAAGAATAAGCAATCACCAAAGTGTCAGATTTTGAATCATCAAACAGCGTCTTAAAAACCTTGGTAAGATTATTGTCAACATCTTTAATAACAATAACACGCCGTCCACCCATAAGCGATTGCGCATTAAACTCCCCGATAAGACATCCCGCATCGGCATTAACATCATCCCCGTTCAAATACACAACCTGAAACGGATCAAACACATCCGGAGAAATAGCCTTGGTCAAATTTTTAACATATTCGGCAATCAAACCCTCATTAGCGCCATAAATAATCCACCCCCGCACGGAAGTATCAGGATTTTTATAAAAGCGTTCTACTTGCCCAGCCTTATAAATCACGGGTTAACCCCTTTTTCATCCATAGGATCAACGGTTGATTTTCTCTCCGTTGTTTCTTTTATATCCTCATACTTAGAAAATCTGGCATGAAAATAAGCCCCCACGCGCAGCGTAATATCTTGAGCAATAATTTTAGAGGCCTCTTCTTCCGCCTTCTGAGCGCCAATAGTAGTTGAATACGGATTAACCAAAATATCATAACTGGTATAAGCAATACTATTGTTAGTAAAAAGTTTTTTACCGTCTTCAGCCATATAATAAGTCACCCGATACACCACCATACGTCTTGTTGCCGTAATATCCTGACGCAAGGCTTGATCATATTCACGTTTTTTAACAGATGAAATATAAAGACGATATTCAGGGTGTTCAGGTTCACCTTTAGGAGTCAAATTATCGAGCAAAATATTTCGCACCATCTGCCCAAAGCGCCCGCTTGCCGTTTCCACCTTAACCTTTTCCATTTCCTGAGAAATAGAGGTATTAAATTGGTTATTATAATACCACTTTGCGCCCCCCTCTTTTTGCACATACAAGGGAGAGAAGCCACATCCCGACACAAGACAAAAGCATAAGAAAAGGAAACATTTTTTCATACCAATCTCCAAGTATTTATAAGGCCGCCACAATATTAACAATTTTATTGGGAACCACAATAACTTTGCGAATTTCTTTGCCTTCTGTTTGACGTTTAACATTTTCCAAAGCAAATGCGGCTTTTTCCACCTCATCTTTCGGAGCATCTTTAGGCATTTCGATTGTGCCGCGCATTTTTCCGTTAAGTTGAACAGCAATAGTCACCACATCATCTTCAGCCAACTTAGCATCAAAAACCGGCCACGGCGCCTTAATTGCCAAATCAGCATGTCCCAATCTTGCCCACATTTCTTCAGCCAAATGCGGTGTAAACGGACACATCAAAAGAATAAGCGTTCCATAAACTTCCGGTGAAATTTTTTCAGCATCAGACAAAGAATTTACAAAACTCATCAAAGATGAAACGGCCGTATTAAACTTCATTTGGTCAATACGTTCGGTCACTTCTTTAATACACTTATGCAGAGCGCGTAAATCTTTTTCAGAAGGTTTAACAGAAGCATCAACTTTTTTGAACAAACCATAAACCTTGTTCACAAAGCGGTACACACCCATCAAACTCTCTTCCGACCACATCGCCACTTGGTCAAACGGCCCGATAAACATTTCATAAAGACGGAAGGTATCTGCACCATAACTATTGACAATATCATCAGGATTAACCACATTACCGCGAGATTTAGACATTTTCTCGCCGTTTGAAGCCAAAATCATACCATGGGACGTACGTTTTTTATAAGGTTCCGAGGTTGGCACCAACCCGCAATCAAACAAAAACTTATTCCAAAAACGAGAATACAACAAGTGCAACGTTGTGTGCTCCATACCCCCGTTATACCAATCCACGGGCATCCAGTATTCCAAAGCTTCTTTAGAAGCAAATTCTTTGTCGTTATGCGGATCGCAATAACGCAAAAAGTACCAAGAAGAACCAGCCCAGTTAGGCATTGTATCAGTTTCGCGCCGTGCTTTACCCCCACATTTCGGACAAGTTGTTTCCAACCAAGCACCAGCTTTTGACAAAGGAGATTCGCCCTCATCATTTGGATGATAATCAGGTACTTCGGGCAAAGTCAACGGCAATTCAGATTCAGGTATCGGCTGCCAACCGCAGTGCTCACAATAAACCATCGGAATAGGCTCTCCCCAATAACGTTGACGAGAGAACACCCAGTCACGGAGTTTAAAGTTAACTTTGGCATTTCCAAAACCATGCTTAGTTGCAAAATCAATAGCGGCTTTCATACCTTCTTCTTTGTTCATTCCGTTCAAAAAGTCAGAATTAATATGTGCGCCGTCTTCTTCCCAAGCTTTTTCCGAAATATCACCACCTTCCAAAACTTGAATAATCGGCAGATTAAACTTCTTGGCAAAATCGTAGTCACGTTGGTCATGAGCCGGCACAGCCATAATTGCGCCCGTACCATATCCGGTTAACACATAATCGGAAATAAACACCGGAATAAGCTTGTTATTGAATGGATTTTTAGCTTTAATGCCTTTAAGTTCCACGCCGGTTTTTGAGTCATCAGCCGTACGTTGCAGTTCAGACTTTTTAGCAGTTTCATCAACATAAGCCTTAATTTCGGCCTGATTTTCAAACATCGGCATTAATTCTTGCACAAATTTGTGCTCTGGAGCCATAACCATATAAGTCACACCGAAAGCCGTATCGGGACGGGTTGTAAAGACTTTAAGTTTTTTGCCTTCAAAAGTTTTACCATCATTTGAGCACAAATCAAAATCGAGTTCAGCGCCTTCGGAACGCCCAATCCAATTAATCTCGGAGGATTTAACTCTATCAATAAAGTCCAACCCCTCCAAATCATCAATCAACCTATCGGCATATTTGGTAATAGCCACCATCCATTGTTCTTTGTTACGACGAACCACCTGTGCGCCACAGCGTTCGCAACATCCGTTAACCACTTCTTCATTAGCCAATCCAACCTTACAGCTCGGACACCAGTTAATCGCAATTTTATCTTTATAAGCCAACCCTTTTTCAAAGAGTTTAATAAACATCCATTGCGTCCACTTATAATATTCGGGATCACAGGTAGAAAAACATCTGTCCCAGTCAAAGCTAAACCCTAGAGACTTAAGCTGCCGTGTAAAATTTTGGATATTAGCTTTTGTAGAAACAGCAGGATGCACGCCGGTTTTGATAGCATAATTTTCAGCCGGCAGGCCAAAAGCATCAAATCCCATTGGATACAGCACATTAAAGCCCTGCATTCTTTTTTTGCGGGCAATCACATCCAAAGCGGTATAAGAGCGTGGATGTCCAACATGAAGCCCCGCACCGGATGGATAAGGAAATTCCACAAGGGCATAAAACTTTTCTTTAGACTTATCAATATCAACCTTATAAGCTTTTTCTTCATCCCAAATTTTTTGCCATTTGCTTTCAATTGTCCTAAAATTATAACGGTCTTCGATAGCCCATTCTTTTTTCCAATCATCAAAGTTCATTCCGTTAAAATGTGTATTCTGAGTCATAGTCAACTAAATCCTTACAAAAACAACATACATAAAAAAATTATCTGGTCATTACATCGCGGTGATAAAGTTCACGAGCTTGTGTCAAGATAGCGTTTTCGGTTTCGAGAGCAAGTTTTTCATCCGGCGCAGCTTCAGTCCAAGTATTTCCTTTTAACATTTTTTTATAAACCTCGACTTTAAGGCTATTTGCCTGCAAATTTTGAGAATATATATTCACCACGACCTTAAGCTGCTCGTTTGACGCAAATTTTTTCCATTCGGTCACGATAACACCACCCTTAGCATCAGATGAAGCCAACGGCATAAAAGCGAGTTTATCAAGAGAGGCCTGCCACAAATAAGGATTAACCGCCAAATAAGACCCTTCATCTTGAATAGTTTCTTTTCCAGCGGCATCATCACCAAAAGGCCACCAATTCTGCATATAAGAGCACCCATTCAAGAACAACACTGAAATCACAGCCAAGCACAAATATTTTTTCATAATGACCATCCTTACATAAAAAAATTTGTCTTATTATAAAAGCTAAAACAAAAAATACAAGTCGTTTAACTTGTAATTAACGAGAAAAGAACTAAAATACGCAAGAAAAAGACAATTAAACAGAGAACAACATGAGTGAAAGCCGCCAAACAGCCTTAAAAATATTAGCCTCCGCGCTCAAAGAAAAATCCCTTATCAGGATTCCGACAAGGGAAGATAGCGCATACCTGAATATGCTGTTATTAAGCTGCCTCAGGCAATGGGCGGACACCGATTCGATTCTCAAACAATTTTTGAGCAAAAAACTTCCGCCCAAGGCTTATAATATAGAGCTAATTTTGCATTTGGCCATAACCGAAATTTTAAGCTTAAACACGCCAGACTACGCCACGATCAACGAATGGGTTGATATAGCTAAAAAAGAAAGTAACAAAGTTTTAGCCGGTTTAACCAATGCGATTCTCCACAAAATTTCTCAAGACAAAAACAATTTGCAAACACAACTTGGGCAACATTATTTTACCCCCAATTATTTATCGATACTCAAGCAAGATTACAGCGCAAAAGAAATAACACAAATGGAACAAGCTCTAATAAAGAGCACCGAACCGCCGCTGTGTCTGAGTGTCAAAGAAAATCCTCAGTTATGGGCTCAAAAATTAGGAGGAGAATTTATTGCCAACGACAGCATTATTATTCGCAAATCAGGCTCTCCGAGCAAATTGGAAGGCTATAAAGAAGGCGCTTGGTGGGTGCAAGACTTTGCCGCTTCTTTGGCCGTAACCGCATTAGGTGACATTAAAGGACAACGCGTACTAGATTTATGTGCCGCCCCCGGAGGAAAAACAGCCCAATTAATCAATAAGGGCGCAAAAGTCACCGCACTTGACATATCCAAAGATCGGCTTGAAACCTTAAAAGAAAACCTGCATCGCCTACATTTTGAGGCAGAAAACATCGTTTGCGCCGACGCCATTGATTACTTGCAAAATTATCAAGGCAAAAAATTTGACTCGATAGTCATAGATGCTCCTTGTTCAGCAACGGGAATTTTCCGCCGTCATCCCGAAATTTTACTTTACAAAACGCAAGAAGACATCAAAAAACAAGCCAATCTTCAAAAGCAAATTTTAGCTCAAATTGCAAACGCGCTCAAAACTGGCGGAACATTGGTTTATTGCGTTTGTTCCTTATCCAAAGCCGAAGGTGTTGCACAGATTCGCAATTTTTTAAATCACCATCACCAATTCAAGCTTCAGCCGCTGACAGTTTCAGAAATCGGCGCCTTACAATGTCCGGAATTAGCCTCTGCCATAAATAAAGAGGGCTGCCTGCAAACATTAAGTTCTATGTTGCCAAGTTACGGCGGCATCGATTCTTTTTTCATCGCCAAACTCCAAAAGGTTGAATAAAATGACAGAAACACCAAACACCAAACCCATCTACATTTTAGGCAACACGCCGTTAAGTTACTATCTGGCTGCAAAATTTCAGGCTGCGGGAGAGATGGTGGAACTGATTTTAAAATCCAAAGAATACGGTAGCATCGAGAACACCAATTTCACCATAAAAGAAGACACCAAATTGCAAAAAAGCCACACCAAAATAAAAACATCTTTCTGGACACGTTCACCGGCAAAAATGTTAATAATCTGCTCTTCAACCGAAGAATTAAACAGTGATCTGATATGCATCAGCAAAGATAAAATAAAAAATTGTCCTATTTTGAGTTTCAGTTTAACGGAAAGCACCGCTTATATAGAAAACATCGTAGGCAACCGCCTGACACAATGTTGGCTCAACGGCTGGATAACGAAAAAAAACAATCACATAAACGTCTTAGGCGCCACCCCCAGCATCAACATCTATACGCCGTGTGACAAAGGCATAAAACACCAGCTTGATAATTTGTTTGCCCAAACCGAAATAAAATTAATTTATGAAACAAACAAAGACACCAGCTTCTGGCATTTTTTCACAATTTATGCATGCTGCTCCCTCATAAGTGCCTCCTGCAACAAGAGCATTCCGCAAATCTTAAAGAACAAACCCCTATACGCCTTGCTCGAAAAAATGATTGAAGAAAGTTTATCATTGCAAAAATCTTCCTCTGCGCAATTAAACTTAACCAAAATCATGGATGAAATAAAAACCATCCCAACAGGATACATTTTTCCACTACAAGAAAACATCAACTTAAGCCGCAATGGTGACTTTGACACCATAAGCAACATTTTAATCAATCAAGCCAAAAAAACATCTCAACCGATTCCGGTGTTGTCTGACATCATCAAACAAATTTATAACATATATCTTAGTATAAACTAATTCTGATGGTTGAAGAAATTTATAAAATAGAATAAAACAATAAAAGAAACACGACAACAAAGAGAGACAAACCATGGCACAAACAGCAATACTCATCATTTTCGGCGCAGTATGCTTGTGCTTTGCCTTCTCATTTGCCGGCTTAAGCCTACAACATCACAAAAAAACATCAAACATTTTTCTTGCAACCGGAGTAATTTGGTGCATTGCCGGACTATGCTTACAGCTGAGTTTACCTGATTTTTATGATTTCATCACCGCAATGTATCTATGGGAGTTTCCCACTCTGCTGATATTAAGCGGTATCATTTATTTCAGCACGCAAAAATTCAATAACATATATAAAACGGCGCTAGTCATATTTATTTTGGCCGAACTTGGATCTATGGCATTTCCAAGCTCCGCCGTTTTTGTTTCAGATTCTCTTCCCTTTTGGGCCGACCGCCTAATCATCATAAGTCTCTGGACAATTTATGCCTTAAGTTTTCAAATTTTAACCAAAGTTGAGGGCATAAGCGGCAACCACGCCTTAACTGTTTTTACGGGCATAGCCGTTTTGCCATTTATCGGCGGCGCTCCAATCTTGCTTGGAGCCATTGCCGCTTGCGGAATAGCGGTATTTGCCGCTTGGCAAATATACAATACCTATCCGGCAAGACTAAACATCACCCCCGCCTCAAGCTATGCTTTGGGTTTCATTCTGGCTTGGTTTTGCCTCAAAACAGCCTCTGAGGGCGCCTTAAGCTGCACTTTGGTCCTAAATTCCCTATTTTTCTATGAAGTGTTAATCGCGGTTTTAAGAAAATTGTCTTTAAGACCCAACTACCAAAACATCACGCAAAACACCGATTTTTATCAAGCAGGACTAGACGGCTTTTCGCCTCAAGACATAACCGCCGCCACATTCAAAATATCAGTTTTGCTGATTGTGTTTAACATATTTGCAGTCTTTGCCCCCAATCCATATTCAATTCCAATGTTTACCTTTTTAATCAGCATGTGGTTTGCATACCGCCTCAAGAATTGGCAAGAAAAAATCCCCACTTTAAGAGAATTGCCGCAAACCATCATGACCGACATAAAAAACAACGTCAGTGACATCAAAACGAACTTTCAGCGGGACGAGCAAAAATGAATTTTCTTGATAAAATATCAAACTTCATCAAAGGCCTGCCCCGTTTCAAAAAGGAAGAACAGAGCCAAAATTTTGAAGCCTACAAAACAACCAGCTTCAAAATATGCGTGGTTGAGTTTGCCGACAATGTCGAAAATGATTCCGGCAAAGAGCTGGCAAAACTATTGGGCCAAGCCGAATATTTCCAAACATTTTACTATGAAGAACCCTTTGCCCAAAGTTTACTAAGCTTAGAGAGCCGCACGATTTTTGATTTAATTGACAAAGGCCAAAGCATATTAGAGCGCACGGGAGCAGACGTTATTATTTGGGGCCAGCGCACGGAAGACCAAATAAGACTGAACTTTCAAACCATGCAACAATACGAAGTGGGGGACAAATCATTTGTAAGCTTGCTGGACAGCTTGTTCATACCGGCCGCAATATTAGAAACACCGATAATGTTTCCGCCCGCTCTTTTGAGCTTGATTAACGGAGCGGTTTTAAGCGCCCTAACCCCCAAGAGCAAAGAAGAGCAAATTTATCGCAAATACCTGCTAAAGAAAACAATTTACCATTTATCACAAGACGATTCCGCAAAACATCTGCCGGAAAAATACGTGCCCTATATACTCAATTTTTTAGGCATAATATACTTAAGTTATGCTTATGACGAGGGAAGCGGCCGCAATTTCAAAACCATAAACAATCTTTTGAATGCCGCGCTAAAACATCAAGATTTGATTACAAACCCAATACATTTGGGCTGCATATATTACCACATCGGGCAGTTATACGATTCCGCCTCACTATACACCACGCGCAACCCGACAGGCTATATGCGAGGAGCCATAAGCTACTACCAGCAAGCACAAAAATACTTAAGCAAATACACTTATGCTTATAACTACGGCTATATCTGCTTCAAATTATCCAACCTGTTTTATTGTTATTGGAAACAAAAGGGTGAACTTCAAGCCCTAAGGGACGCGGTTTTTCAGCTGCGTGAAGCAGAAAAGGTCTATAGCTTTGCCTCTTTCCCAAACTTTTGGTCGGAGATTCAGGGTCGTTTGGGACAAACATTAGCTTTGCTGGGTTCAATCACCAAAAATGACGAGATATCGGAAGTTGCCATAACCGCCTTCCGCAACCAACAAAAAGTCATTACGGAGAGAAGAGCACCTTTAGCTTGGGCCAAAATCCAAGAAAACATTGGTGATATTCATTACCAACTTGGGCAAAACGGTGGCGGCCGCTCGCATTTTGAAGAAGCGTTAGAATATTTTCACGACGCCTTGTATATTTATGAGAACATGGGCCAAACCCAACGCATCAAATCCGTCAAAACCAGCATAGCCAAAACACAACAACAATTGGCTTAAACTTTGATAGCCAACGCAAATAATATTAGCTGCTCTGAACTACATTCGCCCCGCAAAAAAACTCATATACCCAACGGCTGAGCAAGTATTTCTACATCTACCAGCGCGCAGACAGTATTATAAGATAAACATAAAGCCCAATGAAAAATCCTATACCACCCCTATTTTCATTCCCTACTTCTGTTCATCCTCCTCGTTTTTCCTCTCGGTTTTCAGCATTCCACCCCTTTCTCCGTCTTCTGTGCATTTTCCCACTTCTTATCGCACCTAATTTACATTCCCGTCGCCTTTCCCTAATCCTACATCTCCTTACCGCCCTCCTTATTTAGACAAAATTAGCCGCAACGACAAATCAACCACAAAAAAATCCGGCGGCTCTTCACCAACCGGATATAAAATGAAATAAATAATCAAAAAGCTAGGACTGGGCGAACGTAATAGTAGTCATCCTTATCGTAGTTGCTCACACTACCATTACCGAAGTACAATAGCCAAGCACCGTAAATAGAATACTCGGAAGAAGACCAATAAAACCAGCCATCAAGCAAATCTGCCCCATCAATCAAAGCTAACTTCTCATTAACAAGCCGCTTATTTTTATAAAGATATTTCAACTCATCAATACTCGGCAAAAAGGCTTCTCCGGCGTTGACGCTATCATACGCATAATTGGCGCAATATTCCGCTGCCTCCGCCTTTTGCCCTAGCCTTTTTGCAGTTTTTAAAATGTAACGGGTATTTTTTTTGCCATTAAGCTTATTAGTCTTAAACACATATAACTCATCGCTAGACCACGGCAATTGCACTTGGTGCAGCAAAACAACCAAACCATGCTCACCTGTTTCATCCACATGAAAAACCACACCGGAAACAGTCTTGTTAGGAATGAGTTCTTCTGAAAACAACTCATCTTCGGCATAATAAAACATCCCGACTTTCTTTTTCTGACATGGCTGTGCAGTCTCTCTATCAACAATTTTGCTCAAACAACTATCGCCAATAGGATTATAGCTATCCAACCCTTTAATAATATCATCAGGTGTAAGCTCAAGTTCTTCAGCAAAAGCAAACAACTTTTGCAACTTTTCTTCTTTTTCCATAACAATATAGATTTAAAATTATATACCGAAATAATAAACTCTTGCCAAAACATTATTAAACTTACTCATTTTTGTCAATATAAATTCTACACCGCAATTTTCGCATTTCAACAAAACTGCCGTATTTTTCATTCATCCCAAACAAAACACTGCGACAAGCTCTTCTCTTAACTATTTTCCTCTCTGTCACATACTTTTACTTTCCCTCTACGCCTTATTCCTCATCTGCTTTCTACTTCCTCTTCTATACCTCATCCCTCTTCCTCTTCCGCATCTTACAATTTAGCCCTTAAAGACTAGACAAAATTAATCATAACACAAATTCTACCGCAATAAAAATCCTATACTTTCCCTCCTTAGTTATCCTCATAATCCCTCATTTTTTCATCTCCTCATCACCACTCACTCCCTTTACTTTCTTTCTTTCCTTCTCCACTCCTCACCTTCCGTTCCTTTCCCCTCTTTCTACTCTCCTCATTTTCTTTACTTTTCCCTTCTCCTCTCATTTCCCTTTTCTTTCCCTTTTCTTTCTACTCCGCCACAACCACTCACATCTACTCTCCTCAATCTCTCCTTTCTCTCCCCTCATAACTCCTCTTCCCCTCCCTTACTTCTCTAGACAAAATTAGCCACATATAAAATAAAATTCAAAAAAAAATCACCTCCCAACAAAATAAAGCTTGAATTTTCTAAAATCTGTTGTATAAAAAACCTGTTTATTGACACCCCTGGAGGCCAATAAATTATTTTATATAACAATTTTTTAGGACATATAAAAATGGCTGATTATATTTTTAATGCTCAAAAGCGTGAAACAGCAGGTAAGGGGGCAGCGCGCGCATGTCGTCGTGAGGGCCGCATTCCTGCCGTTATTTATGGTGGAAAACAAGAACCGGTTATGGTTAGCTTAGACCCTGTTCAAGTTGAAAAGGCTTTGGATTTAAGAAACCTTTATTCAATGAACATCGAAGTTGACGTTGAAGGCAAAAAATATTCTGTTAAATGTCAGGATGTTCAATTCCACCCTGTTTCTGACAAGGCTATCCACGTAGACTTTCTCAGAAAGTAATTTAACAAAATAAAAGTTTATGGCGGCTGGGGTGCATCAGAAATATTCTGAAAAAACCATAGCCGCTTTTTTTAACAAGAGAAGATAAAAATGTTTTTAATCGTAGGTTTGGGCAACCCCGGAACAGAATACGCCGCCACACGCCACAACATTGGCTTTATGACGGCAGATTATCTGCATGAAAAATACAACTTTTCGCCATTTAAAAGCAAGTTTGACGGCTTAATTGCTGAGGGAAAAATCAATAACGAAAAAGTTTTACTTCTCAAACCCCAAACTTTTATGAATTTGTCAGGAAATTCGGTTGTCAAAGCCGCAAATTTTTATAAAATTTTACCACAAAATGTAATTGTCATTCATGATGACATGGATTTACCTGTTGGCAAACTCAAAGCCAAAATCGGGGGCGGAGCCGGCGGACACAATGGTCTAAAATCCATAGACGCCGCCATCACACCGAATTACAATCGTATTCGCATCGGCGTCGGCCACCCGCAAGGTCACGGAGAAGAAGTTGTAAATTACGTTTTAGGGGGCTTTTCCAAAACCGACAAAGAAACCATAAATCATATCATAGAATTAGTGGCAGAAACTCTGCCGATTTTAATAGAAAAAGGCATGCCCTCTTATTCCAACCTCATCGGAATGAAACAAACCGCCTAAGAAACAAGTTTGAATTTATTATTGTGTCACCCTTAAAATTTTACAATTATGCAAAAAAATCGTGTTAAACAAGCTTTAGCACCCCGTTGGTTTGGCTTAGGTAGTAACTTTCGCATTAATCGTTTGCTGAATGAAACATTAATAAAAAAAGACAACAAACTGGAGTGCCTTCTTTCTGAAGAAGAGATTATGACCCTGCTTGAATTAGTTCCCCTGGCAAACCCAATCTCAAGAACACACAGCTTTGAAGACGAGTGTTTTAAACGGCTGATTCCTTACTTGCTCACTTGTAAGTATGACAAACCATTCAAATATCTAAACACTTATGGTTGGCTGGAAAAAACTTTTTTTGACGTTTTGGAAAAGGAAAAAATCACGCCCGACATCCAGTTTCAGCGTAAAATATGTGAAGTTGAATTATATTTCGACAGCATATATTGCATAAAATTCAGTAATCTGTTTTATAACTATGCTAAACGTTATACTTTGGATGAACAGCTTTTAGCTGAATTAAAAAAAGACAGCAAATATGAAGGTGTGTTGAATACTTATGCCAACGCCAAAGCTTAATAACACTCAAAAAAAAGGCTTGCAGAAACAATGCAAGTCTTTTTTTATTACACAAAATAATCACACAGCAACTTGAGCCTTAATCGGCGGATAAGATTGATAATTTTGCAGTTCAAAATCCTCAAACTTAAAGTCGTTAATATCCTTAATGTCAGGATTAATTTTCATCTGTGGCAAAGCCAAAGGCACACGTTTAAGCTGTTCTTTGACTTGCTCAAAATGGTTGTGATAAATATGCGTATCACCCAAAACATGCACAAAGTCCCCGAGTTTAAGCCCGCACACTTGCGCAATCATCATCGTAAGCAAGGCATAAGAGGCAATATTAAACGGCACCCCGAGAAACATATCACAACTTCTCTGATACAGCATACAAGAGAGCTTACCGTTCGCCACATAAAACTGAAACATCATATGGCACGGCGGCAGGTGCATTGCCTTAAGTTGAGAAGGATTCCAAGCCGACACAATCATCCGTCGGTCATTAGGATTGCGTTTTAAGGTTTCAATCACCTCAGCAAGCTGGTCAATACCATCGCCATTCCAGTTTCGCCATTGGGCACCATAAACAGGCCCAAGGTCACCGTTTTCATCCGCCCATTCATTCCAGATTCTCACCCCATGTTCCTGCAGATACCTAACGTTTGTATCACCTCTAATAAACCACAAAAGTTCATAAATAATACTTTTGAGGTGCATTTTTTTGGTCGTGAGTAGAGGAAACCCTTCATTGAGGTCAAAGCGCATTTGTCGCCCAAAAACCGAACGTGTCCCGACACCGGTTCTATCCATTTTATCAACGCCGTTTTCCAAAATATCACGGAGCAAATCCAAATACTGTTTCATAAGCAAAATAATTTTAAATAAATAATAAACTAACTTACTTGGAAAATACCATGTTTTAAGAAAGAGTCAAGGTTAACACTCCATACAAAAAAATCCGGCGGCATAGAGCCAACCGGAAATAAAAAAGAACAATCAAAAAGGAATAACCGGACGAACATAAATACAACTGTCAAATTTGACACTTTTTTCCATTTTTCCGCTTCCCATATGCTTGCAATAAGCACAATTATCAGAAAATTCGGAAGCCGTCCAATAAAAATAATCTTCAAGCAGTTGAGCTCCAGAAATTTGCCTCAGAGCCGCATTTACTTGCACACGATTAGGATAAAGCGAATCAAATTCTCCATCACAAGCCATAACAGCGTCACCCGCTTTAACGCCATCCAGTGCATATTGAGCACAATATGTTGCCGCCTCAGCTTTTTTGCCCTTCATGGAAGCCATACTTAAAATCAAGCTTGTGTTTTCTTTTCCGCTCAATTTCTCTGTCATATAAACACATAATTTATCGCTTGACCAAGGCATTCTTTTTTGGTGCAAAGTCCAAATCAAACCATGAACATATGTATCATCAACAAAACCGACCACACCGGACACACTTTTTTCAAAGCTCAAGAATTTTGAAAAAGACTTGTCTTGAGCATAATAAAACATCCCGACATTCACTTTTCCGCTTTCAGCCATAAAAAAAGCATTCGATTGCTCCACAGATGCATAATATGCATCTTGACGAATAATGTTTCGCAGGGTTTGGCGGCTAATAATTTTTTTCTGCAACCAGTGTTCAATGGCATTTTCCGGTTGCAAACCGTGACGGTCAAGAAAAAAATCCAGTTCTCGATATCTTTCCCTTTTTCCCATAATTATGATTTTATAATATATAACAAAAAAAATAATAATCACATAGTCCAAAGCTACAAATTTTTTTCTATTTTGTCAACAGAAAATCTAAACCTTTAGCTAAGCACACAATAAAATTTTACATCTTTTATCTCAAGCCTGACTTTTTTACGCCGCTCTTACCTCCTAACAATTACAGTTTATTCAAATTCTATCTGTTCAAGAAATCCATAAAAAAAACTCTTTACGGATAACTACAAACACCTCTTTATTCAATCTTAAAATTCCACTTTTCAAACACCATAACATCAACCTGGATGTTTTTCATTCATATTCTACCCAATTTTTACCGCCTCTTCTTTTGTTTTAGATAAAATTAGCCAGATGAAGCTATATTATCCTTCTAAAAAAAATCACACAAAAAAGGTTCCGGCTTTCACCGAAACCTTTGTAAACAACTGCGTTTGAAAAAAAATTATTTTTCCAAATCTTCACCCGTTTCTTGATTAACTCTCTTAGCTGAAAGCTTAATCTTACCACGGTTGTCTTTTCCCAAACATTTAACCCAAATTTGGTCACCCTCTTTGTAGAAGTCAGAAACAGAAGCAATACGCTCATTTTTAACTTCAGAGATATGAACCAAACCTTCAGTCTGCCCAAGGAAGCGAACAAAAGCACCAAAATCCATAATCTTGGTAATCACACCATGATAAATTTTGCCTTCTTCAGGTTCAGCCACAATACCGGTAATCCATTCCAAAGCAGCATCGCCATCTTCTTTCTTAAGAGAAGCAATTTTGATAACACCATCATCGCTGATATCGATTTTGCAGTGTGTTTTTTCGGTAATTTCACGAATAACTTTGCCGCCCGTACCGATAACTTCACGAATTTTATCAACCGGAATCTTAATGGCCACAATGCGAGGAGCTTTGTCTGAAACATGTGGACGAGGTTCAGCAATAGCCTTAGCCATTTCACCCAAAATATGAATACGTCCTTCATGAGCCTGAGCCAAAGCAGTCTTCATAATCTCTTTGGTAATGGAAGTAATTTTAATATCCATTTGCAAAGCCGTAACACCATCTTTAGTACCGGCAACCTTAAAGTCCATATCGCCAAGGTGGTCTTCATCACCCAAGATATCGGTTAAAACAGCCACACGACCATCATCTTCTTTAATTAAGCCCATAGCAATACCGGCCACAGGTTTAGCCATCGGCACACCGGCAGACATCAAAGACATGGTAGAACCACAGACTGTCGCCATTGAAGAAGAACCATTAGATTCCAAAATCTCAGATACCACGCGAACGGTATAAGGAAATGCGTCTTTGTCTTTCGGCATCATTGGGTGGATAGCACGCCAAGCAAGCTTCCCGTGACCGATTTCACGACGTCCCGGGCTACCGATACGACCGCATTCACCAACCGAGAACGGCGGGAAGTTATAATTCAACATAAAGTCTTCTTTATATTCATCCATCAAACCGTCAACAATTTGCGCATCATCACCCGTACCCAAAGTAGTCACGACCAAAGCCTGTGTTTCACCGCGGGTAAAGATAGCCGAACCATGCGCCATCGGCAACACATCAACCTCGCACCAAATCGGACGCACGGTTTTAGTGTCACGCCCGTCAATACGTTTTCCGGTTGTCAAAACCTTTTCACGCATAACTTTGTGCATTAACTTCTCAATAGCGTCTTGAGCATATTTCTGATCAAATTCATTTTCAGGATCAAGGGTAGCCTTGAATTTTTCAGAAGCCTGAGCAATAAGTTCACCGCGTTTAAGCTTGTCGGTTTCCTCAAAAGCTTTTTCAAATTCAGCGGTATAATCTTTAGCCAATTTTTCATATAAGGCATCAAATTCCGGCGGGAATTTTGGCATTTCCCAACGTTCTTTTCCGGCTTCCTTAACCATTTCATTAATCATATTAATAACGGGCTGGAAGTTTTCAAATCCAAACATAACCGCGCCAAGCATTGTTTCTTCAGAGAGCTCCTGAGCCTCTGATTCAACCATCAACACACCTTCTGAAGTACCGGCCACGGCAAGTTCCAAATCAGATTCTTTTTGTTGTTGAATAGTCGGGTTAAGAATATATTCCCCGTTTTTATAGCCGATTTTAGCAGCCCCGATTGGCCCCAAGAACGGAATGCCTGAAATTGCCAAAGCTGCAGAAGCAGCAATCATAGCCACCACATCGGAGTCAGTTTCTTGGTCATGGGATAAAACCGTACAAATCACTTGCACTTCATTTTTGAAAGCATCCGGAAACAACGGGCGGATAGGTCTGTCAATCAAGCGAGAGATAAGCACTTCGCGTTCGCTGGGTTTACCCTCACGTTTCATAAATCCTCCCGGAACTTTACCGGTAGCATAATATTTTTCTTGATAGTTAACGGTCAAAGGGAAGAAATCCTGATCGGGTGCGGCTTCTTTCGCTGCACACACTGTAGCCAAGACAGTAGTTCCTCCATAAGTTGCTTCAACAGCACCGAGCGCCTGCTTAGCAATTTTACCTGTTTCCAAAACGAGTTTTCTGCCGCCCCATTCCATTTCTTTGCGACAAATATTCAAATCGACCATATTTCTAATACCTTTCATACATCTTTAACATCTTTATAAAACCTCACCTAAACTTGGTCAAAAGCCTAGGATTTTAAGAGCAAAAAAATAAACATCAAATGCACATTTTCTGCCCCTGACAACCTCAAAAGGCAAGCGGTCAACTTTGTCAAACACATCAGGAACACATGTCCCGACAATTCAACCTCAACCGACCGACTTGCCTTCTGAGAAAGAAAATTACTTACGAAGATCAAGTTTCTTAATGATATCTTGATATCTGTTCTCGTCCTTGTTTTTCAAATAATCCAAGAGGTGACGACGACGGCTGACCATCTTCATCAAGCCCAAACGAGAATGCAAATCTTTGTTATGAACATTAAAGTGCTCAATCAATTTATTGATGCGAGCAGTCCAAATAGCGATTTGCACTTCGGCAGAACCGGTATCATTAGGGTTAGTACCAAACTTGGCAACAATTTCTTTTTTTTCTTCGTTACTAATCGACATCTAAATATTCCTTTTTCAAATTTTAAAGATTAAACACACGAACCGGCGCAATTCTGCGTTCATCGATTCGCACCACCGCCACCAACTTTCCATCAAACATCGCAACAGCCTCCAGCCCATCATCAGCACGAACATCCCTAAGGATACCGTCCTCAGTGCCAGCCCCTACAAGAGCATCCACACCATAATTTTTGGGAGAAATAGACTGCCCCAGTTTGAGTTTAGCGGCGTCTGCTTCCGAAACCGCAATAACCGTGATGTCGCACAGAAACGTTTCCATCGGAAGCAAATACTCTAGCAATTTGGGACTATACACCATATTTTCTAATTTTTCCAGCAAAATTTTTTGTCTCAAGTCAAAATTTCCGCATTTTGTACGCCTAAGCTCCTGCAAATAACCCAAAGTCCCGAGTTTAAGGGCAATATCGCGCCCCAAAGTGCGCACATAAGTCCCCTTGGAGCACTCAACTTCAAACTTTGCCTGCTGATTCGGCAGTTCGCCCAAGAATTTTAAGTCATAAATTTCGATTTCGCGCTCGGGCATATCGACAGATTCGCCTTTCCGAGCCAAATCATAGGCGCGCTGTCCGTTAATTTTAATTGCGGAATAAGCCGGAGGAACTTGTTTAATTTTCCCGATAAAATCCGGAATAATGTTAAGAATTTCTTCTTGAGAGGGAATTTTGCCGCAACGATTAATTATTTCACCGTCCGAATCATCGGTATTGGTAGCCGCCCCCCATTGAATAACAAATTCATATTTCTTGCGCCCATCGGTCACAAACGGCAAGAGCTTGGTTGCCTCACCAAAGGCAATGGGCAACACGCCGGTAGCAAAAGGGTCAAGTGTTCCGGCATGCCCGTTTTTCTTAGCATTAAAAATTCTTTTTGTACGGCGCACCACCTCGGTTGAGCCCATTCCTCTGGGTTTGTCAATCACCAACCAACCGTTTATATCTAACCCTTTGTGCTTCATCTTAAAAATCCATAAAATAAAAACCTAATGCTAGAAGAGATAAAAGATAAACCTCCCCTTGTCAATTGATTTAAAACAGCAAAAGTCAACAAAAAAAGCTTGAGTGATTTCTCCCTCAAGCTTTTAAATCATTACAATTTAGTGTAAATTTTATCAAATTTCTGCCCTAAGTCAAACCACACATCGCAAACAAATTCGCCCAGCGAACGTGGTGCAAAAAATTTATAAAATTCACGACTTCTGGCAACAATGCCATTTTTGTTCTTAAAAAAACGAGTCACTCTTTTCTGCCGACTTGGATGAGACAAATCAACCTCTTGATAGCAGTCAGCACCGCACCGCCGAAACAAAATCAGCTCGCCATGTCCATCCGGACTAAACTTAATCAAATCCGGAAAACACCGCTGCAAATAATTGTCGCCTTCTCTCCAATACCAAACATGGTAGCCTGAGCAATCTTTCAATTTGCATACAAACTGAACAGATTTTTCCACCTCGTAATTGGGATTAAAAGCGTTCTTTTCAAAATATTCATAGTCATATTGCTTCAAGCCGACATATTTCAAAAAGAACGAAACTTTGTCACCATTGGCATAGAACAAACCGTTTTCTTGCTTTTGCCCGAGTTTGATTTTTTCGGCACTTGCGTTCAAAAACCAAAAACAATCATGAATCTGAAAGACCAAGCCACCTTGGTTTGCATAAACATTTTCAGCATCTCGAACAATCTCAACAGGCTCGTCATACTTAATGCTGATAATTACGCTTTTACCATCAACACTAAAAATCAAATAATCACCTGAAAACCAAGCCTGCCCCCGAGAACAAACAAATTTCAGCACACCATTTTCATCGCGCCAAACACTCAGCTCAGCATCACCATTTATAAATTTTTTTTGCTCCATAATTATGACATATTTAAATAATAAAAATAAAAAAATAATAAACACTAAGGAACAAATGTAGCACCAGTTAGACAAAAGTCAACAAAAAAAATGCTTGATTCCTAAAAGGACCAAGCATTTTCAACTTATTCAACAAAAGGCAGCAACAATTTCTCATGTCCAAGATAATGCCTTGGTTGACTGTTTTTAGGCAGCAAATAGTGCAAATAACTTTTCGCCCCAAAAGCATGAAGCTCATACTTACCGTTTCGATTAAAAACGCCATAAGTATTGAGCCACGGCGTCCGCACATTTCCAGCCTTACCATTCAAAACATCCGGCCCATGGTAAAGAAGCTTGAAAGCTTGCTTTTGAGCTATCCACGCAAAAATCCGAATATCATCAAAAGGCCCGTCATCTTGCTTCAAAAAGCAAGCCCGACGAGGTCTGAAGAGCCGACCCGAAGCAGTCAACACATCATACAAACCATCGAGCCGTTCACCCACCACAAAACGCCCTTTGTGCAGCATAAACTCAAACCAGTTTGAGGAAAGCCACAATCTCTGCACCAAATTTTTGCTTTGCCAAAAACACACCGAAAGCGTCCCGTCCTTCACACGAGAAACAAAAACATTTTCACACAATTTAGACCGACCGATAAATTGGGCGTCACCAAGTTTTTGAGCATCATAAAAGAGCCATTCGGCTTTGTCTCTGTCAGGCATCACCACAAATCCCAACGGGCAAAATTCATAAGCATGAACACTTCCGCACGGACACTTAACAAAATTGAGTTTTTGAGCATCATACCGCCAAAGATGATAATGACGAATATTTCGCTCATAAAGAGAACCATCCTCTCTCTTAGACTTTACCCAAACGTCTTCATGACAAACGAGCAAGTCTCCGTCATGCGGAGAAAAATCATAAATCTTTGCAAAATTATATTTCCCCGTTCGGTTATCAAAATGATAAATACCATCATAAGGCAATCTGAGTTGCATTTGAAAATTCGGCCCTGTGATAAGCGTTACCACCCAAGCTTGAATTTTAAATTTTTGACATTTTTCTTTCATAAAAATATAAAATTAATGAGAAACATAAAAATACTATATCAAAATACAACATAACATCTGCTAGACAAAAGTCAACAAAAAAAGGCCACCACAAAGGCAGCCTCAGGAAATATAAAATCTATAAAAAACTATTCTCCGGCTTTTTTGTTCAAATCTTGTTGGACTTTCGGGTCGCGCAAAAGTTTTTCGATTTTATCAACTTCTTCAAAACTCTTATCAATCCTAAAGTTAAGTTCCGGCACGTAGCGTAGCTCGGTTTTTGCCATAATCACCTTGCGCAAATAGTTTGCCGCAAGCTGCAACCCGCCGATAACCTCTTGCTCAGCCTCTTTAGAAGAAGTAATCACATAAACAGTCGCATATTTCAAATCCGGAGAAACCTTAACTTCCATAATGGTCACAAGGGTATTAATTCCTTGCAAATTTCTGATTTCATCGCGTTCAATCTGCTTGGCAATAATTTTTTTAATTTCCTGCCCCACGCGCAATTGCCGCTGACTAGGCTCTTTATCTGCCATAAATTTTCTCCTTAAAAGCAATAAAATTAAGCTAAACATAGCATTTTTTTATCAATATTTCAAGCACAAAAAAAGGGCGGATAACCGCCCTCAAAAACTAAGCCACGCAAGATTTAATAAAAGTCTCTGGCACAATTGGCCGCACATAGTGTCTTTCACTAGCCATGCGCTCAACAAACTTCTGCCGAACCCCATTCTTGCAAAAGCTGACTATTTTTTGATACCTATCACGCAAGCTGCTTGCTGTCCAATAAAAACGCAGCTGCTTTATAGGCATTCCCTTTAGTTGCACGAGAAGTTGATTAATTTTTTCAAAATCTTCAATTGTCAGATTATTGAAAAAATCATCGTGAATAACGGAAGTTTTAATCTGTTTTCCGGCCACACTAATTTCCGGCAAAAACTCCAAAACATCTTTCCAGTTGCAACGTATTTCAAATTCGCGCAACAAGATAAGATTACCGTTAAATATAATTCCCAAAGGATGTTTATCCAAAACAGGTTGGGAAGTACACGTCCCGTCAGCATAAAGAATAGTATAATTTTTCATATTAATAAAAAAAAATAATAAATAAAAAATATCAAATTACCGATACAATAACCCGTATCTAGACAAAAGTCAACAAAAACTTATTTTAACAACTTAACGACACCTTTGCCCCACATCTAACGCTCCATAATCACAAAAAAAAGAAGGGAAAGATAACACACCTTTCCCCTCTTTTCAAAATTCAGCCTAAAAAGCTAAAACGCCGGATTAATTAAGCGTTTTCATAAGCCTTAGCTTGTTTTTTAGCTTCATCATCGGTACGAGCAACATTCACCAAGATGGTTTGAGAAACTTCAGGGTGAAGGTTGAGCTTAACCGGATAAACGCCCAAATCTTTAATAGGTCTTTCAAGGAAAACGCAACGACGTTCCACATCAAAACCAGCCTCTTTAATAGCAGCGGCAATGTCACGAATAGTAACAGAACCATAGAGTTGACCGGTTTCGGCAGCTTGACGAATCAAGACCGCACTAAAGCCCTTCAAAGATTCAGACTTTTTGTTAGCTTCTTCAAGCAAAGCTTTGTTGTGAGCTTCGAGCTCAGCTTTTTTCTTTTCATAAAAAGCCACATTAGCTTCAGTAGCACGCAAAGCTTTTTTAGCAGGCAACAAATAGTTACGGGCATAACCGTTTTTAACATTAACTTTGTCGCCCATTTTGCCTAATTTTTCAACATGTTCCAGAAGAATGATTTCCATAATTTCGTCTCCTTCCGATTAATCAGCCACGAACGGGAGCAAGCCGATATAACGAGCACGTTTAATAGCTCTAGCCAACTCTCTTTGTTTTTTAACAGAAACCGAGGTAATACGGCTGGGGATGATTTTGCCTTTTTCAGAAATATATCTGGAAAGCAGTTTAACATCTTTATAGTCGATTTTCAAAGCATCTTCGCCAGAAAACGGACAAGCTTTTTTTCTTCTAAAGAAAACCTGTTTAGCCATAATCAAAACTCCTATTCTTCAGCAGCAGATTCGCTGTTTTGGTTAGCATCAGAAAAGCTATCAACTTTAACGGTCATATAGCGGATAATGTCTTCATTAATGCGCATAACACGTTCAAATTCAGAGATAGCGGTAGCCGGAGCAGAAATGTTCAAGAGAACATAGTGACCTTTACGGTTTTTCTTAATACGGTAAGCCAAATTTTTAAGGCCCCAGTTGTCAACTCTGACAACTTCGCCGCCTTGATTTTTAATGACATTGCTGAGATTATCAACAATATCTTTGACCTGAGAAGCACCCAAGTCCTGACGAGCGATAAGCACGCTTTCATAATTAGTCATATAAAATTACTCCTTATGGATTTCTCAACAAGAGCCGACAAGATAAAGAAATTTAGAAAGCCCAGACCAGAATTCTCTCTCCCTCTGTAAAGCAATCAATCATCTCCCACCCTTGGCAGCCCGATTAACTGTATAGCCCGAAAAACCATTTTTTCGAGCAAGGACGAGGCTAATATACACAAAACAAACAAATTTGCAAGCATTTTATTGAAAAAAAAGTCCAAAATTTCCCTTAAATTTAAGATATTTTAATTATTTAGGGCTAGATTAAATAAAACTATATCAAAAAGCGAAGAAGAAAGATATGAAAAACAAAGGTTTATTAATTATTGGTATCATAGTTGCATTAACAGGATGTACACTGCGCCCACGTACGAGTTACATTCCTGCACCGGCAGCTTACGGCAATGAGCAAAAAAAGATATCGCTGTTAAACCCAATGACAAGAAACATAATCCATTGTTATAGCACAAACAGCTTTCCGGCTGAAGAATGCGCCAGAATATATGAAAACAAAAATTACATTCGCTTCCGAGATATTCCTTATAAAACCGCCAATTACGACTTTCTAACCCGAGACACTTATCCGACCCGCCGTTGGCGCATGGGCGAAAGAACGCCTAGGTGGTAGCCATGTTAAGTCGAATAAACACCATAGCCTTTAACGGACTGGAAACTCAAGATGTCGACTTACAAGTACAAATATCATCAGGCCTGCCCTCATTTTCGATTGTCGGCCTACCCGACAAGGCGGTAGGAGAAAGCAAGGAGAGAGTCCGTGCCGCGCTCAATTCACTGGGCATATCATTGCCCGCCAAAAGAATCACGATTAACCTTGCACCGGCGGATTTGCTCAAAGAAGGCTCACATTATGACTTAGCGGTAGCATTAGGGCTTTTATCGTGTATGCAAATATTGCCCCTAGAAGAATTGAGCAATTACATTGCCTTGGGAGAATTAAGCTTAGACGGTTCAATTTTAAGGGTAAACGGCGTTTTGCCGGCAGCCATTCACGCCAATCGCAAACAAAAGGGCTTAATATGCCCTGCAGCTCAGGGTTCAGAGGCAGTCTGGTCCGGATTAGAAGAAATTATTGCCGCTCGCAACTTGCTTGAAATCATAAATCACTTCAAAGGCACACAGCTGATAAGCAAGCCGCAAAAAGAGAGCTTAATTTCAGAAACGCGTTATGCGGATATGAGCGACGTTTTAGGACAGGAATCAGCCAAAAGAGCCTTAGAAATAGCCGCCGCCGGAGGGCACAATATGTTAATGATAGGTCCTCCGGGCTCAGGCAAAAGCATGTTAGCCTCCCGCATGGGCGGAATTTTGCCCCCTTTAACGGCCGAAGAGGCCTTAGAAACCAGCATCATCCATTCCATCGCCGGAGAATTAAAGGATGGACGTATATGTTTTGAGCGTCCGTTCCGAGCGCCGCATCACAACGCCTCCACACCATCATTGGTCGGCGGCGGCCGTAAAGCCGAACCCGGCGAGATATCTTTGGCACACAACGGCGTTTTGTTTTTAGATGAATTACCCGAATTCAGCCGTGCCAGCTTAGAGGCTTTAAGGCAACCGCTTGAAAATGGCTTTGTCACAATATCTCGAGTGAATGCGCATACCACATATCCAGCCAAATTTCAACTAATAGCCGCAATGAATCCCTGCCGTTGCGGCAATTTAGGCACCCCAGGGTTTGAGTGCCCGCGCGCACCGCAATGTGGCATAGAATATCAATCCAAAATCTCAGGTCCGTTAATGGACAGGATTGACCTTCAAATAGAAGTTCACGCCGTATCCCCATGGGAATTATCTGAAGCCAAACACGGCGAAAGCTCTAAAGAAATCAGAAAAAGAGTCATTGCGGCAAGAGAGATTCAAAGCAAGCGTTTTCAAGCACTTGGCCATCCGGAATTGCGCACAAATTCCGAGCTCAAAGGCAAGCTTTTGGAACAATCGGTTGTATTAGACAACGACACGGAACAACTTTTAATCAAATACGCCGCCCAAAATAACATCTCAGCAAGAGGCTATCATCGCATTTTACGGTTAGCAAGGACAATTGCAGACTTGCAAAATTCAGAAAAAGTGCTAAAACAACATTTAGCAGAAGCGTTGTCATACCGAAGGACAATGCCCCAAAGGAAAAAATAGTGGAGAAACAAGAATGAATTTACAAAAACACTTCATCAAACCCATCGCTTACAGTATTCTGGCATTAAGCGTGTCGAGCATAGCGATAAGTTCAGCCTTGGCATCTCCTTATAACAACGGTCTGGCAGCGGAACGCAACACGCCGCAAATAGAGCGCCGCATTCGGACCGAATATGCGCCGACCACATCGGGCAACAGCTTTTTTGCGCAACCT
Organism: uncultured Alphaproteobacteria bacterium; assembly: GCA_944391615.1. GTDB lineage: Bacteria > Pseudomonadota > Alphaproteobacteria > RF32 > CAG-239 > HGM16780. The sequence goes on from CALXUE010000001.1 coordinate 135,102, forward strand.
CAAGCCGAATATACGGGCCAAGTTCAAACACAAGCGCAGCCACAGGCAGCACCGCGTGGTGGGATAATAGATGTTTCTTCACAAGCAACAACTTCGGGCAAGACCTATCGAGACGGCAGCATTTTGGGAGGCACCTGCTGCGAAGCAAATGAAAATCAAGATAACTCGATTTTCCCCGGATATGGCTGCGGCGGCAGAGACAAGAATCAAGACAATTCCATGATACCCGGCCAGGGTTGTGGCGGCTACGGCAAAGCCTGCGACCGCATTGTTCCGGTCAAAGCATCACCGTGCACACTCAACCCCAAGGCCTGCAAAACAAAAAAAGCCAAGGTTGAAGTACAAACCCCTGAAACCATACGTTACAACTTTGTGCAAAATTATGTCATGAAACCGCGTCACGATGTTTATAGCAGTATTCATAACCAATGCGGAAAATTTGCACCGATACAACTTGAGTGGGTAGACTTCAAGCTCAACGGCGACGACATCAACGGCAATTTGGCGCAAAAACTTGGCAACTACCGTTTCCGTATTTTCGGTTGCCGTCGTTTCAACAAAGAGGCCATTTTGAATCAAGGCCGATTGATGGAACAAAATATGAAGTTGATTAACGTCTTTGATGAAAAGTTCAAAGATTGCTTTAATATTGTAAAAATTCCAAACTCTGTCTGCACGGAAGAAACGCCCAGCCCATTGCCGGATTATGTCATTAGTGCAGAAATCACCAATTATTTCATGAACATCTGCGACAAATATAATTGGGATGAGGCATCGATGGCCAATCAGCGGATAGGTTCATCCGAAATCAAAGTCAAATGGACCATAACCGACATCAACCATAATCAGGTTTATTGGACAGGAGAAACAGATGGTTACGGCGATTTGCTGAGAGGCGAAGAAAACGGCGAAATTTTGTTGGTGGAAAAAGCCTTTGCCGATGCTGCCAACAACTTAAAGAATCACCCCGGTTTCTTAAACCAAGTCAGCAAGAAGATAGCTCCGGCAGAAAAAGAAGGGCAGAGAGAGCTTTATATTCTTAACGAGCGTAAGAACAACCCGATTAAATGCCAATACACCAACCACGAGGCCGAGGACAATCGTGTAACCAAATACGTCTACACCCCGCAGAACGGCCCGATGGAACAACCCACAGCTCAACCATCAACGCAGAAAGCCCCATCGCGTCAACAACCAACGGGATTATTGCCGATGGCTGGAGGCGCAGGTGCCTTGACCCAAACGACAACACCGGCAACAACCACTTCTGCCCCGATAAAAATAACGCAGACCACAGAAATCATTACCGAAAATGTTGAAGGCCCGAACGGACCGGCCATTTTGGTCAAACAAAAAGTCACCTCAAACGACATTCCGTTAACCAGAGATAAGCCCGTGGCACAACCTGCGCCACAGCAACCACAACCTGTTCTGCAAGATGAAGAAATTGTTGTTAAAGGCCTCAATATTGAAGAGAGCGCGGCACCAGCTCCGCAAATGGTTGAAGAGAGTGCACAATCAGCAGAAATATTACTAAGCTCAGAACCAGCACCTGAGCCCTATGACCCAAGCATGAGCGCCCAACCGACTCAAATGAGATATCAAGCGAAAAAAGCCCTGGCTCAAGAGCCTCTCATCAAAACACAAACCATGGAAGAAGGCGGCAGCAAGAGCAGTTCGAGTGAAACGACAGGAGGAACGGAAGGCAGCGGCATTGGTGTGAGCAGTATTCTTCCGGGAGTTGCCGGAGCAGCAGCCGGAGCGGTTGCGGCGGTAGTAGATGCCGTTGCCCCAGAAACACCATGCAACAACATGACCTTATTTGGTCCGGATTGCGATTGCAACAACAAGACCATGCGAGGCTGTGAAGACAACAAGACCATGCGTGGCTGTGAAGACAACACATTAGATGAACCTTGTGACAAATGCGGCGGCCTGTTTGGCTCCTTCAAAGAAGGTTGCGGTGTTGAAGAAGACGGCGGTGTCAAGACACTCGGCGCCATCACACAAGAGAGCTGGATAGAAGTTCCGGTTGAAGACAAGAGTGCGATTGCAGCGCAGAATATGCTTTGCATAGTTGAAAGAGCACCATACGACGTGCCGTTAACACCGGAAGATGTATACAAGATAAGAGCATCAATCATATCCATCACCAATACCCAAGGCAAACAAGGAGCCGGCTTGATAGTATCCGAGCAGTTTGTTTTGACTTCAGCGGATATGATAACCACGGCACAAGACAGCTACAAGCTCAAAACAATTAACGGCAAAGAGTTCACGGGACATCCGGTCAGGATCAACACCGACAAGAACACAGCTTTGTTGTATCTTGATGACAAGATGGAATACACACCGTTGTCATTGAACTTGAGCTTACCGCCAATAGACCAGAAGACCTACATGAGTTTAGGAATTCTTGACTTTAACACCGGCGAAGGTTACCTTGAAGACGCCGGCAAGATAAGCGGTTACCGTTATAGCGAACAAAAGGGCACAGAGATAATTGTTGACACCTTTGTTCAAAACATCACCTTAGGCGGTGCGTTAATAGACAAGAACGGTACGATAACGGGCTTTGCACACTCGGGAGCCGACAGTGAAGAAAACACTGACTTCTTCTTGCCGATAGCCACAGCATTAAAGAGCCTAGGTTTAGAGATATGCGGCAAGCAGATTCAAGACATACCGGTCAAGAACGAAACCATCAGTGATGCGATTTTGTTCAACACCGGCAACAAAGAACCTCTACCGTTAGACAAGTCGGAACGCAAATAAGGTTCTACCTGCTAAACGACAAAAGCCCGCTTGCAAAAAAAGCGGGCTTTTGTGATGCAATATTAATAAAATGTCGTTACGTTTGGTATAACCATTCCTTCTGCGGGTATATAGCTCTTCACCACGTCTAAAACTGAGGTTCTCCTTGTAGTTTGATGCTGCGGGGTGCAAGTTAAGTCAATAAGATTGTTGTCGGGAGGAGGACTAACAGTCATCCCCCAAGCTACTGTATATCCTGTTGATTCTTCTTTAAAAAATCCATAAAAAGCATGTGCATTTATGCGCAATTTACCCGGCGTAGAACATCCTGCAGATAAAGCTCCTTGTACTTCTTCATTGAATACGCTTATAATTTCTCCATTATCATCCTTCGTTATGGTTGCTCCTTTCATAAATTCATCATAAGTCAAACGTTTTGTTTGGTTTTCTGAATATTTGGTAGGTACTTTTTTGCAAACACCATTTGTTTTTCCAACAACGACATCTGTGCAAAATGTATAAAATCCTCTTAAAGTCCTTACAGCATCATAACCTTCACCATAGTATTCGGCAGTAAAAGTTGCCTGTGTTTCAGATAAGCATTGTCCACCACAAACAAAATCCCCTACCTCACAATCAGCACAACGAGGCCCAGAGCCGGAACCGGAACCCGAGTTATTCTCCAATTCCGTAATTTTGTTTTTAATATTAGTAATTTCATTTTTAATCTTGTTTATTTCGGTTGTATTATTGGGCCCTGTGCAGTTCCAAGCGTTTCCGAACGGGCATTTTGTTCCGCCGGTGCAAGCAGAACTTGAAGTGTAGCCCAAAGAAGAACACGTCGGTGTTTGGATACAGGCTGCCTCAGCCGCCCCATTCAACAACCCTCCAGCAAACAAAGCCGATGAATATAATAAAAACTTTCTCATTTTCTCCTCCTAAATAATAATTAAACTTTCTCTTTTACTGTTCAAAAGCGCAGTAGTCGCAGTAATCTTGACAGCCCGCAGCACAACCCGTCACATAATATTTGTTGGAACATTCTTCATAAGTGCAGACCGAACACGGCGGGCAGGTGTCATATTCCCCCAAACTCGGGCAGGGCTTGCATTCGCTATACATCATATTTGTGCCCGATAAGCACGAGGTTGCCCCGACCTTGCCGCCCATCGAGCCGCAATCTTGATATCCTTCACAAGGGTTGACTTTGATTTTATACATCTCCCCGTTACAGGATACACAGGGCTCACCATCCGCCACATAGCCATCGGGAATATCTTCTTTTTTGTAGGAATAGCCGTCGCAGTAGTCACATTGACAACTGGCGTAATAACCGTCACCGCACTCTTGCCCCACACCATGATAAGGCTCTTCACATTGCTTATAATTACTCGGGCAGTCTTCAATACATTCGGCAAAATAACCGTCGGCATACAAACATTCCTTGTTGCCCTTATAGCCATTGGGACAGTTGGTCACGGTATAACCTTCGGCAATACAATCAGCCGGCCCTTTGGGAACATAATCATCAGGATTACCGCCCGAACCATTCAAATCAGAATCAACAAATTGCATACCAGAACAATCACCGGTATCCATAATCCAGCAAACTTGCGCAACTTTGATAAACTTATCGGGAGATAAGCCGGAGGCATCAGACAAAAACTGTGTGTGTTGTGTGTTGGTCAAAAAATCCTTGTCTGTTGTCTTGAAATTTGAAACATCAGCATATACATTATTATAACTAAAAAGCCATAATAAAGCATTGCATGCTGAAAACAAAAAAGTTCTATTTTTCATTTTCGAAACACCTTTCAACTTATCTCCACGACTCGTATTATACCACAAGGAAAAAAGTCTGTAAATAGAAATTTTCAAGGATTGACAAGGGTTTAGGCAATCCCTTTGCGCAAAAAAAGAGGCTTAGGAATGTTCCTAAACCTCTTTTTTTTTGTTAAGCCAATTTTGCCACCGGCCGAGCATAATAAGCATTAAGTTTACCACTGGCCTCAATAAATCGATTTCCTAAAAAATAGGCAATAGCAGCCGCCTGCCCTTGAGCAACTTCCGTATCCGTCCATAGAATATCAAATGGGTTAATTTCCGGCAACCTAAAGCGCACAAGCTGCAAATTAAACTCCCAAATATTTGGCAAAAGCACATCAAACCAAAATTCTCTTGCACCGCAAGAACAACTTTGTCCCAAAAAGCTTTGATTCTCACAATAATTTTGTGCCTCATACCAATTCAAATATTGCTCAGAGCGTGCAACCGCCACCGCATAGCCCTTAACAATGAAAGCGGCCGGCTTCTTGCCCTTAATAATATTCCAAGAACGCGTTCCATCCTTATAAATAATCTCAAAGGTTGGCTTTTTTGCAACAAACAGTCCATCATATGCATGCGCCAATTCCTGAATGGTAAGCCCGCCATTTTTCATCTGTTGTTTAATATCTTTAATCAACAGTTGCTTAGCTGATAATTCTGCTTTCATAGAAATATAAAATTAATTGTAAAACATAATAATTTCCAAAACAGGCAAAATATAAGTCAGTTCTAGACAAAAGTCAACAAAAAAGGTTTTACCTAAAAGATAAAACCTTTTTTTAAGATTTACGGCAGCAAATGCATCGGCCGAACATTAAGTTCATTGGACTTAAGAACCGTACGTTCTAAACCATTCTTAACACACAAGGCCACACTTCTTCCCGTTTGCGAATAAATCCAATAAGGAGAAGAAAAATCAATTTTTTGCCCGCCGAGCGTTTCAATTTCTTGATTAACGACCTCTGCGTGCTCAAACAAAAAATCCCAAATTTTCCTTACCCCCATATTAGCCGGACGATTGAAAAATTTAATTTTAGCGGATTCTTGAATAGCATCACCAAAAGCAAGTTTGTTAGGCAAATTCCAAAGGGACACAAAACACCGTTCAACAAAAATAGCAACCGGCTTTTCATCCAAAATTTTATAGGAATAAATATTCCCCGACTGATACAACACATCAAAAGGCAACGGTTGTAAAACAACAGCTCCTTTTTTAGGAACAAACTCTCCGCCCCAACGTTTGCACAAATCAGCAATATCAACACCTTTTGCCAACATCTCACGGAAAATGGCTGCAACAGCCACATCTTTACTTTGTTTCATAACATAAAAATATAAGTTAAAATAATATAAATAAAAATCTCAAAACAGGCTCTTTTTAAGCCACAAAGCAAAACTTGTCAACCACAAAAAAACGGAGCTAACATAGGAGTAAGTGAGCATTTTTTCTGTCCACTAAATCTGTATGAGATAACCACTATACGAACTTTGCAAAACTGAGAAGAACAGTACAGATAGAGGCATTTCTAGTTGCGAGAAAAATTTTAGCCTACATAGAAGTAGGTGACCGAGCAAAATATCCGACAATTCTGTATTAGTCGACCACAGAGCGAACTTTTCAAAAAGTTTGGAGAACGCGGCAAATAATAAGAAATAAGAAAAATTGTGAAGGAGTGTACATAATAGTACATGACTGAACAATTTATTCGCAATTTCTGTATTAGTTGCCCGTTATACGAACTTTTCCCAAACTGAGAAGAACAGTACAGATAGAGGCATTTCTAGTTGCGAGAAAAATTTTAGCCTACATAGAAGTAGGTAAATTTTTCGAGACAACGTAAAATGCCTCTAGATGCGCTGTTATGCACAGTGTTTTCAAAAAGTTCGGAGAATGAGTCGAGTAGTAGGCGTCAAGGGCAAAAGTACCACTGCCGCAAAAGAAAGCACTTGAATGTGCTTTCTTTAAGGATAAGCAATGAGACTTTCCTTTGTTAGAATGCGACAGCTTCGCAACAAAGGTCTAGTCGGAATTGGTACAAACTAGTACGTGAGGACACTTTTGTCCCGCAGACAACGCACTAATCGACCATTATACAAACTTTGCAAAACTGGGAAGAACAGTACAGATAGAGACAACGTAAAATGCCTCTAAATAAATAAACTTTACAAAAATTTGATATGTGAGTCGAATAATAAGAATTTAGGAATTTTGCGAGTAAGCGTACATAGAAGTACGTGACCGAGCAAAATATCCGACAATTCTGTATTAGTCGACCACAGAGCAAATTTTTAAAGGGTTGGGGCAATCTCCTCCACCTCATAACATTCAATAAAGTCGCCCACTTGAATGTCGTTGTAGTTTTCAAAACTCATACCACATTCATAACCGGATTTAACTTCACGAACATCTTCCTTAAAGCGTTTGAGCTGAGCCAAAGCCCCGTCATGAATAACCACGTTGTCACGCAACAAGCGCACTTTAGCTCCACGTTTAACAAAACCTTCGGTAACCATACATCCACCGACTTTGCCAACACCGGTAATGTTGAAGACATTACGAATTTCGGCATAACCGATAATCTTTTCTTTAAGTTCAGGTGACAACATACCCACCAAAGCTTTCTTGATATCATCAACCACATCATAAATGATAGAATAATAACGAATATCAACACCATCTTGACGGGCAAGATCACGCGCATGCGGAATAGCACGAACATTAAACCCGATAATAAACGCATTAGAAGCCTTAGCTAAAGTCACATCAGAATCTGAAATTGGACCAACTGCAGAGTGAAGAATTTGAACGGTAACTTCATCATTAGAGAGCTTTTTCAACGTACCCTCAATCGCTTCAATCGAACCTTGAACATCTGCTTTGATAATAACCGGAAGATGCTTAACCTCACCGGATTTAATTTTATCAAGCATTTGCTCCATAGCAGATTTTGCGCTTTTAACCAATTTTGCATCACGTTCTTTACGAATACGATAACCGGTAACTTCCTTTGCCTGAGCCTCGTCTTTAACAATAACAAAATCATCACCGGCAGCCGGAGTTCCTTGCAAGCCCAAGATTTCAACCGGCGTAGCAGGCTTAGCTTCCGTAACTTTTTTGCCATGTTCGTTAAACATTGCACGAATGTGTCCCCATTCCTTACCGGCAATACAAATATCACCGACATGAAGAGTACCATTCTGGACCAAAACAGTAGCCACAGAGCCACGGCCTTTTTCCATTTTAGCCTCAATAACGGCGCCTTGAGCCAAACGGTTTGGATTAGCTTTCAAATCCAAAATTTCAGCCTGTAACAAAATAGCCTCAACCAATTTATCAATATTGATGCGTTTTTTAGCCGAAACTTCAGCACACAAACAGTCACCCCCCATTTCCTCAACAGCAATACCATGTTGCAAAAGTGCTGTTTTAACTTTCATGGGGTCTGCCCCTGGCAAATCGATTTTATTAATTGCCACCACAATAGGCACTTCAGCAGCTTGAGCATGGCGAATAGCTTCAATAGTTTGCGGCATAATACCATCATTAGCGGCCACCACCAACACCACAATATCCGTCACCTTAGCACCACGTGCACGCATTTCTGAAAAGGCTTCATGCCCCGGCGTATCAATAAAGGTAATTTTTTTGCCACCGGCAACTTCAATTTGATAAGCACCGATATGTTGCGTAATACCGCCGGCTTCATGAGAGGCAACATTCGTCTCGCGCAAAGCATCCAAAAGGGACGTTTTACCATGATCAACATGTCCCATAACAGTAACAACCGGAGGTCTGGGCATAAGCTCGTCTTCCGTATCTTTCGGGCCGGTCAAGCCTTGTTCAACATCGCTATCAGCCACACGTTTAACCTTATGACCAAACTCTTCCACCACAATCTGTGCCGTATCAGCATCAATCGGTTGGTTAATAGTAGCCATAACGCCTAAAGACATTAATTTTTTAATAACCTCAGCACTTTTTTCAGCCATACGGTTAGCCAATTCCTGTACAGTAATAATTTCAGGAATAACCACTTCTTTAACGATTTTTTCTTGTGGTTGCTGAGGAGCTTGTTGTGGTTTAGGCTGTTTTTTCTTAAAACGTCTGCGGGGAGCCCCAAAACCATAATCATCATCGTCATCATCACTCATTCCCATAACACTGTGCAGACTGACTTTAGCATTGCGGCGTTGCGGTTCAAAGCTGCGTTTTGTAATTTTTTTGCGCTCTTGCTCAAAAACTTCTTCTTTGCTCATAGACTTTTTAGAGTGACGATTATCACTAACATCATCATCCTCATCGTCATCATCATCAAAATCGCGAACTTTTTTATCTTTAGCTTTGTTGGTTGCGCGTTCACTTTCCACGGCAGCCTTTTCAGGATTAAAGTCAGCGGCGGCAGGTGCATTGACTTTACTCTGAGCAGAACCAGCTTTTTCTTCTTTTTTAGAGGTTGGTTTGATATCGACTTCAGCTTTTTGTTGAGCCTTTTGCTCTTCTTGTGCTTGTTGAGCCTTCAAGGCCTCTTCTTGTTCTTTACGCAACAACCGCTGGCGTTCTTTTTCTTCTTCTTCGAGGCGGCGTTTAGCTTCATGTTCTTTAGCCTCGGCAATAAGTTTTAATTTAGCTGCGGTAGCATCATCAATTTGAACCTTTTTTTCTTCAGGTTTTTGGCCTGAAATAATTCTTTTTTTGCGCACCTCGACCTGCACAACTTTTTTGCCATCATTTTGATGGCGAGAAGCATCTCCCACATTTTTAAGCGTAAGGGTAGACTTACCTGATAATGTTAACCTGCTTTTTGCATTATCTTCACTCATAAACAAAATTCTCCAAATCAAAAAAAATTAAGCATCCAAAAACTGTTTATAATGTTTCAACTCTTTATAAACGGAATCAGCCATTTTTCCTTTCAAAAAAACAGCATGAACAGTATTTATTTTATCCAGTGCCTTATCCAACTCCTCCACGGTAAACAAAGTCAAAACATCCAGTTCTTGGGCAGCGGCGGCAATTTTTTGGTGACCATCATTTCCGGCATCAATTGCCTCCAAAACGAAAGCAGCCTTATGTTTAGCAAGGGCTTCTTTAACCTTATCAAAACCGGTCACAAACTGTCCGGCTTTGCGAGTCAAGTTAATCATTTCGAGACAATGTTTTTTCAACAAAGCCTCAACCAAAGCCACCAGATTATCATCAGCACGCGCGGCACCTTTGGTAGCTTTGGCAAACAAATTTTTAGAAACAGCGGTTTGCAGCATAGATTTTGAACAAGATACATACACGCCTTTACCCGACAATTTTTTCTTAAAATCGGGAATAATAGCACCATCAACGGAGACAAACCTCAGCAAATCGTCCTGAGGCAAAACCTCTCCGGAAACAATACATTTACGTGTTACAATTTCATTCATTCAAAACACACTTTCAAAACGAAGCTTTGAGTCTGGACGAACCAGACTCAAAGAAAACAAATTACTTATCAGCATCACCTTCATTTTGGAACCAATGCTCACGAGCTTCCATAATGATTTTGTTAGCCTCAGTCTGAGAAATAACATTATCACCAAGCATTTCGATAAGTTCATCAGCAGCCAAATCACCAAGGTCATCCAAGGTTTTAATCCCTTTTTCAGCCAAAGTAATAATCATATCTTGGTCCAGACCCTCCACATTCATAAGAGCATCATCGATTCCCAAAGATTTTTTCTTATCAGCAAAATCAGCCTCGCGTTTTGCCACAAATTCTTTGGCTCTGGCTTGCAATTCTTTGGCAACATCATCATCAAACCCTTCAATAGAAGATAGTTCAGACAAGTCGACCATAGCCACTTCATCAACGGTGGAGAAACCTTCGGCAATCAAGAGATGGGCAATCATCTCGTCAACATCCAAAGCGTCCATAAAGCGTTGAGAGCGAACTTTATTTTCATTAGAGCGACGTTCTTGCTCTTGTTCTTCAGTCAAAACATCAATATCACAACCCAAGAGCTGAGAAGCAAGCTTAACATTTTGCCCTCTACGACCGATAGCCAAAGAAAATTGGTCTTGAGCCACAACAGCCTCAATGCGATTATTTTCTTCATCGAGCACAACTTTTGTAACCTCAGCCGGAGCCAAAGCACTAACAATATATTGAGCTTTGTCTTCAGAATAAGGCACAACATCAATCTTTTCACCTTGAAGTTCATTAACCACGGCCTGCACACGAATACCACGCAAACCGACGCAAGCACCAACGGCATCAACCGTAACATCTTCAGCTTTAACGGCAATTTTAGCCTTTGAGCCTGGGTCGCGAGCCACACCCATAATTTTCACAATACCATCATAAATTTCCGGCACTTCTTGCGTAAAGAGTTTAGCCAAGAATTCAGGACAAGTACGAGACAAAAAGATTTGCGGACCTCTGTTTTCGCGGCGCACATCCAAAACATAAGCTCTGATTCTGTCACCATTTTTGAATTTTTCTCTCGGAATAATTTCATCACGGCGCAAAATAGCCTCTGTTTTACCAATATCAAGCACCACATTTCCAAATTCGATTCTCTTAACGGTACCGTTAACAATAGTGCCGATTTTTTCTTTATATTCCTCAAACTGCTTATTACGCTCAGCTTCGCGGACTTTTTGCACAATAACCTGTTTAGCGGTTTGTGCAGCAATACGACCAAAATCAATCGGAGGAAGTTCATCAATCAAGAAATCACCGACTTTTGCATCAGACTTATATTTTTTAGCCAAAGAGAGTGGAAGTTGAGCAGCTTCATTTTCAATCAAAGCATCATCATCCACCACTTCACGATAGCGTGACAAAGAAATAGCACCGGTTTTGCGGTCTATTTTGGCTCTAATATCATGTTCTGCGCCGTATTTAGAACGTGCACCTTTTTGAATAGCCACTTCCATAGCCACAAAAACATCTTCGCGGTCAATATTTTTTTCACGAGCAACCGTATCCGCCACCAAAACAATTTCTGGTCTGGGCATGTTTTCGATATTTTCCATAATCAATCCTCACAAAAATTTAGGGTTAGAAAATCACAATTCGACACTATCCTGAGCATCGGCATATTTTTGCAAAAGCTCATCGGTCAACAAAATCTTAGCTTTAGCCACATTATCAAAGGCAATACTATATTGCACACCATCCATCTCAAAAGAAATATTCTGAGCGTCATCGATAGCCAGTATTTTACCCTTAAAACGTTTTCTGTTTTCAACTGGATGAATCGTTTCAATTTTAGCATCATATCCGGCAAACCGAGCAAAATGCTGGGGCTTGGTTAAAGGTCTGTCAATTCCCGGAGAGCTAACCTCCAAAGAATACTGGTTTTCAATCGGGTCTTTTTCATCCAACACATCAGACAATGCTCTGCTGACGGTTGCGCAATCATCCACCGTAATATCTTTGCCGTCCAAGCGATCAATCATAACTTGGAGTGTTGGGTTTTTAGCGCCTATTGTTATAACCCGCACCAATTCATAACCCAATTTTTCAACGACGGGGCTGAGCAAATCTTCCAAAGGATGTTTATCCATTTACCGATTCCTTTTTATGTTAACAAAAAAGCGGGGTTTTTGCGCCCCACTTTCAAACTAATACAATCAACTATTGTCAAGGAATATACCATAAATTTTTAAAATAGCAAGCAAAAAAAAGCAGGTTTCGGAATTTTCCGAAGCCTGCATATTTTTAAGATTGTAAAGAATAGAGAGCCACCGGCCGAACCCGATACAATGGATGTATTCCCATAGAAACACTCCAAATCCGCAAATCAGCCCCGACTGCTTTATAGCAATTTTTGGGCTCTTGATCAAACCAATAGGGCGTATCCGAAGCAAGTGGGATTAGCCCGACGGTTTCACAAAGTTTGTTAAATGCCTCTCGCATCTTATTTCGCAACAGCATTTTCCAAACCTCTTTTGCCCCCATAGTTGCATAAGGTTTTGACTTTCTGTAGCTGCGGCAATATTTTTTGGCATTAGTATACCCCATTTTGCGGGGAGCCTCATCAAAAACAATAACCCCATTCACCCAAATACCGATAGCATTTTTCCCTTCAATCGGCGTTTCAGACATCTTCAGCCCCTGATAAACAATCAACATAGGGCTCTTTTCTTGAATATTTTCCATAAATAAAAATTTATATATGACATAAAAATAAAATAACTGCACTCAAGGTACAGTTATTTTAGACAAAAGTCAACAAAATTTTAGATTAGCCGTCTTCCTGCTTCAATAAAGCGGATACGCTCACCAAAGCCGTAATCAAAATCGGCGTCCACACAGCCATAATTGAGGGAATATATCCGTTCAAACCAAAAGCATAAATCACCTGAGAGGCAAAATACACCACAAAGCCTGAGGCCACACCGCCAATAATCAAAACCATCACGCCGCCTTTACGCATATTTGGCCTGAGAGCAAACACAGCCGCAACCAAGACCATAACACACAAAAGGAAAGGCGAAGCCAACAACGACATAAACCGCATCTGATGTTTAAGAGGAGAAAAGCCGGATTTTTTATAAAAATTAATCGTATCGGGCAGTTGCCAAAAAGAAATTGCCGTCGGATCAACAAAATTTTCCTTAATACGCTCCACATCAATAGATGTTTTATAAGAAACTTTATTCAGATTTAAGCGTTTCTTCCCCGGTTCAAAAACAATCACGTCACGGAGCTCAAATTGCTTATTTTTCAACACTGCCATAAATGACTTAACCTGCCTGATAATTTGTGAGGCTTTATCAAGCTCCAAGATATCAACATTGTATAAAAAGAGCGTATCATCATCTTGCTGATGCACAGATTTAGCCTGCATCACCAAAACATTTCCGTTTTCGCCGGCTTCTCTAATCCATAATCCCTTGTCCGAAAACAACACCGCTTTAGGATTTTTGGTTTTAAAGCGATAATTAAGCGTTTCATAAACTTCATTAAGATAAGAAGACACCGGATTAAGCAGGGTCACATTAACCACCCCGACCAAAAACACCACAAACAGCACCGGAGCCAAAAATCCCCAAACCGAGACCCCCGCTGCGCGAATAATCACAAACTCACTGTTTTTACTAAGCCGCCAAAACGTAATCATAGCGGCAATCATCATCACAAAGGGAAATACAATTTCAAGCGTATTTGGTAACTTGGTAAAAGCCATTTCCAACACAAAACCAAATCCCACGTCTGGCCTATCAGCCACGCGCCGCAGCAAGTCGATAATTTCAAACATATAGACAATACCGATGACCATCAGCAGAACTCCCAAGAAGTTCCACAAAATCTGCTTCATCAAATATCGTCCCAAAATCGTATTCGGTTTCATTTACCCCAACTCAGTTCATCAAGAATAAAAGCTAACATAGCGAAAAAGAATAATTTGTGCAACGAAAAAATCTCCATCTAAAACAAATCCATAGACATATAGCGTTCATAAGCATCCGGCAAAATAACCACAATATTTTTGTGTTTAAACTCATTTCTGTCAGCCAAGCTTATAGCCGCCGCCAATGCAGCACCGGCCGAAACACCGATAGCCAAGCCCTCTGTTTCCGCACAAAACTTAATCATAGCGGCAGCCTCATCATCCGCCACATCAAAGACCTCATCCACCAAAGCCGCGTCATAAAACTCCGGCACAAATCCAGCACCTATACCGGGAATTTTATGAGGTCCGGCCGCATGACCGGAAAGAACGGCACTAGACTTTGGTTCAACGGCCGCCACAAACAAATCCGGATTACAAGATTTCAACGCCGAGGCGATTCCCGTAAGCGTGCCGGAAGTTCCAACCGCACAAACAAGAGCATCGACATTTCCACCGGTTTGCTCCATAATTTCCATACTTGTGCCCAGTTTATGAGCATTTGGATTTGCAGGATTAGAAAATTGCTTAAGCATAATCACATTTTTGTTTTTTTCAGCCAAAATTTCCGCTTTTTTAATAGCGCCGCTCATACCGTCTTCTGCCGGTGTCAAAATGATTTCCGCCCCAAACAAGCTCATAAGCTTAATTCTTTCAACCGACATATTTTCAGGCATGGTAATCACCAATTTATACCCCTTTGCAGCACAAATAGCAGCCAAGCCGATTCCCGTATTTCCGGAAGTTGCCTCCACAAACACCGTATCTGAAGAAATTTTATGACTTTTTTCAGCCTCTTCAATCATTTTAAGGGCGACACGGTCTTTAATGGAAAAAGCCGGATTATAAGCCTCACACTTAGCCAAAATATTAGCCTTTAACTTTAGTTTTTTCATAACATTATTCATCTTAAGCAGCGGCGTATGCCCGACCATTTCGACCACAGAATCAAAAATTTTCTTCATAACATTTTTTCCTAACTTGTTTATAAAGCACAAAATAAACTTCTTTTACAAAAGCATTTTGATAAGATGGCTGTAATGTTAACAGATAAACCTAAAAAAATGATAAAAATCGCATACATATCGGTTTTATGCGCAGTTTTTTTGATAAGCGCCGGCAACGTCCAAGCACAATCCACCAGCTTGGATGCGATATACCGTGACTTAGTACGTTCGGACAATTCGGGCTACCTCCCGATATACATAAAAAACCGAAATGCGCCGGAATTTATCATTGACGAAGAACGCGCCCAAAAAAGCCAAGAGGGACAAGAAATATATCAACTAAAAGACCAAGATTTAATCATCAATTTTGAAGACAACCGCATCGACCAAGATGAAGTTGACAGAATGAACGCCCTAAAATGGCAACAAACCATTCAAGCCGTAAAAAACAATATGGTCACCCCTAAAGAATTGGATGAAATAAAAAACCGTATCAAACAAAACAACCCTGATGCCATTGAAATTTATGCTTATATGAATGCCAAAGGCATCGGCGTCCAAAAAGATTTTATCAAGTCGTTCAACCTATACCGCCAAGCAGAAAAACTTGATGTTCCGCAAGCCAAAGAAAACGCCATCAAAGTATTCAAAGCCATGTCACCGGAACAAAAACAAAAGCTCTACAATCCACAACTGGGCAAAACCCCAAACCTTAACTGATCATTTGTTGCAAAGCCTGCCAGTGGGTATAATTAATCTTCACTTTACCCTCAAAAATATCTTTGATTTTCACCCAACGGGCAAAACCGCGCTCTGGGGTTGACCATGGCTCGGATTTGATATAAACATCATATTTTTCAAGATTATAAGCATAAAAGACTTGCTCATAAATATAAAACATACCGCAAGGAGGCTCATCATCTGCAAAATAAGGCACCGTTTGCTCAAACGTCTGATCACCGCGACCAAGCATTAACTCCAAACCTGTCTCTTCATAAAGCTTGCGAAACAAACAATCATGAAAATCCTCTCCACGCAAAATACTCCCGCCCGGAAATTCAGGAACTTTTTGCTTAGGAGGAATAGTCAACAACACCCAATCATCTTTGACCAACAGCACAAAATATCCCTTTTTGTGAGACGGAACAATGTCATCATTAAATTTCTGACGTCCATATCGGTCAAAAAAGACATTGGGTTCAAACATTTTTAGCCTCTTTCACCAAAGCATCAACAAATTCCTGTAACCCCGGCTGACGCACACGTTTCATACGTTCACCGGAAATAATACGTTGCACTTTGCGAATAGTGTCTTCCAAATCTTCATTAATCAACACATAATCAAACTCTTTCCAGTGGCTAACCTTATCCACAAATTGCCCCATTCTCTGTTCAATCACATCCCGAGAGTCAGTTGCTCTTCCTTCCAAACGTTTTCTGAGTTCTTTAATTGAAGGCGGCAACAAATAAATGGTAACCACATCATTTGGAGCTTTTTCAAGCATTTGGCGGGCTCCCACCCAATCCATATCAAACAACACATCTTCACCGACATTCAAAAAACTATCCACCTCAGAGCGCAAAGTTCCGTAACGATGTCCATATTGCGAATTAACTCTTTCATAAAAAGCGTCTTGTAAAATAAGCTTATCATATTCCTCCTCAGAGATAAAATGATAATCAACACCATCCACTTCACCTTCACGCGGTGCGCGCGTTGTCACCGAAACCGAAAACTTAATATGAGGGTCGCGCGCCAAAACCTCTTTACACACAGCCCCTTTTCCCGTACCGGAAGGACCTTCAACAATAAACATTGCGCCGCGTCTGACTTTTTTCAAATAATCAATAGCACCACTCATACCTTGCCCCTTTTCAAAAACATAAAAGACTATTTTAATTTAGATAAATATAGATTAAACTATCTCCAAAATAATTCAACAAGGAAATAAACAAGATGCAAAAAACCCGTAACAAAAATATATTAATAACCGGAGCCTCCTCAGGTATTGGAGAGGCTTTGGCGCTAGAATACGCCAAAACCACGGCAAAAAATTTATTCATATGCGGCCGTAACGAAAAGCGCCTGAACGAGGTAGCGCGCAAAGCAACAGAACTTGGTGCCAAAGTCCACACCAAAATCATAGATGTTTCGAGCCGTTCTGAAATGGAAAAATGGTTGGAAGAATGTCATCAAACAGCACCATTAAACTTGGTTATAGCCAATGCGGGAACAAGCAGTGTGGGTGAAACATTGGATTCGGTATACAACACATTTAACACCAACTTATATGGTGTATTAAACACGATTCTTCCCGCTATTGAGTTATATCGAAAAACCCCGATAAGCAGTCCCGCAAACCGTCCGAGCATAGCCGTTGTCAGCTCCATGGCAGGGTATCACGGCCTTGCCACCTGCCCGTCATACAGTGCAAGCAAAGCGGCCGTAAAAGCCTATGGTGAAGCCTTAAGGGTCAAACTCAAACCTGAAGGAATTAATGTAAGTGTAATCTGCCCTGGGTTTGTTCGCTCCCGTATCACAGACCAAAACACCTGCCCCATGCCTTTCTTTATGGAAGCCTCAGAAGCTGCCAAAATCATTGTAAAGGGAATAGAGAACAACAAAAGCATAATCTCATTCCCATTGCCTTTACGTTTTGTAGTGTGGTTAGCTTCGATTCTGCCCAATTGCATAAGTGACTATCTTTATGGCAAGCTCCCGAAAAAAGCTTAAATTAAATAAGGTTATGATTTATCAGACAAAGGCGTTGACTGAATAACGCCTTTTTTGTTGAGTATCCACAACAACGCCAACCCCGGAACAACCATAAGAGAGGTTAAAACAAAGAACCAATCCCAACCAACGGCTTCCGCCATATAGCCGGAAGTTGCCGCCACCAAATCCCTTGGCAAACTCATCAAGGAGGACAAAAGCGCATATTGCGTTGCGGTATAAGCGACCGAACACAAAGAAGAAAGATAAGCTACAAAAGCAGCCACACTCATCCCGCCTGAAATATTATCAAGAGAAATACAAGAAATCAGCATAAAGATATTATGCCCGCTCCAAGCCTGCAAAACAAATACCAAAGTAGTTAAACCTTGCAAAATTCCGCAAATCCACAAAGATTTATAGAGGCCCCAGCGACTGACGACGATTCCGCCGACAATTCCGCCCAAAATAGTCGCGCCCATACCAAATATTTTGGAAACAGAAGCAATTTCCGTCAAAGAAAAACCCATTTCATAATAAAACACATTCGCCATCGGCCCCATATAAGCATCACTCATTTTATAAAAGAACACAAACCATAAAATGATGAGCCAGTGAGGCCGCTTGATAAAATCAACAAAAGGAGCAACGACAGCATTTACAAAAAAACGTTTAATCCGTTCAACATAAGTTCCACGTGCAGGCTCAGTGTTTATACACAAAATTTTATCACAATCTGGTTCATGAGCCAAAAGCGTTGTAACCATTCCAACAACGGCTCCCAAAGCCATAATCAAATAGACTTCGCGCCACGAAAGAACAGAGGCCAAAATCAAAGCCAACGCCCCCGAAAACAAAATTCCCAACCGATATCCCAACACAAAAATTGCCGCAGCCGCACCTTGTTCATCTGTTGAAAAAGATTCGATTCGATAGGCGTCCACGACAATATCTTGAGAGGCAGAAGCAATCACCACCAGCAATGCAGCCATAGCTAAAGTAAACGTTTGCGTTTTAGCATCAAGCAAAGCCATCCAAACAATTGCGGCCATCAGCACAATTTGGCAAAAAAAAGCCCACCCGCGCCGCCGGCCGAGTTTACCCAAAAGCGGCAGCCGCACATGGTCAATAATGGGCGACCATAACCACTTAAAGCTATAAGGCATTTTCACCAAAGAAAAAATCCCGATGGAAGCCAAAGCCACTTCAGCCGACCCCAGCCATAAGCTGAGCGTACCGCTGACGAGCATCAAAGGAAACCCGCTGGAAAAACCCAACCCGACCATAACCAGCATACGCTTGTCGGCATAAATTTTCAAAGCATCAAAAAGGCGCATTTTTAATCCTAAATCCAATCATTCAAAAATTGGGGATAGTATAGAACATTCACCTTAACAAAAGCTAAAAAATAATTTTTAATAACCCCGAATTTAGCATTTACAAAATATTTACATATACAATATATTGTGCATAAAGAATTGTGACAATACTTTATATAGTTATTTAAGGAACTTATGATGCAAATACAAAAAGTTATCAAACACAACGGCGAGAGCCAAAACTTTGCCCCCCACAAACTCCTTCAAACACTCCAAAGAGCAGCCCAAGGATTCTCTGTTGACCTCAACAAAATCATCAACCAACTCTCCGACATCGGCAGTGAAGAAATCACCACCACCCGCCTGCAACAAGAAATAACCATGATGGCCTTAAACCTAACATCTGTCGAAGAACCCGAATGGAAAAACATCGCCGGCCGCCTCAAACTTTTTGAGCTTTACAAAAGAACCATGCGTTTAAGAAACAAAAACCATCAACCGATTCAAAATCTGTATGATTATGAATCCACTTTGAATTACGCCGTAGAAAATCACGTCTACACGACCGACATTTTCAATCACTATACCAAAGAAGAGCTTAAAGAAGCCAGCACTTTTATCAACCCCCAATATGACCTGATTTATGATTATGCCGGCATCAACTTATTGATAAAAAGATACCTATGTGAATACCACGATTCGATAGTTGAATTGCCGCAAGAAATGTTTTTAACCATCGCGTTATTACTGGAAGAAAATGAACCCAAAGAAAAAAGACTTGCTCAGGTAAAAGACACTTACCAAAAATTAGCTGACCGCAAGATATCTTTAGGCACACCGTTATTAATGAACCTGCGTCGCCCGAACGGCAATTTAAGTTCATGCTTTATCACGGTGATGGACGACAATCGCGATTCCATTTTCTATGTAATCGACCAAATATCCGCCATATCAAAATTCGGTGGCGGCGTCGGTGTTAATATTTCCAGAGTACGTTGCAAAGGCGCAAGAATCAAAGGTGTAAAAAATGCATCTGGCGGCGTCATACCATGGATTCGTATTATTAATGACACAGCCGTCGCCGTCAACCAACAAGGTAAAAGAAAAGGTGCCGTAACCGTATCTCTGGATATGTGGCACCGTGACATTGAAGACTTCATGGAACTCCGCACCGAAAACGGCGACCAAAGAATGAAAGCTTATGACATCTTCCCTCAAGTTGTTATTCCGGATCTGTTTATGAAAAAAGTCGAAAAAAACGAAAAATGGCTTTTGGTGGACCCACATGAGATAAGAGAAAAATATGGTGTTGAAATCGCCAACCTCTGGGGTGAAGAATTCGAAAAATTATACAATCAACTATATCTGGATGCTGAGTTTGGCAAACTTGAAATGGCCAAGTTTTATCCAGCCAAAGAACTTCTGAAAAAGCTCATGAAGTCACAAATCGAAACCGGCATGCCTTATATTGCATTCAAAGATACCTTAAACCGCTATAACCCCAACAAGCACGACGGCATTATTGTCGGCACAAATTTATGCACGGAATCTCACAGCAATGTCCGCCCGAGCGCGTTTGAAGAAAAGGAAATCTCTTCAGATGGAACAATTGTTCAAAAAGTTCACGATGGCTTAGTTCATGTCTGCAATTTGGTTTCCATCAATCTGGCATTTATTGAAAGCGATGAGGAGTTGGAGTCGGTATGTCACACCAGCGTCCGCATATTAGATAATGCCATAGACTTAACCCGAGTTCCCATTCCGGAAGGCACATTACACAACCAACGCTACCGCACCATCGGTATAGGAGCCATGGGCTTGGCCGATTATTTAGCCAAGAAGTCGATTCCCTACATCAAATCAGCCGAATTTGTTGATGAATTGTTTGAAAAAATCGCATTATATAACATTTCCGCCAGCATAGACATTGCCCGCCGTAAGGGAACATTTGGCGCATATAAAGGCTCAGATTGGGATAAAGGACTTATATTAGGCCATAACCAAGATTGGTTTAATAAAAACGCCCATTTCCCGCAAAAATGGTCGGTTGTATTTGAAAACTTAAAACAATACGGCATCCGCAATTCGCAGTTATCAGCCATTGCCCCCAACACAAGTTCGTCCTTAATTCAGGGCTGTTCAGCTTCTGTTTTACCGATATACAGCAAGTTTTTCATTGAGACGCACGGCAAAGGCAGTGTTCCGAATTGCCCACCGTTTATCAAAGAAAAATTCTGGTTTTATCAAGAAAACCGCAACATCTCACAACAAATTATTATTGATATCATGTCCCATATTAACAAATGGATTGATACCGGTATTTCCATAGAGCTGATGTATAACCTAAATCGCAACATCAAAGCGGTTGATGTCTATAACACGATTATGGACGCCTGGAAAAAAGACATCAAAACCTTATACTACACCCGTACCATTCAAAGGGACGGCTCATCAGCGGACAAAGAAGAATGTGTCAGCTGTGCCGGATAAAGAGCAATAAAGACAAGGAGAACATAAAGATGCAAAGAAAAATTTTGTTTAATGTAACGGGTGATGATAGCTTAACCAACCGCAAAATGATAAGAGGCAATGTCACCAACTTGTTTAACCTAAACAATGTCAAATACCAGTGGGCAAACAAGCTCTATCGTTTAATGATGGAAAATTTCTGGATTCCCGAAAAAGTTTCATTATTTGATGACAAACGCGCTTATGCGGAACTAACACCGGACGAACAAAAAGCCTATGACGGCATCTTGTCATTTTTGGTCTTTTTGGACAGCATCCAAACCAACAACCTTCCGAACATAAACGAATACATCACCGCACCGGAAGTCAATTTGGTCTTATCCATCCAAACATATCAAGAAGCCGTCCACTCCCAAAGTTACGCCTATATTATTGAAAGTATCATACCGGTAGAAAAACGCGCTGAAATTTATGACAAATGGCGGACAGATAAAGTTTTGCTTGAGCGCAACAAATATATAGCGGAGATATATCAAAACTTCATCGACAATCAAACCGACAAAAACTTTGCCCGCGTTCTGATAGCCAATTACCTTCTGGAAGGTGTTTATTTTTACAACGGCTTTAACTTTTTCTACAATTTAGCCGCGCGCAGCTTGATGATAGGCACGGCAGATGAAATCAAATACATCAACCGAGATGAGCTGACTCATTGTGTTTTGTTTGCCAACATCATCAAAGAAATCATGGCCGAAGATGACACCTTTTTCAGCATAGATGAAATAAATCAAATGTTTGAAAAGGCCGTTGAACAAGAAATTCATTGGAGCAACCACATCATCGGCAACAACGTCAGCGGCATAAGCGAGAGCAGCATAGAACAATACACCAAGTTCATCGCCAACAAACGCTTAAAAGACATTGGTTTACCAAAATTATACGAGGGCTTTGAAAAAAATCCTTATCAGCAGCTCGAAAACATAGCAGACACGAATGGTGCCGGCAGCGTCAAAGGCAACTTTTTTGAGGCCAACGTGTCATCATACAACCAAAGTTCTGCTATTGAAGGTTGGGACGAAATTTAAGTCAGTCATAAGTCTTGCAATCTAAAAAAACACACCCTAAATAAAAGGGAAAGTAACAAAAGAAAGGTAAAAGATAATATGACCACCATACTTTGTGTCCGCAAAGGCCCTGAAGTTGTAATGGCTGGTGACGGCCAAGCCACTTTAGGAGAAGCAATAATCTTCAAATCAAAATCCATAAAAGTCAGACGCATCGGCAACGGCAGCATCATTGCAGGCTTTGCCGGAGCAGCGGCCGACGGCTTAACCTTGATAGAACGTCTGGAAGAAAAGCTTGAAAAAAACGCCAACCAACTCAAACGAGCAGCTGTTGAATTAGCTAAAGACTGGCGTATGGATAAATATTTAAGACAACTGCAATCTGTAATGATTGTTGCCGATAAAGACACATCGCTCGTTATATCCGGCACAGGAGAAGTCATGGAACCGGACGATGGCATCATCGGCATCGGCTCCGGCGGAAATTATGCCATGGCGGCAGCTAAGGCTCTCGCCGATGTTTCAGGATTAAGCGCGGAAGAAATCGCCCAAAAAGCCATGAAAATCGCCGGAGATATTGATGTCTATACCAATCACAATGTCATAATCGAAAAAATAGAGAGCAAATAAAAGATGACCGCAAATTTTTCACCAAGAGAAATCGTATCAGAGCTTGACCGCTATATTGTCGGCCAAGCCGAAGCCAAAAAAGCCGTAGCCATAGCCTTAAGAAACCGCTGGAGAAGAATGCAACTACCAGATAGATTAAAAGAAGAAATTGTTCCGAAAAACATCTTGATGGTCGGCCCAACAGGCGTCGGAAAAACCGAAATTTCACGGCGATTGGCTCGCTTGGTCAAAGCTCCGTTCATCAAAGTAGAAGCAACCAAGTTTACCGAAATTGGCTATGTCGGACGCGACGTTGAATCCATCATCCGCGATTTGGTCGAAGTTGCCATCAATACCACCAAAAAAGAGCAAAGAAAAGTCGTTCACGTCAAAGCAGAGGCAGCGGCAGAAGAGCGCATTTTAAAAGTTTTGGTAGGCAAAGATTCTGGAGAAGAAACCAAACAAAAATTCAGAGAGCTATTAAGAAACGGCTCATTGGATGAAAAAGAAATCGAGATTGATATTGTCGATAACAGCAGCAACACAATGCCCACCATAGACATCCCCGGAATGCCGGGAGCACAAATGGGCATGATAAGCTTGGGTGACCTGCTGGGCAAACCTTTTGGCGACAAATACAAAACCCGCAAATTAAAAATATCCGAAGCCAAGAAAATCATCACCGATGAAGAAAGCGACAAATTGCTTGATAACGACGCCATTGTAAATATAGCAATAAAATCGGTTGAAAACGACGGCATTGTGTTTATTGATGAAATCGACAAGATATGCGGCAAAGATGACCGCCGTGGCGGTGATGTATCAAGAGAAGGCGTGCAAAGAGATTTGCTTCCCTTAATAGAAGGCACAATAGTCAACACCAAATACGGCGCAGTTAAAACCGACCACATATTGTTTATCTGCTCAGGCGCATTTCACTTGGCCAAACCGTCCGATTTGTTACCGGAACTTCAAGGCCGTTTGCCAATAAGAGTAGAACTTCAGGCTTTAACCAAAGAAGACTTCATAAACATTTTGAAAGAACCCGAAGCCAACTTGATAGAACAATATGTCGCTTTGCTGGGTACAGAAAATTTTGAACTTAAATTTGCTGACGATGCTATAGAAAAAATCGCCGACATCGCTGTTCAGATTAACGAAAATGTTGAGAATATCGGAGCCAGAAGACTGCACACTGTTTTAGAGATATTGCTTGAAGACATCAACTTCAATGCCTCTGACAGGAGCGGCCAATCCGAAACCATAACCGCACAAATGGTTGAAGAAAAGCTCAGCAAATACACCAAGAGCATGGACTTATCAAAGTTTATCCTCTAAGTATGATGACAATAAAGACCAACAACATACCAAAGCCAAGGTCGGATACAAAAACCAATATCCGACCTTTCGGCATATATATACACTGGCCTTATTGCAAGAGCAAATGCCCTTATTGCGACTTTTTTTCATCCGTCAAAAAAGACATAGAGCAAGAAAAAATCATTTCAGATTATATTGAAGAACTCAAGTTTTACCACCAATATACCACTGATGAAAAAGTCAGCTCCATATTTTTTGGCGGCGGAACCCCGTCGCTGATAAAACCAGCATTGATAGAAAAACTCATTACCGAAATCACCAAACTCTGGAAAGTCAAAACAGATGTTGAAATATCGCTTGAAGCCAATCCCAACACAGATGATGGAACACTGTTTTTAAATCTGAAAACAGCCGGCATAAACCGCCTCTCACTCGGTGTTCAGGCACTAAACGACACAGACCTCAAATTTTTGGGGCGTACGCATAACCTGCATCAGGCCCTAACCAGCATAGACCACGTTCTAAACACCTTTGACAATCATTCAATGGATTTAATTTATGCCCGCCCCCACCAAAAAGCAAAAGATTGGCAAAAAGAGCTTGAACAAGCAACATCTTTTGGCTTCAAACATTTATCGCTCTACCAGTTAACAATAGAAGAAAGCACAGTCTTTGCCAAAAAAGGCATAACACCGTTGGAAGAAGAACAAGCCGTAATCATGTACGAAGACACAGTTTCTTACTTAAAGAGCAAAGGTTACCCCCGCTATGAAGTTTCAAATTTTGCCACTAAAGAATATGAATGTAAACACAACAAAATTTATTGGCAAGGAGACAATTATTTAGGTATCGGTATGGGTGCGCATGGCCGCATACAAACAACAAATAAAAAAATATACGCCACGACCCACCGCTGCCAATTAGAAGAATTAAGCCCCAAAGAACGCGCGGAAGAACTCCTGTTTATGGGGTTGAGACTTAAAGAAGGCATTAATAAAACACTGTATTTAAATCGCTGTGGAATAGAATTGGAACAATATATCAACACCACCGCCAAACAAGAGATGATAAACTTAAAATTACTCAAAGAAACAAACTCACATTTGCGTTTAACACCTCAAGGATTTTTAGTTATGAACAAGGTCATAGAAGAGCTCATTCCTCAAGACTAAAATACCCCACGGCATCAGCAATTTTTTGCAAATCCGCCACCGACACATCAGCTTTTTGTTCAAGCATTTTTTCCAAAACCGATAGTTCAATTTGTGTACGCTCGCTCACCTCAGATAAAGACACATTTTTTGCTTTAAGCATTTGAGCCACTTTGGCGCGCAATTGCTTTTGCAAACAAGACACAACAAAAGCTTCATTATCATCATCTGATGATAAATTTGAATTATTTTTAAAATTCTGAGAAAAAAGCTCTACCATAAACAATCCTCCAAAAACAAATCTGTGCACACACACAAAACAACAGAGCGGAGGGAAAAAGGCACGTCCTCAAAGTCCGGTTCCAATCTCCACAAACTGGAAATAATAAAAAAACTACATCTAATCTAATAAACGAACTAATACACCAATTTAATATAATAAATAAATAATCGCCCAAAACCCAAAAACAAGACTTCATACAAAAGAAAAAAAAGAGAGCCCGACAAAGGCTCCCTGCAAAACAAAAAGCGACAATTAAAGATTAGCTTCAATCCAAGCCACCATAGAAGACTTAGGATTCAAACCTACTTTAACATCAATTTGCTTGCCATCTTTGTATAAAAAGATAGAAGGAATACTTCTGATACCGAGTTCAGCGGCTTTGTCAGGACATTCATCAACATTAATTTTGCAAATTTTAACTTTGTCACCCATTTCTTTAGAAATTTCTTCCAAAATAGGGAGCATTTGGCGGCAAGGACCACACCATTCAGCCCAAAAGTCAACCAAAACCAAGCCTTTGGCATCCAAAACTTCACTTTTGAACTCACTGTCATTAATAGCTTTCATAATAAAACCCCTTTCTAATCAAATAAGCTAAATATAATATAGTCAATAAAAAGCAAGAATAAAAGTCTTTTCTTACAAGAATCAAAAAATAGGCATAAGTTTTGCGGTATCGGTCCACAAAATAAAGGCTTTAATAACTTTATCAGGATAAATTTTAGCGCATAGCTGTTGATAAGCTCTGAGCTGTTTCAAATAAGCCAGCGGCACATCGGAGAGCTTTTGTGCGGCGGGACGGTTTGTTTTGAAATCAATAATCAAAACTTCATTTTCACACACCACCAAGCGGTCGATTTGTCCGGCAATAATTTTGCCGTCAACTTCACCCATCAATGGAACCTCAGCTTTGGAATTTGCACCAAACACCTTGGCAAAAGATTCGTTTTTAAGCAAAAGAGAAACCTCTTCCACAATGCGTTGTTTTTCCTTATCAGAAAAATCGGGAGCATTTTTATCCAAAAAGTTCAAAATAATCGCAGACAAATCATGCGTATGCACATCGGGCAAAAACTGTAAAAGCTTGTGAATAACACGCCCACGGTAATATCGCCGCTCACTCACTTTTTCAATCGGGGAAAGCAAAGCTGGTTCTTCCTCTTCTTCATCTATTTTAGAAGGAGCATATGGCTTTTGCAAAGGACTTTCAGAAACAGGACACACTTTCATCCACGCTTCCATTTTTACAGGAATGTTATTTACACTGTTATTTTCAGGCTGTTTATCACTTTCAACTTTGCGCATTTGCGGCGTGTTGAGAATCAAACATCCCGCATCATCGGGCGTCAAAACATCTTGCAAATTGCGCTGACAAATATCATACCAGGCATCACTTTTAACCGCGCTTTTCCCTTTATATCCGCAAATACAAAGCCTGTCCTCAGCACGGGTCAAAGCGACATAAAGCAACCTTCTGTATTCTTGCAAAGCTTTCTGATTGGCTTTTTCATTGATACGGGTACAAACATCGTCATAATCACTTGAAGAAAGCGGGAAAAACATCATCTCATCCCAAAGCATAGCGGCCTCTTTTTTCTCTTTAGGCACACGCACGCTATCCGGCAAAACCACAATCGGGGCTTGCAAGCCTTTTGAACCATGAACAGTCATAATACGCACGGCATTAATCGTACCTTGCTCTTGTTCACGCTTAATTTCCACTTCATCAGAGGCCACCCAGTCAATAAAGAGCTGCAAACTCGGAATATGATCTTGTTCAAAGGCAATTGTTAGATTAACAAATTCATCCAACCCATCGCAAACTTCTTCACCCATACGCTCCACAAATTTTTTCCGCCCCTCCATTGTGTTCAAAATATACGAATACAATTCAAAGGGGCGCACAAAATCCGCCATATTAAGCAAATTTTGCAACGCTTGATAAACTTGTTCGTAAGCAGGCTCATCACCCAATCTGGTCCAAAGAGAGGCTTGCCCGCGCCCAATACAAAGTTTCATCAAATCATCATCATCCAGTCCCCAAAGCGGTGATTTCAAAATTTCCGCAAGGGTCAAATCATCGGTAGGCAGGAGCAAAAACTTTCCAACGGCAATTAAATCTTTAACCGCCATCTGTTCCAAGAGTTTAATTTTATCAACACCGGCAATTTCAACGCCCTCACTCTTGCAGGCTCTGACCAATTCTTCCACAAAAGCATTTCGCCGTTGCACCAAAACCAAAAAATCAGAATACTGAACAGGCCGCCCGCGGGAAGGCAAAATTTCATGGTTAACCACCATAGACCTAATTTTGCGAGCAATATTCTGAGCCAAACGAGAACTTGTAGATTGAGACGGAATTTTCTCCACCGGCGGCCGCCATTCATCTTTGTTTTCATCAGCTTTAGGCTCGATTAGCGGCCAAATTTCAACCTTTCCGGCTTCTCCCATACGAAATGGCAAATGAGCCACTTTCTGATTCTCAAGCACCACACCGTCTTTGGCTTGAGCATCTTCAAATACTTTGTTAACACTATCCAAAACCGCCGACACAGAGCGGAAAGACACATCCAGATGCACTTCTTCAAAATTTTCATCTGCTGATTTGAAGTATTGCCGCATTCTTTCAAATTCTTCAGGATCCGCCCCCTGAAAACTATAAATAGATTGCTTTCTGTCTCCAACCACAAACACCGTTCGCACAACATCATCAGCCCCGATTCCCGCAAAAAATTCTTCGGTTAAGGCTTTAACGATTGCCCACTGGTCAGGAGATGTATCTTGCGCTTCATCAATCAACACGGCGTCAATTCCGCCATCAAGTTTATACATCACCCATTGCGCCACATCCTGATTTTCCAACAAATTGCGGGTTAAAACAATCAAGTCTTCATAATCCAGTTTGGAGTGTAAGTTTTTATAATGATTATATCCTTTAATAAGCTCAGAGGCCAACATCAAAATAGCCTTTGTAGCCGCAAACAAATGCAAAGCCTTCATTTGCTTTTGAAGTTTCAGCACACGTTCGGCTTCTCCGGCCAATTTTTCAAGCAAATCACCACATACCGCAACGGCAGACTTTGTCGCCCCGCGAACAACCGATTCTTTGGTCAAAAACACTTCTCGATATTGCGAAAACATTCCTTTTTTATCGACTTTAGCCAACACGTTGGCCAAAGTTTCAGCCCGCGTGACATCAGTTTTAGTCCCCTGAAACAGCGCATTCATAATTTCTTTAATAAGCGGAACATTAAGTTCCGCCCAAAATTGTGTTTCAAGCTTGTCGGCATCATCGGTAGCCAAAATTCCCAAACGTCCGGCCAAATCATCAATCAAATCTTCAAAATGAGCATATTTCAAAAATAAGCGGATAATTTTATTTCTGTTTTCGGCAATAGCGGACATCACATCAGGAAATTTTGCTTCGCTGACATTTTGCGTCAAAAAAGCCAAAGCTTGTCCGGCAGCAGATTCGGGGTTTTGTTCGGCCTGAGCAAGCATTTGCGCCTGAATATCATCCAAAGCCTCCGCCGCAGTACGATCATCCATAACCGAAAAGTATGGTGATACTTGCGCTTCTAGAGGAAACCTTTTGAGCACATCCTGACAAAAGCTATGAATAGTCTGAATTTTCATTCCCCCTGGAGTATCTAAGAGCATAGCAAAAAGCTGTCTGGCACGCGCGGTCAATTTTTGAAAGTCAGCAAGATTTTGCGGCACATCCCCCAACAAATCGGTCAACTCTTTCGCCAATTTATTATCATCGGCCACCGCCCACATACTAAGCCTTTTGGCAATACGACTGCTCATCTCCACGGCCGCCGCTTTGGTATAAGTCAAACACAAAATTTTAGAAGGCTTTATCCCGTTTAAGAGCAAGCGCAAAACTCTATCGGACAACACTTTTGTTTTGCCTGTTCCGGCTGAGGCTTCCACCCACACGGAATGCAAAGGGTCTGATGCTTTTCTCTGTTGCAAAGTAGCTGTATTTCCACGTTCTGCTCGAATATCTGAAAAATCATTATCCACCATAAAACTCTGCCTCTCTAAGCTTTAGTCTTCATCATTATCAACCACTTTCCACTCAGCCACACGCGCCAAATTAAGATAATCAGAATATTTTGGAGCTTTTGCCGGATTCGGCTGACAATAATAAGGTGTCGCCTCATCATCAAAAGCGGCAATAAGGGTGCGTACTTTTTCAAAAGTGTTATCTAAAACATCTTGAACATTTTTATCTAAAACGACTTCTTTTTTAGCCAATTGCCAATAAATCAGCTTTGCCACCTCTTTTTTATCCAAACCATCAAATCCGCCAAATTGCGCAATGAGCCCCTCGATAGGAAGCTGAGGAGCAAAACCTTTTTCCATTTCGGCAATGGTCCTTGCCTGCCCTGTTTTATAATCTAAAATATTGAGCTTACCGTCATTGGTTTCATCCACACGGTCGGCTTTCGCCGTGAGCGTAAAATCTCCCCCTTTGGATTGGAAGGTGAGTTTCCCCGAAATTTCATTGTGAACACGAAAGATATCTTGCCGATAATTTTTTTCTTTTTCCAAAACCCAAGTCATACATTTTACAAAATTCGGCCACCAAAACGCGCGTGTATCAAAAGCCACACCCGTTTCGGCAAAACACTTTTCGCCCAAATCGAGCAAAATATCCAAAGCATTATCAGGCAGCTTTTGCGGATAAAGATTATTAAATTCTTGCAAAACCTTATGAACAATATTTCCATAATCCACAAACTCAAGCTTTTTATCCAAATCATTAAGCGGATAGAGCTTGAGAATATATTTTGCAAAAATAATGTACGGATCACGCATTAAATTTTCAATCGCACTTGCCGAGAGCTTACGCGGCCTAAAACAAAGCCTAGGCCTTGGCTCCGGCGGCTTTATCGGGAAGAAGCCGTCCGGTTTTTCCAAAATCTGCGCCCGCTCAAGATAAGATTTGTCTTCAATTTCAGCAATATCATGTTGCAAAGCTTTCATCACCGTCTGTAGCCTGAGCCACCAACGAGAATGCACCATCGGCGTTCCCTCGACACGCTCGGCTCTGGTCAGCACAACTTCCTTAGCGCCCAACAAATGGCAAAAATCCAATGCCTCCACTCCAATGTCTTTTTCCGGCAAAGACAAACCAAAACTTTTTTTCATCGGCCGCGACATCCACGGGTCGGAATTAGGAATTTTAGGCCAAGCCCCCTCGTTGAGTTCGCCGACAATCATCAGGTCAAAATGAGACAATCTCGCCTCAATCGGTCCCAAAATTTTAAGTCTGGGATGAGTACCGAATTTTGGCCGCACCGTAATCTGACGCATAAGAGCCTCAAACAACCCCAAATATTCTTCACCGTGAATTTTTTCAAGCATATCGGCATAATCACACACCGCCGAAATCAGCATAGCGGCGGATTCGCCATCATCACCGCGCCACAAAACATCCGTCCCGTTTTTTTGCGCTGTTGTAGCCAACTTTTCAGCAATCTGAATATGGGTTATGAGCAAAGTTTTAAAATCGGCAAAAGAAGACATTAAAGCTTTTAGCGGAGCCAAAACATTTTGCAGTTCAACATAAACAGCTTGAATTTCTATGTCATCCGAAGGCTCATCTGCTCTCAAGACAAGCTTTTCAAAATCCCGAACTTTTCGCCGCACCCCGCCATAATCATTTCCGTTTGCAAATAAGGGGTGTTTCATCAAGGAAAGCACATCAACCGGCTTTTGTTCAACCTGACAAGCCTCAATAATCAAGCGCAAAAAAATTCCCGCTGGCGTTAAGTGTAAAGGCTTACCGGCACTATCATCCACCTTAACATCCCAGCGATTAAGTTCTGCGGCCACACGTCTTGCCAAATCTCTGTCTGTCGTAACCAAAGCGGCGGTTTTTTCAGGCACTTCCAAAGTATGACGCATCATCAAAGCAATAGAGAGCGCCTCAGCTCGAATATCAGCACAAGACAAAACCTTAAGGTCGTCCCAAGCATGAGCAGAAATATGTTTAGCCCCGATATCGCGCCACAAATGTGTTGATTTGGCCGGCCGCATAATTTCCGAAACAAGCTTTTCACGTTCCTCATTTCGCGCCAAACAAAAATCCTTCACCGAAAACCGAGATATATCCAAAAATTCAAACAATTGCTTAAATTCAAATTGCGGATGCGTCTCATCAATCAGCTTAAAACTCTCATCATCCAAAAATTTATCAACACCGGAAAGAATAACCATCCCGTTAGGCAAATTCAAAACCGTTTTCACCAATCGCCTCATCACGGGAAAAGCCGCCGTCGTACCAAGCACAACAATTTTTTTGCACACCTTTTGCTTAAGCCAAAGGTTCATCTGGATTTCCAACATCTGGATTCGACGTTTAACACCGTCAACAAGATTATTTTGTTGCAAAAATTCGGGCCACTCACGTGTAATCACATCCAAAAAGCTGAGTGTTTGCAGCCAGTGTGCGGCATATTCTTCCGGCACCAAATTTTTCAAATTATCAAAAGAAAGTTCTTGATAAGCCGTTTCATCAATTAAGGAACAAAGTTCCACCGCCAGAGCGCAAGCTTGATCAGCCGAAAAACGCTCCAACCCAAACTTTGGAGCATCCTTCAAAATGCGTTTAACAAACCAAAACAAACGATAATAAGCATCGGGAGAGGGTTTAATCTGTGCCAACGCTTGAGAAAAATCAAACCCCTTTACCCAAAGCTCATCCTCTTCCACATCTGCAATCGGCATCATCTGCGGCAATAAAGTCGGCGTTAACCCCTGCGCCCGAACAAACGCCTCTTTCAAGGATTGGCAGGCACGTCGATTCGGCAGCAAAAACAACACATCCGTTAATTCTAAAGGATTCTCGGCATAATCTTGCAAAAAACGCTGAGCGACTTCATCAACAAAATCGCAGCTAATCGGAATATTAAAAATATTGTCATACATCATGGTTAATGAGTGTAAAGCACTCACCCAAAGTGTCAACTATTTTTAAATTCAAAACGCCATCTAAGCAAAAATTTCTTGAATAAGTTTTTGGAAAGCTCTGCCTCTATGAGAAATTTTGTTTTTTTCTTCTTCACCCAGTTCGGCAAAAGTCTTGTCAAACCCATCGGGAACAAAAATCGGATCATAACCAAAACCTTTTTTACCGGCTTTTTTCTCAGCGATTTTACCCTCAACTTTTCCTTCAAAAACATAAGTTTTACCCTGCGGGTCAGCCAAAGCCAACACACATTCAAAATAAGCGCTTCTATCGGCGGAGCCTGTTTGTTTAATTTCATCCAAGAGCATATCCATAGCCTTGTCAAAGTCACGATTCGGAGCATATCTTGCCGACAACACTCCTGGTTTTCCGCCCAAACATTTAACGCACAAGCCGGAATCATCACCCAAAGCAAAAAAACCACTCATATGGGCAAGCGTTTCAGCTTTAAGCTTAGCATTTTCAACAAAAGCATGTCCGGTTTCAGGCACATCGGGCATTCTGAGTTCATCGGCCGACACAACCTCAACATTAAACGGCGCCAACATATCTCTAATTTCTTTAATTTTACCTTGATTATGACTTGCCACTAAAATTTTAGAAACAACAGGTTTCATTTTACAATACCCCCAAAGCAATTTTTTGTTTTTTAATAAGTTCTCCTATTCCCTTTTGAGCCAATTTCATCAAAGAAAGAAACTGTTCATTATCAAAAGGTTCTTCTTCTGCCGTACCTTGAATTTCCACAATACGTCCGCTTTCGGTAAACACAAAATTCGTATCGGCTTGGGCATGAGAATCTTCTTCATAATCTTCATCCAAAATAGCTTGCCCGTTATGAATACCGCAAGAAACAGCCGCCACAAATTCTCTAATTGGGTTTTCGGGAAGTTTTCCACCCTTAACCAAAGATTCCAAAGCCAAATACAGAGCCACAAACCCACCGGTAACCGAGGCTGTACGTGTTCCGCCGTCGGCTTGAATAACATCACAATCAATAATCACCGAGATATCAGGCATTTTGGTCAAATCAACGCCGGCACGCAAAGCCCGCCCGATAAGCCGTTTAATTTCTTGAGAACGTCCGGAAGGTTTTAATGTTTCGCGCGGGGTGCGTGTGAGTGTCGCACGCGGCAACATAGCATATTCAGCCGTAATCCAGCCTTTTCCCTCATCTTTGAGCCAAGCAGGCACTTTATCTTCCACACTGGCCGTACAAATCACATGCGTATTGCCGCTTTTAATCAAACAAGAGCCTTCGGCATAAGGATTAAAATTAGGAATAATTTCGACCTTGCGGAGTTCATCATTCTGACGATTATTCTGACGCATTTTGCACCTCATAAAATCTTAACTAAACACGAGGGCAAAATAGCACAAGGCAATAAAAATATTATTAACAATCAAATTCCGAGATGAAAAAGCTTATAATACTGTTCCAACGGCCCCTTATTCCAGCTAAAATCCTTTTTCATAGCATTAACTTTCATGGCCAAAATTGCTTCAGGATTCTCATAAAACACTTTCAAAACATTTTTGAGCAAATCAGCATAAGCATTAACATTGTTTTTAAGACGCCTTGCTGCCAAGTTGCTGCCATAAACCCTAGAATTGTCAACAAAAAAGACTTCACTTCTAAAACCGTCAACACCGTTAATAATAGTATCGACCAAACCGCCGGTAGACATAGCCACGGGCAAACTACCTTTAGCCAAAGCCTCCATTTGCGTCAAACCGCAAGGCTCAAACCGACACGGCATCATATAAAAATCAGCCGCCAATTGAATAGCATAAGCAAATTCGTCTTTATAACCTCTAAACACAAAGATTCGCTTACCCAGCTCAGGATTCATCGCCGTAATTTTGTCTTTAAACTTTTTCAGTTCATCAAAAATAGCTTCATCACCGGCGCCCCCCAAAACAAAAATCGGCATTTCAAGCTCGGGATGATTATTCAAAAAGTCCTCTGCAGCAAGCAAAATTGCCTCTGCGGCAATATCATAACCTTTTTGTTCAACCATACGGCTGGTAGCACAAAAAACCGGCACTTTATCGGGATTTTTAATATCTAAAGACTCAAAATAATAAAAATCAAGTAGGGGCAAAACTTCTTGCTTATATGTTTTATCTTTTGCCAACCGATTAAGCAGTTTGATAAATTCTGCTTTATTGCAAACCTTGCCGCCAAGATTATTTTCATCATATGTTTCAAAAGAAAAATATTTGAAAAACTGATTAAGATGACTAATTTTCTGAGGGCTGGGTACAATTTTAGACTTTTCGTACCCATTCACGATTCCCAAAAAAGTTCTATGGTCTTTTCTTATTTTCAAAATATCGCGAAAGTCTCGCCCAAATTCCAAAAACTTAGACACCTCTTCAGCATAATTTTTAGAAACGGTCACTACCCTGTCAGCAAACTGAATATGCCCGTTGGCTTGGTTATAGGTATCATAAACCAAAATAGCCGATTGTGTGCGCGGATTCGCATTTTTAACCGCTTTGGCGTTTTTATAAATCAATTCCGCACTATACTCAAACAAACTATTAAGGATTCGCTGAGTATTTGGATAATCCCACCCTTGATATCCCAAATGATGTGCAATATGCACAATAGGAATTTGCCTGATTTTTTCAGACAAGCTGAGAGAATCAACAAAATTCTGTTCTTCTTGGGCCAAAGAGGCCATTTTCATCAACGGAGCCATAGCACCGCAGTGCCAATCATTGGCAATAATAAGGTTTGGGCGCATAATCGGATTTTGCCTGTTCTGCAACACATCTTTCAGCAACACGCACACCGCTTTTGAAAAGAAGGCAAAACGCTCCACCTCATTAACATTGTGAACATTCAAAACGTAGCATCCCCCTTGAGCAGAAGGATTCTCTTTGTGCGGCTGAATTGAAAAGAAATGCTCATTTTCCAACAAAACATAAGTCACACCCCAAACCTCACCCACAAACACGCCGACACGGTTTGACACCAACTTATTATGATTAATAAAGGGCACTTCAATCGTGGTAATTTTTTTCAAGAAAAGAGAAACGCCTTCGGCTCCTTTATACTCATATGTTTCAGGATTAAACAGAGCTGTTTTTTTGCCCGTATCACCAACATAAAGCGGCGTAACAATAATAACATTATCTCCCGAAACGCCATATTCTTTGTTATAAGCTTCCGGCAGTTCGGAAGCCACAACGCCCAGTCCGCCCATTTTCATAAAAGCTGACGTTTCCGCCGACACCATCCATGCTTGGAGTTTATCAATTTCGGGCCACGGATTTTTGCCATAACACTGCACCGTGGATAAAGCCTGCATTTTAGCAGTAATTTCAGTTTTAGGTAAAAAGAAGAGAGGAGCTTTTTTAGACTTATTAAACCCGACGGGCAACATTTTTTGTTCTTCCATCGGTACGGCATTTTGCTTTAAACCTAACATATTTCACCTAAACTTTTTTCAAAAACAATATTTTCAATACCTCTTGACTTAAAGAGAATGACTAACTAAGTTTTAATATAGATAAGGATAACATCTCAAAAAAATATTTTAAAGAGGAAAGACATGACTGACCACAAGAATCAACACCATCATGATGCCGAAAAAGAAGAAATAAAAGAAGAAAAAAACACCTCGGCGCCTCAACCCAAAGAGGAAGAAGCACAAACCGCACCCCAAGCTGAGGAACAAGCCTGCTGGGACGGACAAGAAGAGCTTGAACAGCTAAAAGAAGAAAACAAAAAACTCAAGGAAGATTACTTAAGAGCTTACGCCGATGCAGAAAACACCAAACGTCGCTGTACCCAAGAAATAGAAAAAAACAACAAATACGCAATTTCCAACTTTGCAAAAAATTTGCTCAGCGTTGCCGACAATCTCGACCGCGCCCTAAAGTCGATTCCCGAAGATAAAAAAGACGATTGCGAACACCTGAAAAATCTTTTAACCGGTGTTGAAATGACTCAGCACGAACTGGATAAAGTTTTTGAAAAATTCGGGATAAAGAAGATGGATATTATTGGCACAAAATTTGACCCGAACTATCATCAGGTTATACAAGAGGTTGAAGACAAAGAAAAACCCAACGGCACAATCATCAGAGAATTGCAAAGTGGTTATATGATAAACGACCGCATTTTGCGTGAAGCAATGGTAATCGTCAGCAAAGGCGGAAAATAAAAATAAGAAATAAAAAAAATTTCTTTCTCCTAAAGCACCTGTTTGAAAAAGCAGGTGTTTTTTATGACACACCATCAGCTCGTTCAACCAACAAAAAAGAGAGAAAGGCTTTCACCAATCTCTCTTTTCATAATTTTTTGCTGTTACCCGAGCTTTGCCAACATTTCGGGTGTGAATAAACTACCCAAACCTGTTGTTGCAGTTGCAGCTGCCGGCTTAGCATATTTTTCTGCCAGCTCATACTGCTCCATGTCTTTCAGAAGCTCTATTGCTTCCTCAGAAAGATACGGACCTTCAGGATTCTCTTTGACGTAATCCGCCAAAAGCT
This sequence comes from uncultured Alphaproteobacteria bacterium, assembly GCA_944391615.1. Taxonomy (GTDB): domain Bacteria; phylum Pseudomonadota; class Alphaproteobacteria; order RF32; family CAG-239; genus HGM16780. The sequence continues at coordinate 172,418 of CALXUE010000001.1, forward strand.
CCCAGTTTTCGAGGTCAACAAGGAGCATTTCGTTTTCAGGATGGAGCGAACATCCCACAACGGACTTCCGCACCAAATCCACATCAACCTCTTCAGCCTCCAAAACAGCCGTTACAAACTGTTTACACGGACGCCGCATTGAAAGGTAAAGGTCGCGGCTTTCTTTTCTTTCCGGCTCCAACAAAAGTAGCTGAGAAGACGGCAACAGCCAAAATTCCTCAAAATATTTCTTCTGCTCTTCCAATGAAGAGTTCAAGACATTTAATTCAACTTTCTTGCTGGGGTGCTGTATTGTTTTATTCATAATTAAAAAAATTTTTTAAGACAAAGAAAAGACCAGACAATCTTTCCTCTATTCAAAAAATTCCATTATTCTGAATGAACGCCTTTCCGAAGAAAAAAACTCATTGTCTGCAAAATAATAGAACCTTAATAATCTCAATTCGAAAACAACAATACCACAAATCGCAACCACGGTCAACACGAAATTAGACAAATTTTACATATATCACAAAAATGTAACAATTCTAACCTACAACACTTGCCGCCGTCCGGTATGGTCAGGCGCAGAAATAATTCCTTCGTCTTCCATACGCTCAATCAAGATTGCCGCGCGGTTGTAGCCGATTCGCAAACGTCTCTGGACATAACTGGTTGAAGCCTTTTTATCATTGCGCACAATCTCCACCGCTTGATTATACAAGTCATCATCGCTTCCACCGGCCATATCACCTTTGTCAAAAACAGCCCCGCCGCCGTTTCCGGAAGACTTGTCGGTGTTCAATTCACCCTCGGTAACACCCTCTACATATTCCGGAGCTTTTTGCGACTTAATAAAATCCACCACCTTTTCAATTTCGGCATCAGGAGCAAATCCACCATGCACACGTTGCGGACGCTGTCCTGCCGGCATATAGAGCATATCACCGCGCCCCAAGAGCTGCTCAGCACCTTGTTCACCCAAAATCGTGCGGCTGTCAATTTTAGAAGTCACTTGATAGCTAATTCGCGTCGGGAAATTAGATTTAATCGTACCGGTAATCACATCAACCGACGGACGCTGAGTTGACATAATCAAGTGCAAACCGGCCGCACGTGCCATTTGCGCCAAACGCTGAATAGCTGCTTCAACTTCCTTGCCGGCCACCAACATCAAATCAGCCATTTCATCCACCACAATCACAATATACGGCAACGGCGTCAAATCCAACTCTTGCTCTTCAAAAATCGGCTTACCCGTTTCTGCATCAAACCCCGTCTGTACCGTGCGTTTAATCACTTCACCTGAGGCTTTGAGCTCTTTCAGCTTTTGGTTATAGCCCATAATATTGCGCACATTGAGTTGCGCCATCGCGCGATAACGGTCTTCCATTTCGCGCACCGCCCATTTCAAACCGATAACCGCCTTGGCAGGATCGGTAATCACCGGTGTCAACAAATGAGGAATTCCGTTATACATCGAAAACTCAAGCATTTTCGGATCAATCATAATAAACTTGCATTCATCCGGCGTCATTCGATAAAGCAAAGACAAAATCATACCGTTCACACCAACAGACTTACCCGAACCGGTCGTACCGGCAACCAACAAGTGCGGCATTTTTGCCAAATCGGCATAAACATTTCGCCCGCCGATATCTTTACCCAAAGCGATATTCAATTCGTTTTTATTTTTGCGGAATTGCTCATCATCAATCAAATCTCTGAGCCAAACGGTTTCTCTGTTTTTGTTCGGTAATTCAATACCAATCGTATTTGACCCCGGCACAACGGCAATACGCACCGACACCGCCGACATAGAGCGGGCAATATCATCAGCCAACCCGATAACGCGTGCGGTTTTTGTTCCCGGAGCAGGTTCAAGCTCATAAAGTGTCACCACCGGCCCCGGACGAACTTTAACAATACGCCCGTGCACACCAAATTCCTCCAACACACTTTCGAGCTGACGAGCAATTTCATCCAACTCTTTTTGAGAGATTGTGCTTCCGCCTTTATCTGCCGGTCGAGAAAGCAAAGCCACATCCGGAAATTGATAACCATCGTTATTATTTTTAGCAGAAGAAGATGTTTTAAGAGCTTTGCTCTTTGCCGATTTCGATTCTTTTTCAGGTTGAACATCTTTATCATCTTCTGCGGGAGAGTCCCCAAATTTTGGCTCTTTACGCAGAATAGATTTTTTGGCTTTTTTAGCCGGTTTAGCATCTTCTGCAAGTGCCACAAAATCATCTTCATCGTCCGTCTCATCAGATTCGCTGTTTTTTCTTGAAAACAAACGTTTGACAATAGAAGAACAAATCACGGCTCCCTTATAAACATACAAACACCAAACCGAAACAACCTTATAAACCCCCAAAGCAAATACCTTAAACCAATGAGCCCAGTTTTTAAGAGTAATACCGAAAGCATAATCAAAGCACAACAGCGTCATGCAAAACAAAATAACACCAACCAAAACATCGCCATAAGCATAAGGATAAATTATATTAACAAAAGTCATCAAATGAGATAACAAAGCCTCACCGACCGCCCCGCCAAAATTAAATCTACCATCATACAAAGGCAAGGCCGCCCCAAAGGCCGTAGCACAACATATACCCAAAATCCAAGCAAACACACGGCTATAAGGGTTAATAAATTCATTAAGTTTGAGCCTATTCAAGCCCCACGGAAAAAACACCAACAAAAAGATTGGCAAAACACATCCAAAAAACGACAAACAAAAATCAGCCGTTTTGGCACCGACAAGCCCCAACAAATTTTTCACACCATTACTGGTTGCCAGATTAAGAGCATTATCGCCGGCATGATAAAAGACAATGCTTCCATAAACAAAAACTGCACCGAGAATGAGTAAAAGTCCCAAAAATCTCTTAATTAATTTTTTCCAAACTGAATTTTTTTTCTTAGCCATCATGACACCTAAATAAAAACAATAGAAAAATAATACACAAAAAACCTCAATTTTATATTAACAAAAAAGCCCCTATTCTGACTAAAAATGTTTTAAAACTTGACTTTTTGGCACAAATGACTAAAGCTCAAAGACGAAAATAAAAAAACAAAAGGAAAGAAAATATAATGAAATATGCTTTTGTATTCCCCGGACAAGGTTCACAGTTTGTCGGCATGGGGAAAGAACTTGCAGAAAATTTCAAATCCGCGAAAGAAGTTTATGAAGAAGTCAATGAAGCCCTGTCACAAGATTTATATAAAATAATGACCGAAGGCCCCGAAAGCGAGCTAACCCTAACCGCCAACACCCAACCGGCCTTAATGGCACATTCAATGGCGGTTATAAGAACATTGGAAAAAGAATTCGGAATTAACCTAAAAGACAAAGTGTCTTTTGTTGCCGGACATTCATTGGGTGAATACGCTGCGGCTTGTGCTGCCGGCGTTTTTTCATTATCTGACACGGCAAAATTATTACGCATCAGAGGCGATGCCATGCAAAAAGCCGTTCCGTTAGGTGTCGGCGGTATGGCAGCCGTTTTGGGCGTATCATTCAAAGACATTGATGCTTTGGTTGAGGCCTGCAACGACGAAAACAGCATTTGCGTCGCCGCCAATGACAATTCCGACGGTCAAGTTGTTTTGTCCGGCCACATGGCAGCCATTGACAAGGCTGTAGCAATAGCATCGGAGTTTGGCGCTAAAAGATGCATCAAATTAGCCGTCAGCGCACCATTTCATAGTCCGTTGATGCAGCCGGCCGCACAAACCATGGCGAAAGCATTGATGGAAGTTGAAGCCCACGATGCGCAGATTCCACTGATAGCCAATGTTTTGGCCGCACCGGAACAAGATAAAAAAGAAATTATCAAGAACCTGATTAGCCAAGTAACGGGCACCGTCCGCTGGAGAGAAAGCGTTAATTATATGAAAGAAGCCGGTGTGACCGACGCGGTAGAAATCGGCGCCGGTAAAGTACTTACCAACATCATCAAGAGAAGCCAACCCGATATCCACGCCTACACGGCAGGAACAGTGGCAGAAATTGAAGAATTGGCAAAAAATTTATAAAACAAACAACATAAAGGAAAATAAAATGTTTGACTTAACAGGAAAAGTAGCCTTAATCACCGGAGCAGCCGGCGGATTGGGTGATAAAATAGCCAGAACCTTGCATGCACAAGGAGCCACCTTGGCGTTAACAGATATGAGAGCAGAACCGATGGAAAAATTAAAATCGGAATTAGGCTCAAGAGTAGAAGTATTCACCGCCAACTTAACGGATGCCGAAGCCGTAAAAACACTTGTAGCTGATGTAGAAAACAAAATGGGCAAGATAGACATTTTGGTCAACAATGCCGGTTTAACCAGAGACAACATTTTTATTCGTATGTCAGATGAAGAATGGCAGTTGGTATTGGATGTTAACTTAACCGCAGGGTTTAAGCTTGCCAGAGCTGCCGTCAGAGGCATGATGAAAAGACATTTTGGCCGCATCATCGGCATTGCATCCGTAGTAGGCGTAATGGGCAACGCCGGACAAGCCAACTATGCCGCATCCAAAGGCGGAATGATAGCCATGAACAAGAGCTTGGCACAAGAAGTTGCATCCAGAGGTGTTACGGTTAACTCAATAGCACCGGGCTTCATCCGTACCCCGATGACCGACGTTTTAACCGATGAAGTCAAAGCCAAATTAATGGCTCGTATTCCGGCCGGAAAACTTGGTGAAGCACAAGATATTGCCAATGTTGTAGCCTTCTTGGCAAGTGATGAGGCACAATACATCACCGGCCAAACCATCAACATCAACGGCGGTATGGCCATGATTTAAAGGATTCGTCAGGATTCGTTTAAAAGGAAGACTTTTCAAGGGTCTTCCTTTATTTTTTTGAGTATCAAAAAAGAATATCTTTTGTTGACTTTTGCTAAGAATTCACCTACAAATTCATAATATAAAAATAGCTAGCTAAAGTATTTAATGAAAATATTAAACAAATACATATTAAAGCAGATATTTATAGGTTTTCTGCTGATAAGTTTTTCGCTGTTAGCCATTTTGTGGCTGACACAATCATTGCGTTTTGTGCAATTAATCACCAACAAAGGCTTGCCGATAAGCTTATTTATAGAATTAACATCACTGTTAATGCCGCGGTTATTTTCTTTGCTGTCCCCGATTGCAGCCTTTGCGGCAGTTTTGTTTGTATATAACCGCATGCTATCGGACAGAGAATTGGTGATTATGAAATCGGCAGGTATTTCACCGGCAGAAAATGCCAAAGCAGCAATATATTTTGGCATTATAATGAGCATTTTCGGACTATACCTAAACATATGGGGCATACCGCAAGCAGAAGCCGAATTTAATGACCTACAATGGAAAGTCAAAAACGACGTATCACATTTGATGTTCAAAGAAGGGCAATTTACGGAGATTCAGCCCAACTTAACCGTATTCATCTCCACACACGAACCTGATGGCTCGATGTCAAGCTTATTGCTCAATGATGAAAGGAACCCCAAAACGCGTTCCACAATTTCTGCGGAAAAAGGTCGCATTATATACACAGATAAAGGCCCGAGAATAATATTGGTCAACGGTATCCGCCAAGAAATCAGCACCGATTCGAACCAATTTTCATCTTTATCATTCAAAAGATATTCTGTTGATTTAGGCTACGGACAAAACAAAAAAGAAAAATCAGAAAACGCCCGAGAAAAAACTACCTGGGAACTTCTAAATGCGGATGAAGATAAAACATTGGATGAAGATGATATAAGACACTATAAAGTCACCGGACACAATCGTTTAGTCAGCCCCTTTTACAATTTATTGTTTGCGCTAATTGGTTGTGTCGGATTAATTGTCGGCAACTTCAACCGCCGCGGCCAAACAAAAATAATTTCCATTTCCATAGCTGCAATGATAGCCATTCAAGCACTATCCATCGCTTTGGACAATATGTGTAGCAAAAACTTAAGTTTGTTACCTTTGCTATATCTAAATCTGCTCATTCCACTAGGTTTAAGTGTTTATATATTGTTATATTACAATGCCTCGGCACGAATACACCGCCGCTCAACCGGAGAAGACAAGAATGAAGACTAAAACATCAAAGACCGGAGCGGTCCTTTTGCTTTCAAGCCTAATGGGAATGATGCCGCTTCACCAAGCAGAAAGTTCTTCGGTTATGGATGATCAAGAACGAGATATGTTGGAGTTTGTCGCAGGACAACCATATCCCAGTGATGAAAACAAAACCAAGATGCCCAAAGCCGAAATTCAGCCGCTTAACTTAATGGGATTTTCGGATTCAACCTTACCCAAAGAACACAACTCGGAAGACACCTATTTCAGTGCCGATGAAATGATAAATGATGAGGTAAACCAAACCATTACAGCCATAGGCAAGGTCAACATCATCAAAGACGATATGTCGGTCATAGCCGATAAAGTCGTCTACAATCAAAAAACAGATGTCGTGACGGCAACCGGCAATGTTGTTATGATGAACAAAGAAGGCGACGTTGTGTTTTCGGATAATGTCATTTTAACAAACGAAATGAGCCAAGGCACCATGCATGATGTCAAGGTTGTAATGGCTGATGAAACCAAAATCACAGCCAAAAGGTTTCGCCGTTTGGCCAAAGACCACAAGGTTATGGATTCGGCCACATACACCCCATGCGATGCCTGTGAAAACAAATCGCCGCTGTGGAAATTAAACGCTCGTAAAGTCAAACATTATGCCGATAGTCAAGATGTTGTTTATAATGACGCTTATTTAACGTTTAAGGGAATACCGGTATTTTACACTCCCTATTTTTCACATCCGGACCCAACAGTAAAAAGACGTTCAGGTTTTCTGTTTCCCGAAATTGGCAGTACCAATTATTTGGGACAATACATAACCCCAAAATATTATTGGGCGATAGACGACCATCAAGACTTTTTGTTTTCACCCTCCATCACGGCCGACAGAGGTATAGTATACGGGGGAACATATCGCAAATACTTTGAAAACGCCTATATGAACATTGACGGAAGTTATGTAAACGCGGCTGAACACAATGTCAATTACAAATCAAGAAAACTTCCGGAATACGGAAAAGATCGGGATAGAGGTCACGCATTCATAGACAGCCGCATAGAATTAAACGATTCTTGGTTAGCTAACGCCAATATCAATTATGTTTCTGACCGTTATTACCTGAAAGATATGTCATTGCCGCAAAAAGACGATATGTGGCTGACAAGTCATATAGGATTACAAAACTTTGACAACCGAAACTATGCATCGGCGGATGCTTTTTACTATAAATTTGTCAGTTTAATGAATTTGCCGGAAGCAGAAGACAAGCCCTATGTTTTGCCTTTGGTTAATTATGAAATGTATTCCGATCCGAATGAATACGGTGCCTACACCAAAACAACATTAAATTACGCATCCGTATTAAGGGATGAAACAAATTCCAGCCAAAGGATGACAATGATAAATGCCTGGAATTTACCTTACACAAGTCCTTATGGAGAAAAATACAAATTTGTAGCATCCCTCAAATCTGATTTATATTATGTAGACAATTATCAAAGCAGCTACAACCAAGATTTTACAGGGAGCGTTGGAAGAGTTTTCCCACAAGTGGGAATGGAGTGGAGACTACCATTTATCAAGGCCAGTGAAGATTCGCGTCAAATCATAGAACCGGTCATTGTTGCGGTAGCGGCACCGAACGGCGGGAACAAGACCAGCAAAATTCCAAATGAAGATAGCCAAGACATACAGTTTGACGACACCAATATTTTAAGTTTAGACAGATACCCCGGATATGATAGAAACGACACCGGCAGCAGAATAAGCTATGGTGTTAACTGGAGTTCATACGGAGATGTAACCGGCCGCACATCTGCCTTTATCGGCCAAAGTTATCGTTTCAAGAAGAGCGAAGGATTCGGAGAATACCTAGACCAAAGGAGCTATTTTAGTGACTATGTCGGCCGCATAAATGCATCTCCGAACCAATATCTTGATTTAAACTATCGTTTTACGATAGACAAAGATGACTACAAATTAAAATACAGCGAATTAACGGCAGCGATTGGTCCGAGTATGATGAAATTTTATGTGTCATACATATATCTTGAAAACAACCCGAACGCCATCATACAAGGATACCGTCAAAGACAAGAACTATACACCTCTGTATCCTTAGGCTTAACGAGAGATTGGAGTTTAAGGTTGTACAACCGACAAGATTTGGCAGATGTAAACACATCACTTGAGAACGGCGGCGGATTAACCTATGAAGATGAATGCTTTAAGTTTATCTTAAACGCAACAAGATATAATTACGAAAATTCAGATTATGACAATTCTTACGAATACACGGCAACATTTGTATTCAAAACATTGGGGACCATAGGTTCTGAATAAGATAAGAAAGGAAAGAAGATGAAAAAAATCATTATAGGAATAATGAGTATATTAACAAGCATAAGCCAGGCGCAAGCGTTTGACTTTTCATCCATAGACCCGAGACTATCATCAGACCGAGCAGCAGAGTCCGAAGAAGAGCCGGCACAAAAATCGCAACTTGTGCGCACCCCGCAAACGATGACACAAAATGTTGAAAAAAAAGGAGATTCACAAGCATTATCCTTAAAGAACAGTTTGGTTAAAATCATAGCAGTGGTAAACGGAGACATCATATCGACAGAAGATCTTGATAACAGAGTAAGAGCCTTTATTATGGCCAATCAAATTCCCGTAACTGACGAGAACAGAAACGTCATATATCAAAGAGTTTTAACTGCCACAATAGATGAAAAGCTCAAATTGCAAGAAGCGGAAAAGAACGGCATCAAAATCAGTGAAAAAGAGATAGATTCGGCGATTGCCAATTTTGAAAACGTCAACAAAATTCCACAAGGCAAGATGAAAAACATTTTGAAAGAATATGGCGTAGAAGAAACCGCATTCAGGGAGCAAATGAAAGCCGACTTGGCATGGATGAGATTAATCCGTCAAAAGAGCAGTGCGGAAGGAAATATCAGCGACAAACAAGTAGCCGAAGAGCTTGAAAAAGCCAAGAAGGATTTTGCGCAAACCAAATACCAAATATCAGAAATATTCATCAGCGGCAAGAACGCCAAAAAAGCAAAAGAGCTGGATGAAATTTTGCAAGAAGACAATCGTTTTGAGTATTATGCATTTCAGTTTTCGGAAGCACCGACAGCATCAGCCGGCGGTCGTTTAGGCTGGGTCAACGTCACCACCTTATCAGAGCCTTTGCAAAAAGCCCTGAAAAAAATGAAAAAAGGTCAAATATCACATCCGATAAAAGTCGGAGATGACTATTACATCATCAGACTAGAACAAGTCTACAAGCCAGAAATGAACAAACACGAACCAACCGAAAAAGACATCAGAACATTTTTGGAGAATCAACGACTGGATACATACGCCACCAAATATATACAAGAGATTCGCCAAAAAGCGGTGATAGAGTTTAAGGGATAGAGATGCAGATCAGCGCAGCAGAAAAAATTTCAACCCTGCCTTCATTAAGCTTAACGGTTGAAGCACATGGTTTGCTGGCGAATAAGGCGCTAGGGCAAAACTTTTTGCTGGATTCTAACATCACCAACAAAATCATAAACTTGTCGCTGGAGAGGCAAAAAAAAACCTCTTATGAAGATGATTTTGTTTATGAGATTGGCCCCGGCCCCGGAGGATTGACCAGAGCAGTGTTAAGTCATAATCCTAAAAAGCTGACGGTGGTAGAAATGGATGAGCGCTGCATTTCAATTATGGAAGATTTGCAGTCAAAGTTTCCCAAACAATTAGAGATTATTCAAGGCGATGCGCTCAAAGAAGATTTTAGCAGCAAGGACAGCAAGCCACGACACATCGTCAGCAATTTGCCGTATAATATTTCCGTTCCATTATTAACGGGCTGGCTGGAGCAAATGGAAGCATATGAGAGCTTAACATTGATGTTTCAAAAAGAGGTTGCGGAAAGAATCATAGCCCCGATAAACACCAAGGACTACGGCAGATTGTCGATTCTTGCGCAGTTGCAGTGCAAAATTGAAAAATTGTTGGATTTAAACCCAAATTGCTTTACACCCGCACCCAAAATTTGGTCGAGTGTTTTGCTCTTTCGCCCCAAAGAAAAACTTTTGACCAAAGAACAAATAAAAAAAATAAGCCATATCAGTACGTTAGCCTTTGGACAACGTCGCAAAATGGTGCGCCAAAGCTTAAAGCAAATTCCGCAAATAACCGAGAAACTCGCCACATTAAACATTCCGGAAACCTATCGAGCGGAACAAATCACACCGGAACAATATTTGCAGTTAGCGGATATGATTTAAAAAATTTTGTCAATTTTCAAAAAAAAGCTTGCATAAAACAATTAGCGGTGCTAGATTAAGCGCCGTGTTAAATATTTTTATGTAAAACATTAAATACCTACAATTATGGAAACAATTCAAAAAAGCAAAGAATTGAAAGAAAAACTGGTAAAAGCTCTCGGTGCTGAAAATGCAAAAAAACTCCTTGCTATCGCACCGGCAATTCTCACAACAGAACTGGATGAAACTATCGCGGAATTTCCACGCCTGCACAAAAAGCAGGTGATTCGCCTGTTTGAAAATGCCGCTAATGTAAAGAAAAGCGACAGCATTTCCGGTGGCCGTATTTTCCGCCCGACATTGATTTCTTTGATTGAACGTCTGGAGGCCTACACCGGTCGCAAGATGCTCAAAGAAAATTCTTTAGCACCACTCCGCTATCTGGAAGAGGCAAACGAAAACAGAAAAAAAATAATCAAGTCTTCAAAGAACAAAGAAATCACGATTGAAGACATCGCCGATTTCTTTTCAGAAAGGGAAGACCGAAAGATTGAACATCTGATTGCTTTAAGTGCAACTCAGATGACAACCAAAGAAAAAGACCATTCGGTCCATGCCGTTGAGCAGTTCTTGCAGGGATGTTGCAAACAGCCGCTTCAAAACGACACTAAGGTCTGCGACTTGATTCCTCAGGATGTTCCTGCCGGACAAGACAGCTACTATATCGTTCTGTTCTGGATGGAACAGCAGTACGACAAAATGCTGCCAAAGTCATTCGACTTCCAAACAAAAACGGTTGGAGACCTCATCAAATTCTTTGCGGTTTAAAAAAAACAAACACAAAAAAGAGGCGGACTTTAACAGTCCCCCTCTTTTTTTATATCTTTAACTTATCTTTAGCATGACACAAATCATAAATCGGACAATTTCCACAATCCGGCCGCTGAGCTTTGCAAACATATCGCCCAAACAAAACCAGCCAATGATTTGCTTTTTTAATGTATTCTTCCGGCAAAACTTTAACAAGGTCTTGCTCCACGGCTTCAGGCGTCTTACCATCACTCAATTCCAATCGATGAGCCAAACGCATAACATGCGTATCCACCGCCAAAGCAGGCTCATCAAACCATACATTTAAAACAACATTAGCTGTTTTACGCCCAACACCGGGAAGTTCCACCAATTTTTCACGGCTGTGCGGAACTTCTCCACCATAACGTGCCACCAATTCTTGACTAAGCGCAATAATGTTTTTGGCTTTGTTATTAAACAATCCGATAGTACGAATATATTTTTTAAGATTTTCTTCTCCGAGTTCCAACATTTTTTGCGGCGTATCAGCAATTTTGAACAAATCTTCGGTTGCTTTATTAACTCCTTTGTCTGTTGTCTGCGCCGACAAAACCACCGCCACTAACAGAGTATATGCGTTATGATAGTTTAATTCGCATTTTGGATTCGGATTAAGCTTTTCAAACACCGACATAATCTCTAAAATTTCTTTTTTATCGCGTATCATGCCTTAACACCTCCGGCACCAGCTGCTTTGGGAGCATTAGCATCCAAAGGCCAACGTGGACGCGGTTTAAAATCCAACGGATCGCTGTACCCTTTTTGAAAACGCTCCAACCCTGCCCAAGCAATCATCACCCCGTTATCGGTGCAAAAACGTATTGGCGGAGCCGCAAAATTAAGTTTAGCATGTTTAGCCAAACGTTCCAAAGATTCGCGCAAATAAGTGTTAGCGGCCACCCCGCCGGCTACCACCAAATCTTCTCCGTCAGGATAGTTTTCTTTGAAGTATTTGATTGCCTTTTCAAGCTTGCAGACAAGACATTCGGTAGCGGTTTTTTGAAAACAAGCACAAATATCAGCCGTATCTTGCGGTAACAAAATAGCATGTTCAACCTTTCCGTCAGGAGAATAAGATTCGATAATTTTGCGTACGGCGGTTTTCAACCCCGAGAAAGACAAGTTCAAATCACCTGAATATTGCAACGGGTGTGGCAAAGAAAATCGATTCTCATTTCCCTGTGCAGCCAATTTTTCAATCATCGGCCCTCCGGGGTAACCAAGCCCGAGCATTTTAGCCACCTTGTCAAAAGCCTCACCGGCGGCATCATCAATGGTTGTTCCGAGGCGTTCGAAATCATCCACCCCTTTAACAACCAGAATTTGGCAATGACCGCCGGAAACTAGAAGTAACAAATATGGATATTCCACACCGGCTGTTAGGCGCGCGGTCAACGCATGCCCTTCCAAGTGATTAACGGCAACAAACGGCTTATTAAAAGCCAAAGCCAAAGCCTTTGCGGCCATCACGCCAACCACAACCCCGCCGATAAGCCCCGGACCGGCCGCCGCGGCAAAAGCATCAATATCTTCCAACGAAATTTGAGCTTTTTTAAGCGTAAGTTCAATAATTTCATCAATATGTTCAAGGTGCGCACGTGCGGCAATTTCCGGCACCACGCCACCAAATTTTTTGTGTTCTTCCTGAGAGAGAACGGTTTCAGCCAAAATCTCTCTTTTGTCATTTACGATAGCGGCAGCGGTTTCATCACAGCTGCTTTCAATTCCCAAAACAATCATAGGTATATTCCAAAATATCTTATTGCAGTTTTAATTTAATCTTTTAAGATTATATACACTATAAAAACAAATATGCCAAGCATTTATAAGAGGGAATTTCCAATGAGCAAAAACAAATCTTCTCAGGCAGAAGAAAAAAAAGAGGAAGAAAAAACATCTACCAACGCAGCAAAATCAAAAACAAATAACCTGCACTACTCTAAAATTGTTGTACGGATATTTATGTGGTTAATATTTTTGGCCATATTACTGGGCTTATGGCTCAATCCTGAAGTAATAGAAAGCGGCCTAAACAGCTTTCAACAACAATCTCAACAGCCACAAACACAACAACAAAGCACTATCAACGAGTCCACCCCTGACCAGTTATCTCAACAGATAGATAGCATAAAAACAGAAATACAAATTATCAAACAAAACGCACTCAACCAAAATACCGGCGAGGTTAATAAAGAAGACCTCAAAAACCTAAACGCACGCATAAATAATTTTGAAACACAAAACATAGCTTTGATAGAAAAAAAAGCCGACAAAGACAGCTTACTAGGCTTAATAAACCGCTTAGATAAAATCGAGCAACGTCTGGATAATATGGCAAAAATCTCTGACCAAGGCGCATTAATATTATCAACCACCATGATGATAAAAGATTCGGCCTCCAGAGGAAACAGCTATGAATATGAAGCCGAAATGTTGTCGCAACTGGCGCAAAAAGAACCCCAAATTTCAGATTCAGTCAGAACATTAGCCAATATGTCGCAACTCAAAATATCATCTTCAACAGAACTTCAAAAATCATTCAAAAAAATTTATGAAGAGGTAGAAAAAGCTGAACAAGCACGCCAAACCGAAAATAAAAATTGGAAAGAGCGCTTGAATATGAAAATCAAAGAATACATTCAAGTCAAACGCTTAAAGGAACAAGATTCAACCCCTCAACCCATTTCTCCGGAAGAAATCCAAAAAAATATGTTGCAACAAGCACAAGAAGAAGTATCAACCAAACACTTTGACAAAGCCATCCACACCCTAAACAATATGCCTGAGCTTTTGCAAAGATATACAGCACTTCAAAATTGGATAGGTCAAGCACAAAAAAACGTTGTGTTTAACCAAGCCATCAATCAAATTTCAACATATTCATTGGCGTTAATGAAATTAAACTATGTTCATCCCCAAACGGCTGAACAGCAATAATAAAGAAAAAAGAAAAAAGAAAAAAGAAAAGGTAAAGAAAATGGAAAATAAACAACTAAAAACATCATGGCTCAAAAAATATGCCACAGTACCCCAATCACTTGAAAGAATGAAAGAAGTCAAATCTGTTGCCACCGCCTTCAACACCAATGTAGACGCCGTCTTAAAAATCAGCGGAAAAAAAATAGCTGAACTGGCACAAAAATTGGGCTTAGGCTTAAAAGAACTTGAAGATATCAAACATACCAAACTCGAAACACCACAAGATGTCCTAAAAGGCTTGTTCAAATGTTTCAAAAGCGGTATAGCCGAAGAATGGTTAACAGAAGACAAAACCGTCTATGACTGGATGGTCTCCAACTTAGGCTATGACAGATTACAAATGGGCGGCCAAGGAGGCATTGTAGCCAATGCTTTGGCAGTAACCGGAGCCCAAAAAGTTTATGCACATACCAATTCTCTGCCCAAGCTGCAGGCCCAACAATTTTTAGAGCTTGAAAATCTTATGTCTTTTGATGAAAACGGAGCAGAAAAACCGGCATACAAAATCAATCGAGAAGAAGATACAGCTCTTATCCACTGGATTCTGGAGTTTGATAAAGGCGATTCTGTAAATATTAACGGACAAACATTCACCTGCCCAAAATCCAACCGTTTTATAGCCACTTATGACCCCTTAAATCTGCATCTGGTTATGGATAAACATTTTGTAAAACAAATTTCTAATCAAAAGATAGATTACATTGTCTTATCAGGCTACCACGCCTTAACCGAAAACAATTCCGGCACAAAATTAGTGGCAGAAAGCCTCCCGATAATCAAACAATGGAAAGCAAACGGAGATTTAATTCATTTAGAGATAGCCTCCACCCAAGACATTGCCGTAAGAAAAGCAATCATAAACAAAATCGCACCGGAGGTTGATTCTGTTGGTGTTAATGAAAGAGAAGCAATTGATATTTTGGAAATAACCGACCAAGAAGAGTTAGCAAAAAAATGCAATGAAGATACCCACAGTATCAATATGTTTGATGCCTTGCTTAAAATAAAGAAAACACTAAAAACCCCGCGCATACAGTTGCACATGTTTGGCTTGTATATAACCATACAGGATAAAAAATACAAAATCACACCTGAGGCCAACTTGCGCGGTATGATGCTAGCGGCAACGGTTGCTGCCGGAAAAGCAGGCACCGGAAGCATTAATGATGCCAAAAACCTGCTTTGGGCACAAGGCAAAGAAGTTTCCGATGTTGGACTAAAAGAGCTAAAAGATTTGGCAGAACACATCAACCAACCACAAATGCTTGAAACAGGTATCGGCGAAATTGATGGATTCGATGTCATAGCTTTGCCGACAATATTGGTAGAAAAACCGGTCACCTTAGTTGGTATGGGAGATACGATATCATCAATTTCGTTAATAGGTGCCAGATAAACAAAAAAACAAGAAAAAAGCCGCTTAATATAAAGCGGCTTTAATTTTCTTAAAATCAATCACTTAACAAAAGCATCAATGGCATCCACAACACGACTAACCGTATTGTCAACAGCCTCTTCTTTGGTTTCAACCACAATATCCGCTTCAGAATAAAATGGATATTCTTCCTTAATATATTCCTCAAGTTTATTTTTAAGATGAGCATCATCACCTTCCAAAAAAGGCCTATGTTTACGTCCGGCCGTACGCGCGTAAAGCACATCAATATCAGCCTTGAGCCAAATAGTAATGGCATGCTCTTTTGCAAGCTTACGTGTTTGTTCAGCCACAAAAGACCCACCGCCTGAAGCCAAAACGCAAGGGCTACCTTGAAGCAGTCTTTTCATCACGCGAGCCTCGCCGGCGCGGTATTCCTCCTGCCCAAAACACTTCAACACATCAACCAAAGACAATCCGGCAGCTTTTTCAATTTCTTGATCACCATCAACAAACGGCAAATTCAGCTTTTTAGCCAATCGCTTGCCGACACTGGTTTTGCCACTTCCCATCAAACCGACAAGTAAAATTATTTTATTAATATTTTTTAACATTGCTTATTCAAAAAATTTAACTGTTCATTCAAAAAAAATATGATAATAATAATACATAGTTTATATAACAAATTTTCGCAATAGGCTTTTTTTTATAAAGGTAAAAAAATAATGAGAAAAGAAAAATCCAATTCCATGATAATCATGACCATAATCGCCGTGATAGTTGTTTTCATTGGCTATCTTGCTATTCACGATGCTCCTTTAAACCACGAACACGTAGAAACCAGATTAGATAACACATTTTTAGATAAATAATGAGTTCGGCATATCTGATTTCAGAGTTTTTAGAAATGATGTCAGCCGAAAAAGGCGCATCAGAAAACACCATTGAGGCTTATCGACGGGATTTAGAACAATTTTGGGAACAGAGCATAAAACCAAACATAAAATCCATCACCAAAGAAGATGTCAAAGACTACATCCATTATCTTGGTGAACAAGGTTATGCCACCAAAACACTCAATCGCAAACTATCCACACTGAGAGAATATTTTCGCTTTTTATACAGTGAAAAAGAAATAGATAAACTACCAACAAGTAACATAAAAGGCCCCAAACCGGAACGCCCGCTTCCTAAATGCCTGAGTGTGGAAGAAATAAACAAATTGATAGAAACCGCTGAAAAAAAGCCTGATATGAAATGGCAAAGAATGTCGGTTATGCTAAAATTAATGTACGCTTGCGGGTTACGCGTATCCGAATTGGTCAGTTTACCTGAAAACTGTATAAATTATGATAAAAAGCAAATTTTTGTAAAAGGCAAAGGCAGCAAGGAACGAATTATACCGATAGCCGATTCGGCCATAGATTCGGTTTTGCAATATGTAGAGATTCGGGCGGCCTTTATAAAAGGACAAAACAAAAACTCACCATGGCTTTTCCCCTCTTTTTCACAAGAGGGACATTTTACCCGCAACGGCTTTTACGAAAACATCAAAGAACTTGCGGTTTTGAGTGGTATTTCCCCATCAAAAGTCACACCTCACGTTTTAAGACACTCCTTTGCCACGCATTTACTAAACAAAGATGTTGATTTAAGAGCCGTGCAAAAAATGCTTGGCCACGCAAGTATAGCCACCACAGAAATATATACCCACGTTGCCAATGAAAGGTTAGTTGAAATCGTCAAAAGCAAACACCCCTTGCATAATTCACAATAAAAAAGCCGCTAAAAAGCGGCTAACAAACAAATTGATAAAAAGACCTAAGCCTGCTGAGTTTGATTATCTTGCTGTGCTTGATTGGCGGCTGCTTGGCGATTTTGATACATAGCCACAAAATCAATCGGATTAAGCATCAACGGAGGCAATCCGCCTTCAGTCAAACAATGAGTCACAATGCTGCGAGCAAACGGAAACATCATACGCGGCACTTCAATTAACAACACCGGCTCCACGTGCTCTTTCGGAATATTCAAAGACACAATAGCATCGTATTCTAATTCCAAAATAAAAAATTTTTCATGATTAACATCGCCGTCAATTCTCAAGTTCAAAGCCACATTAAAAAAATTATCATGCATATGATTAGCATTAACATCAACATTCACATGGACATCTGGAGCCTGCGTAAGCTTACGAAAAATTTCGGGAGCATGAGGAATTTCCAAAGACAAATCTTTAATATATTGCGTATTAATAACAATCGGCGGCGTCTGATTTTGATTATTCTGAGCCGGATTATCATTCGCGGTATTAGTATTTTCAGCCATAAAATTTCTCCTTAAAAACAATTTTAAACAAACATATACCAAATAAGTCAGAAGGTCAAACAATTATAGTTGATAATCAAAGTAAAAAACTCTATATAATATAACAGATAAAAACAAAATAAACAGGGAACCAAAATGTCACAATACTTAGATATCATCATACTTTTAGTCGTCGTGGTTTTAATTTTCCAAAAACTAAAAACCTTGCTAGGCACACGCCCCGACATGGAAGAAAGAAACATAGCTGAAACAAAAGCTACCAAATTGATAGATATAATAAATAAAGAATTGGAACAAACAGAAGAAAAACTTTCAGAAATAAAGAAAGAAGAAACGAAAAACCAACAAACAACCACAGAAGAAAAAACAGAATTGAGTGAAACCGACAAAGCTTTGTCATTAATACCTAACTTCAACAAAGAAAACTTCATCAATAGTGCAAAAAAAGCCTTTGAACTGATAGTAACATCATTCAGCAAAGGTGATGTAAAAACGCTTGAAATGCTGGTTAACTTAAAACTTTTCAAAAAATTTCAAGAAGTCATTAATCAACGCCAAAACGATGGTATAACATCTGAAACAGATTTTATCGGCTTTGATTCAGCAGAAATTACACATGCTGAAATCACCAAAAATGATATTGCCAAAATCACGGTTAAGTTTATCAGCGAACAAGTTAACCTGCTCAGAAACAAAGAAGGTGAAGTAATTGAAGGTGATGAACAATACATTCAAAACATCACCGATGTCTGGACATTTGAAAGAGCCCTCACCTCCACCAGCCCGAACTGGCTTTTAGCCTCAACCAAAAAGTAGAAAAATTCATGAAAAAAACAAGCCTAACCTTATTAATCTTGAGCCTGTTTTTAATCAACTCTTGTGATTCGCAAAAACCGGCAGAAGAAACCAAAGAACAACCTGTTGAAACCAAAATTTCAGAAAAAACAACACCATCAACTTCTGCCCAAATAAAGCTTATTTCCAAGAGCTTTTCTGACTTAAAAAATTGGCCGCAAGATAATCCTCAAGCTCTCATAAAAGCATTTAAGGATTCTTGCGAAAAAATAGCCCTTGAAAAAGACGAATTTTTATCCAACGCCGCAGCCAAAATTCCAACCAAAATTTATCAAGAAGTCTGCAACAAATACCAAAAATCAAACATAAAAACCGCGCAAGAATTCAAACAATTTGTTGAACAAAATTTTACGCCATACCTTGTAACAAATAATGATAATGAAGAAGGAAAATTCACTTCATATTACGAAACATCTATTCATGCCTCATACCACAAAAGCGACAAATACAAATACCCAATATATGGAAAACCCTATGATTTAATAGAATTTAATGCCCATGACTTTGACAAATCGGCACCGGATAAAAGATACACGGGCCGCATAGTCAATCAAAAATTAGTTCCCTATTATACAAGAGAAGAAATATCAAAAAAACCAATAAATGCGCCGATTCTTTTGTGGGGAGACAGCTTAGTGGATATAAACATTATGCAAATCCAAGGTTCTGCTGTTGCAACTTTGGATAACGGAGAAAAAGTCCGTGTAGGCTATGCAGATAACAACAGCCACCCGTTTAAGGGGATAGGTTCCATATTATTGTCCAAAGGCTTAGTCAAACCGGGAGAAGCCTCAATGTTGCACATCAAAAAATGGCTCAAAAAACATCCCGAGCAAGCTGAAGAATTATACAACGAAAACAAACGTTTTATTTTTCACCGTTTTGTAAAAGCAGAAGGCCCTATTGGCGGACAAGGCGTGCCACTACACGCCGGTAGAAGTTTGGCTGTTGACAAAAGCTATATTCCTTTAGGAAGCTTACTTTGGCTTGAAACCAAAGGACCTAATAATAAACAGCTGGAAAAATTAGTTATTGCTCAAGACATCGGAAGTGCTATAAAAGGAATAGTCAGAGGAGATTATTTTTGGGGCAGTGGCGCGGATGAAGTTTTGGAACACGCCGGTAAAATGAACCAAAAAGGAAGATATTTCATTATGCTTCCCAACAAAATGATTGAAGAATAACAATGATATATAATATAAAAACACCAAACAAAGCCGAAAAACTGATATTTAACGCTTTCAAAAAAGCCCTATCGGAAGACAAGCTGCGTTTATATATTGATTATTCAAAGCTCAATCGCCCTGGATCACCGGTCTATGACCCATGGGAAAATCTTTTACCGATTCTCACCCCAACCATCATAGGCTTATTGCTCATAATTTCATCAAATGTCATCATAGGATTGTCTTTTATCGTCATAATGTTGATGATATACAGCAGTTATTTGAAAAAATATTTTTCCCATCGGTTAATAGAGCGCACTAAAAATTATATTATTTATGACTACGAAAATTGCGAAAAACTATGGCAATTCGGTGGTATTGTTTTTGTAAACGCCGACAACAAAAACAGAGGCTGTGTTTCACCGGAAGGTGATTGGAAAGAGTTTGTAGTTAGAAACTTTGCCTATTTAATGACCGATAACAACAACGAAAAGAACAAAGATGAAGAACCTCAAGCCGATAAAAGCGCAACCGCCTAAATTTGATGAGAAAGCTTGGGAAGAAGCCACGCAAGGTGTCAAAAAAATAAAAACACCGAATAAAAACCAAGATTCCGAACCATTGATTATCGAGATAAAAGATTCGCAAAAAACATTAACGGCAAGCGGAATGCTATCCCTTCCCGATTTAGAAATAGATTCGACAATCGGCATAGATAATCAAACCGCAAAAAAATTCAAACGAGAAGAATTTAAGGTTGAAGCAGTATTAGACTTACATGGTCAAACTGAAAAAAACGCTTATGATAAAGTATATAATTTTATTAATTCAGCTTACGCAAGCGGTAAAAGATGTGTAATTATCATAACCGGAAAAGGCCTAAACGACCACGGCGATGAAGATATTTTTGCCAGCCGCGGTGTTCTGAAAAACAGTGTTCCGAACTGGTTATCATCAGCAGAAATACGCCCGATGATAATGGCTTATAAACACCCATCAGAGAGCAAAGGCGGTTCCGGAGCTTTATATATTTTACTAAGACGCAAAAGAGCCTAACAATTATTCAGATTCGGCAGGCGCTGCTTCCAAAGACGCATTCCACACAGAATCTTTAATTTTATTAGTCATAAAATCTTCATGTGCAGCCAAATCTTCGGCAGAAAGCGGAAAATCTCTGGCAGGTCTAAATTGCCTCTTGAGTGATTGAACAGAAACAGTTTTGGCAACAGCACTATCATGGTGAGCATTTTCACCAAGCTGCATAGAAGGCTCCTGCCCACCCAAAAGTTCCAAATAAACTTCAGCCAACAATTGAGCATCAAGAAGAGCACCATGCAGCGTACGAGAAGTATTATCAACGCCAAAACGCTTGCATAGTGCATCCAAATTAACCTTTGAATGCGGAAATTTTTGACGAGCAATTTCCAAAGTATCAATCACTCTGTCCCATTCATAAACAGGATATCCGCACCCTTGCAATTCATGGTTAATAAAACTCATATCGAAAGAGGCATTATGCGCCACCAAGATTCCATCATCACCGACAAAGTCCATCCATTCTTTAGCAATATCCCTAAAAGTCGGATAATCTTTCAAAAATTCCAAATTAAGACCATGCACTTTATAAGCATCTTCAGGCACTTCACGTTCAGGGTTAATATATTGATGATAAGTCACACCGGTCGGCATATGATTAATCAGTTCAACAGCACCTATTTCCACGAGCTTATCGCCGGACTTAGGGTCTAAACCGGTAGTTTCCGTATCAAAAACAATTTCTCTCACCATTTTTTGAGTTCCTCAAACAAAAGAGCCATTTGCGCGGTTAAGAGATTAATACTTGTATAGGTATCAATCACCACATCAGCCCACAATTTTTTTTCATCATTAGGAATTTGTACATCATTAATCCTGTCAAAATCAAGAGCAGAAATTTTATCTCGCACCATAACCCGTTTTTTTCTAACTTCATAAGGAGCATCGGCCAAAATAACACAATCACAAAACTTATGCCATCCAAGTTCAAAGAGCAAAGCAGCATCAATAACAACGATTCCTTTTTGAAGAGCAGATTTATGCAGGGCGATTCGCAAATTTTGCCTCAAGCAAGGATGCACAATACTTTCGAGTTTTTTGAGTTGTTGATGATTATTGAAGACAATATTTCTGAGTAATTTTTTATCAATTTTATCTCCGCATTTAGCCACCGGAAAAGCACGCGCGACCTGAGCAATAAAATTTTTATCACAATACAGACGCCGCACCCAACCATCAATATCCCAAACCGGAAAGCCCAGATTTTTAGCAATGCGGGACAAAGTTGTTTTTCCGCAGCCGATAGAACCGGTAATCCCAACAACAAACATAACAAAGCTCCACAAAAACAAAACGTTACCCAACTTATACACAAAGAGTCCAAAATCTGTGTATAACTACCCAGTTTTAGCCAAAAGCAAAAACTAATCCCCACAAAGCGCAAAATGATCCCTAAAACAATTCACAGGGCTTGACAGGATTCAGTTTCGAGCAAAAAAATTTTTTTCTGGAGTCTCCCAAAAAAAAGATTTACATCGGCTGACTCGACACAAATGTTAAAGTTTTGGTTTATTTCTTTAAATTATATTGTCGATTCTTTAAATTTTTATCAACAGAGTCAATTTTTGTCTTTAAAAGTTATCCACACAATGCACAGGGATATACAAATAACTACTAATATTTTAAAATTTAAATGAAGGGAGGATCGAATTGTGCATAACCTTTATGCCAAAACAAAGATTGACATAACCGAATTAATATCCTATAAACAAGGCAACGAAAGATACATATACATAATAAATTCGTTTTCACATTCTCAAATATATAATCCAAAACATTAAAATAAGGTTACTAAGCAAATGCATTTACAAGAGTTAAAGCAAAAATCTCCAAAGGAGTTGCTGACACAAGCTGAATCATTAGGTATAGAAGATGCTTCATCCATGCGTGTACAAGACTTAATCTTTGCGATTTTAAAAAAAGTCGCATCGGATGATGAAATAATATACGGCGACGGCACCATAGAAGTTTTGCCGGATGGATTTGGTTTTTTGCGTTCAACGGAGTCAAATTATCTAGCCTCACCGGATGACATATACGTTTCACCAGCACAAGTCAAAAAATATGGCTTAAGAACAGGCGATACCGTAGAGTGTGAAATTCGTGCCCCAAGAGATAATGAGCGCTATTTTGCTTTAACCAAGGTCAACCGTATAAATTTTGATGACCCTGAAAAGTCAAAGTTAAGAGTTAATTTTGACAACTTAACGCCTCTGTATCCAACAGAAAAATTAAATTTTGACATTATGTGCGGCGACAAGGATTATACCACGCGTGTGATTGATTTAGTGGCGCCTCAGGGCAAGGGTCAACGTGGCTTGATAGTTGCCCCGCCGCGTACCGGAAAAACGGTTATGTTGCAAAATATAGCCCATGCAATAGCCGCCAATCACCCTGAAGTATACTTAATGGTTTTATTGATAGATGAGCGTCCGGAAGAAGTAACCGATATGACACGTTCGGTTAAAGGCGAAGTTATATCTTCCACGTTTGATGAACCGGCAGCGCGTCATGTTCAAGTTGCCGAAATGGTGATTGAAAAGGCCAAGAGATTAGTTGAATCCAAAAAAGACGTTGTTATCTTGCTTGATTCAATCACACGTCTGGGACGTGCTTATAACGCCGTTATACCATCATCAGGCAAGGTTTTGACCGGCGGTGTGGATGCCAACGCCTTGCAGCGTCCGAAACGATTGCTTGGTGCTGCACGCAATGTTGAAGAAGGCGGTTCCTTAACAATCATCGCCACAGCGTTGATAGATACCGGCTCACGCATGGATGAGGTAATTTTTGAAGAGTTCAAAGGAACAGGTAACTCCGAAATCATCTTGGATAGAAAATTGGTAGACAAACGTTTGTTCCCGACAATAGACATTACCCGTTCCGGCACCCGCAAAGAAGAATTATTGGTAGATAAAGCCACGTTGTCCAAGATGTGGGTTTTGCGCCGTGTTCTGATGCAAATGGGCTTAACCGACGGCATGGAATTCTTGCTTGATAAATTAAGAATATCCAAAGACAATCACGACTTTTTCAACAATATGAATAGTTGATGCAACAAAAAAGGTGCTTTGAAATAAAGCACCTTTAGTTTTTACTTTCCCAATTCTTTCAGAGCCTGAACAACCCAACTCTGCTGATTAGGGTTAATTTTTAACAGTTTTGATATTTTATCCTTAATATCCGGATAAATATCATCGAGCTTAGCATTAGCTTTGAAGAACAAAACGGCACGTTCGCAGTTTGTGTCTTTCACCACATCCAAATGTTTAGCCAAAGCCGACACCATGGAATAATAAGCAGCAGGAGCATTATTTTTCACAAAATCAAGCACATAATCACTTGATAAGATAGAATAAATAGCATCCCAATTCCAGTTAAACATATTAATGGAACTATACCCGCTGACATTTGCCTCCACATGAGCTTTAACAAAATCGAAGAACAGATTTTCGCAGTTTTTCAAAATTTCCGGATGTCTGGAAATCAAGCTGTAAAATTCATTGATTTTAGAATCAGGATTTTTAATAAAAGCAGAAAAACTCTGAGGAAAATCCTTCACAAACAGTCTCTGCGCATTATTAAGCATGGTCGAAGCCGACAAACGAATAATGACCAAGCTTGAACAATCATCAACTTTCACCATAATAGGCAATTGAGCCAAAGCCTCATCTGCTTTGTATAAAGCGCTTGCAGCACTTTCATAAAAAGTAGCAATCTGACTAATGTTCATATACAATAATTTTGGTTAATAATAAAATTCAACGAAAGGAAAGTATGACAAAAGTTAATCTTTGTCAAATAAAATATGTTTAACCTCATTCATGTCAAAACAAATATAATGAACACCGAGCTTTTTGACTTTATCTATATAGACATTGTTTTGATACATTTTACTTCCCAAAAAGGCGATAACAGTCATGCCTGCACGCAAGCCAGCCGTCATACCGGCAAGAGAGTCCTCAATAACAACGCAATTTTGTGGCTGTTCCCCCATTTTTTCCGCAGCATAGAGAAACAAATCAGGTTCAGGCTTTCCACGAGAAACATTGTCTATTGTAAAAACATTTTCGGGTTTAATAAATTTTTGAATACCGGCCACTTTAATTTTGTGGAGTGTTTTTGTTCTGATACCGCCGGTGGCAATACATTGCTTAATATCGGTTCGGGTCAAAATATCGAGCGCGCCGTCAAAAACTTCAAGCCCGTCTCTATCCATAGTGGCAACATCTATTTTCAAAACATCGTCCCAAAATTTATCATCAGTTTTGTAGCCCATTTTATCGAGGATAATTTTTTTCGTGCTGTCGCTGGTTCCGCCAAAGTGCAAATTTACATAATCAAAATCCCAGTCAACACCCAAATGTTTATGAAAAAATTCAACTCTGTTTTTGAGCCACACTTTTTCCGAATCAACGATAACACCGTCAAAATCCCATATTAACAACTTAAAATTAAGCATATAAATAACTTTCAAATAAAACACGAAAAAAATTGAGTCCGCCAAATGCGCACACAAAAGAATTTTACTCATGATATGATGTTTTAGTTAACTTTCAATAAATATGCGCTCTAAGGGCAAAAAAAACGCCTTTTTTAAGACTTGCATAAAAATCTGAATTTTTATATACCATTTATAAGATAACAAGGGAGGATTATATGGACAACAAAACAATATATGCCTTATCAACCACATTCGGCAAGTCTGGAGTCGCAGTGGTTCGCATTTCGGGAGCAAAGGCAAAATCAGTCATCAGCCAAATGACCTCTCTTGATGAACAAAGCATAAAACCGCGTTACGCTTATTTTATAAATTTGCATGATATAAAACATCAAAGCACAATCGATAAATGTCTGTTGCTTTATTTTAAGGCACCCTACTCTTTCACGGGAGAAGATATTGTTGAGTTGCAAACACATGGTTCTAAAGCGGTGATAAAATCTGTTTTGGAAAATTTGAGCCAGATTTCAGATTTTCGTATGGCTGAGCCGGGGGAATTTTCCAAACGCGCTTTTTATAATGGTAAAATGGATTTAACCGAGGCCGAGGGATTAGCGGATTTGATAGATGCCGAAACATCCGTTCAGCAAAAATATGCCATTCGCCAAATGGAAGGCAACTTGAAAAACTTGTACGAAGAATGGCGTTCATCTCTGGTTGAAATTATGGCTTATCTGGAAGCTTTTATAGATTTTCCTGAAGAAGAAATACCTAACGATGTAGTTGAAAAAATAAATAACACTGTATTTAAACTGAAATCAGCCATAAACAAACACCTTTCATCAGATAACATTGGCGAGAGGTTAAGAGAAGGTTTTCGTGTCGTGATAGTTGGGCGTCCGAACGCCGGCAAATCAAGCTTGCTAAATGCAATCGCGCAAAGAGATGTTGTGATTGTATCAGATATTGAGGGCACAACCCGTGATGCGATAGATATTCATTTGGATGTCAAAGGCTATCCCGTAACCATCACGGATACGGCCGGTATAAGGGAAACAGAAGAAGCAATAGAAAAACAAGGTGTAGAAATAGCCCTGCAAAAAATCAAAGATGCCGACTTGCTGCTTTGCCTTTATGATGCGCAAAACGACACGCCTGAGGTGTTTGCAAACATCGCCAAAGAATTTGCAGATAAGATGATTTACGTTGCCAATAAGCAAGACAAATTAACCGATGAGCAAGTAAAAGAGATAAAAGATAAAAACATCACACTTATTTCAGCAAAGAGCCACGACGGTGTCGATAAAATAATGAACAAAATCGCTGAGGTTATAGATGATAAGTTCACGGAAAATTCAAGTTTGCTAATTACGCGCACGCGTTATAGAGAAGCTCTGTCTGAAGCTCTTACAGCCTTAAATATGTTTAGTTTAGATAAAGAGATAGAACTAAGCGCGGAAGATATCAGATTAGCTGCGCGAGAACTTGGCAAAATCACCGGCCGCATAGAGGTTGATGAAATATTAGATAAAATCTTCGGCAGCTTTTGTATAGGAAAATAACGCTGTATTTAAAGTTGTTCTATTTAGTAAACACTGTATTTAAACTTCTAGGGAGCAAAATATGACCAACATAAAATTCCGCCCTATCAAGCTTGATGAAGATAATGAAGTTTATCAAATGTTTCAAGAAATCCCAGCTGAAGAAAATGGGTTTTATAACACGGCTTATGGTCTGAGCAAAAAAGAGTTCAAAGCTTTTTGCCAAAGAAGAGTTGATAGCAGCCAAGGAATAAATTTAAAAGCAGGTTATGTTCCTGACACTTATTATCTGTTGTTTGCTGATGATTATCCGGTCGGTGTTGCCAAGCTACGCCATTATTTAAATGAAAAGCTTATAAAAATAGGCGGCCATATCGGATACAGCATCCGCCCTACCCGCCGCGGTGAAAATTTTGGTAATATAATATTGCAAAAAGTTCTGGAACAGGCAAAATTAAAAGGTCTGGATAAAGTAATGTTGACCATAAGGGAAGACAACACCCCCTCACGCAAAACTTGCGAACATAACGGCGGTAAATTAGAAAAAATAGAATTTATAGACAACAATAACGAATGTTTTTATTGGATTGATATATCTCAAATATAGAATATAAAAACACTGTATTTAAACTTTACCGCCGTTTTGAAGTAAAAAAATCATCAAAAAATAAAGGTTTGGCATATTAAAATACTTGCCAAAATAGGCAAATTGTTGTACTCAATACCACAAAAGAAACAAAAGGCAGTTTAATATGAATAACTTTGATGTAATTGTTGTCGGCGGCGGCCATGCTGGTTGTGAAGCTTGCGCCGCATCGGCCAGAATGGGGGCTAAAACCGCTCTTATAACCCATAAAATCTCAACTATCGGAGAGATGTCATGTAATCCGGCCATTGGCGGCTTGGGTAAAGGCCACATGGTAAGAGAAATTGATGCACTAGACGGCTTAATGGGGCGCGTTATAGATAAGGGTGGAATACAGTTTCGAATGTTAAATGCCTCTAAAGGACCAGCTGTTCGCGGCCCTCGTGCGCAGGCAGATAGAGATTTATATAAAAAATTTATGTTAGAGGCTTTGCAAAACCAAGAAAATTTAACATTGATTGAAGCCTCGGTTGAAGGTTTGATTATCGAAAAAGATAAAGTTTGCGGCGTTATTTTAGCAGATGGTAGTCAAGTGCGCGCGCAAGCCGTTGTGCTAACTACCGGAACTTTTTTGAACGGCGTTATGTTTACGGGGCACCAAGCCACAATTGGAGGCCGCGTCGGTGAAATAAGTTGCACGGGAATAACACCGTATTTAAACAGCCTTGGGTTAAAATTAGGCCGCTTGAAAACCGGAACCCCTGCCCGCTTGAATGGTAAAACAATCAATTGGGATATATTAGCCAAACAAGATGGTGACAAGCACCCAATTCCATTTTCTTTTCTGACTAAAGAGCTACCACAAAAACAAATTCAATGCGGCGTAACCCATACGAATGAGAAAACGCATCAAATTATACGTGATAATTTTGAAAAATGTGCCTTGTTTTCAGGGTTGATTAAGGGGGTCGGCCCGCGTTATTGTCCGAGTATTGAAGATAAGTTGGTTAAATTTCCGGATCGCACGTCTCACCAAATATTTTTAGAGCCTGAAGGGTACCATACCGATGTTGTCTATCCGAATGGAATTTCAACATCTTTGCCGGCGGATGTTCAAGATGCTTTTATTCATACAATGGAAGGTTTGGAAAATGTCGAAATTTTGCGCTATGCTTACGCAATTGAGTATGACTATGTCGACCCGCAAGAATTAAATCATTGTTTGGAGCTTAAAAAGGCCCCTAACCTGTTTTTGGCCGGACAAATCAACGGTACGACGGGATATGAGGAAGCTGCAGCACAAGGAATTGTTGCGGGTATAAATGCAGCTCTAAAAGCCAAAGGCGATGGTCGAGAATTTGTAATTGACCGTAGTGAAGCTTATATTGGTGTGATGATTGATGACTTAATCACCAAAGGTGTTGATGAACCATATCGAATGTTTACTTCTCGTTCGGAATATCGTTTGCTGTTGCGTGCAGACAATGCTGATATGCGCTTAACCGAAAAAGGGCATGATATTGGCGTTGTCGGAGAACCTCGTTACACTGTATTTAAAGCTAAAAAAGCTAATATTGACCATTATAGAGATTTAACACAATCCTTAACCACAAAGTATTCTGAGTTAGAAAAAACAGATATTAAAGTCAAGCAAGACGGCACAAAGCGTACGGCATATAATATAATGTCATATGATGATGTTTCACGTGAAACAATCAATCAATTATGGCCGGAGCTTGCTGAAATGCCGGATGATGTGTATGAACAAATTGAAATTGAGGCACGTTATTCCGGATACATCAAACGTCAAATGGCCGATATTGAAGTTTTCAAAAAAGATGAAAAACTCAAAATAAGAGATGATATTGATTATACTAAAATTGGAAGCTTGTCGCGAGAGATGGTGCAAAAACTCTCTAAGGTAAAACCTGCAACCATAGGTGAAGCTTCCCGCATACCCGGAGTAACACCTGCGGCAATAACGGCAATATTGGGTTATCTTAAAAAATAACAATGTATTTAAACTTTTGTAAAAGTAAAATACATTGTATTTAAACTTTCGGAGGAAAAATGCAAGGTTATCCAAATAAAGCAGAGGCACTTAAAATCTGGCAAGAAGGACTTGATTATAGAATCAAAAATTATGACTTTCCTGTTGCTGATGAATATGTTTTTCATACCAAAGGAATTGCCGAGAGCTGTGAAAAGATTGCCAAGTTGATGCCTGATATGAATACCGAAAAAGCTTATATTTTGGGTTTGCTTCATGATTATGGCAAAAAATATCCCGAAAAAGAAACCGGAATATTCCATGGCCGTCGAGGTTATGATGAAATGATGTTTATGGGTTATCCTGATGTTGCCAGAATATGTTTAACGCATACTTTTTATGCTCCTAATTTTTCTTTTGATGGTTATCCATCGTATTCAGATGAAGACTTAACTTGGGCTAAAGACAAAATGGCAAATATCATTTTTGATGATTATGATTTGCTTGTCCAATTATGTGATATGTTTTTTGAAGCGTTAAACAAAGTCAGAATTGAAGATAGATTTCAAGGAATAATCAAAAGATATAATCTGCAGTTTTCAGATGTTGAAAAATCTTATAACCATGCCATAGAAAACAAAAAATATTTTGAATCTAAAATTCATACCGACATTTATGATTTGTTAGGTATTCTGTGATAAAACACCTCAAAACGAGGTGATACATGCAAAATTTTTCTTTTCATACCCATACAAATACATTTGGCTTGTTTGATGGTCATAACTCTATCTCAGAGATGATTGAAGCTGCCCAAAAAGCAGGATATAAAGAACTCGGAATTTCTAATCACTTAATTTATCATCCGAATATGCACACAAGCTCTGAGGCACAAAAAAATGATAAAATGTTTCATGCCGATAAACAAAAAGCCAAGGAGATAATGACTGCCGTAGTTGAAGAAATAAGAGAGAAAGCAAAGACAGCCCCGATAAAAGTTTATGCCGGATTTGAGGTTGATTTTTTCCCTTCAAAACGCTGGCGTGATGACTTTGAAGAAATAATTTCTGCAGCCAAACCCGATTATCTGATTGGTGCAACCCATTTTATACGCACAGAAGATGAGAGTTTAGTACTAAATTTATATCACCTAAAAGAAACAAATTGCTCCGAATCTGAAAAAGAAAATTTAATGGTTAATTATTGGCAAAACATTGTTGAAGCAATCAAGAGCGGATATTTTGATTTTATTGCACACCTAGATGTTTGCAAACTTTTTAATCTTGGGCTTGAACCTAAATGGGATGAATGGAAACGAAAAGTCATAGATACATTGGCAGAATATAATCAACCTTATGAATTAAATACCAGTGGTTGGCGCAAGGTTGGAGAACAGCACCCTCACCTATGGATGATTGAAGAGTTAAATAAAAGAGATGTTCCTATAATTATAAGTGATGACGCACACGCGGTTGAACATGTGGCTTATGCTTTTGACCGCGCAGAAGATTTGCTCGAAGAGTTAAATTATAAAAATAGATATAAACCGAATATAAAAATATAAAGAAAAGATTCAATAAACACTGTTTAAGTGATTGTATTTAAAATAAATATAAAATAGATGTTTATAACTTAGTATAAACAGTTTTAAAATCCACTGAAAATTTATATAAATATTTCTATGGAAAATTTAATAGAAAAATATAATGTTTCACGTGAAACAATTGACCGCTTAAAAACTTATGAAGCCTCATTAAAAGAGTGGCAAAATAAGTTTAATCTGGTTAGCAATAATTCATTGGAAGATGCATGGAATAGACATTTTCTAGATTCATTACAGTTGCTTGATTTAATCCCTGATACTGCAAAATTAATGCTTGATTTTGGCTCTGGGGCAGGCTTTCCGGGAATGGTGCTTGCTATAGCTTTACAAGATAAAACACCGTATTTAAAAATAAAATTGATTGAAAGTATCAAAAAGAAAACACTGTATTTAAACCATGTTGCGGAAATATGCCATGTTAAAAATGTTGAAATCATAAATGACAGAATCGAAAATATAGCAAAACAAAAAGCTGATGTTATAACATCGCGCGCCATGTGCTCTTTAGATGAATTATTAAAATACGCATATCGTTTTACAAACAAAAAAACAATTTGTATTTTTCCAAAAGGCAAAAAATATGCCGAAGAAATTTCCGAAGCACAAAAACATTGGAATTTTGAATATAAAATAATACCAAGCATAACCTCAGAAGAGGGAGCAATTGTCATTATAACAAACTTATTTGCAAAAGGAGTAAAATAAATGCCAAGAATAATCGCAATAGCAAATCGCAAAGGCGGTGTGGGCAAAACCACCACCACGGTAAATGTTGCAACAGCCATGGCAGCTGCCGGCAAAAAAGTTTTAGTCATTGATTTAGACCCGCAGGGCAATGCCACAACATCAATGGGAATCGAAAAAAAAGGTCGTATGGTTTCATCATATGAAGTCTTGGTTGGAGAAGCCTCCTTAGCCGAAGCAATTGTGTGGACAGAGATTCCTAATTTTTCACTAATTCCGGCGTCAGCAGATTTGGCCGGAGCTGAGGTTGAGTTGGTAGATATGGAGCATCGTGAATTCGCGCTTAAAAATGCAATTAAGGATAATGCTGTTAATTATGACTATATTTTGATAGACTGCCCACCATCCTTAAGCCTGGTAACAATTAATGCTTTAGTTGCAGCAAATGCGGTAATTGTTCCGTTGCAATGTGAATTTTTGGCACTGGAAGGCGTAACTGATTTAATAAAAAATATAAACATTATTAAAAAGAAATTTAATCCCTCGCTAGAACTTCAAGGTGTTGTCTTAACGATGTATGACAAGCGCAACAATTTAAGCCAAATGGTAGAAGACGATGTAAGAAATTTCTTTGGTAAAAAAGTATATCAAACAGTCATTCCGAGAAATGTTCGCATATCGGAAGCTCCATCACACGGCAAACCGGTATTGTTATATGATTTTAAATGCCCCGGTTCACAAGCATATATAAGTTTAACCGGAGAAGTTTTGAAAAGAGAAAAGGAATTAATCGCATGTTAGCAGAAACCACAAATGAATTAGAAAAATTATCGGAAGCCGATTCTCATCATAATAAAAGAAAAAGTCTTGGACGGGGTTTAAGCGCACTTTTGGGTGATGATGACTTAAACTTTGAAGACATAGAAAAAAATACGGAGAACACTGTATTTAAAACTGAAGATGCGAACAACCATAAAGCAAACTATGTTAAAATAGCAGACATAGACCCAAGTCCCTATCAACCCAGAACAGAGTTTGATGAAGAAGCCTTAAAAGCTTTGGCCCAATCGATAAAAGAAAAAGGTGTTTTGCAACCGTTATTGGTGCGTAAAACAAATAATGGCTACGAGTTAATTGCCGGAGAAAGAAGGCTAAGAGCATCAAAATTAGCAGGATTAACAGAAGTTCCGGTTATAGTAAAAGAGATGAACGACCAAGAAGTTTTGGAAGTCGCCTTAGTCGAAAATTTATTAAGAGAAAACTTATCGGCTATTGAAGAAGCCGAAGGCCTGCAAAGATTAATTGATGAATTTTCACATACACAAGAAGCCTTGTCACAAATCATCGGCAAGTCGAGGAGCCATATAGCCAACACTTTGCGTTTGTTGACATTGCCAAAATCAGTGCAAGATTTAATCAAAGAGGGCAAACTCTCAGCCGGACATGCGCGTAACCTGGTTGGTTTGGATAATGCTGAAGAATTGGCCATGCAAATTATCAAAAAAGACTTAAGCGTACGTCAGGTAGAAGAACTGGTAAACAAAATAAAAGCAGGTGCCAGTAAAAATAAAGAAGCCAAACCTAAAAAAGACGCAGACATAACAGATATTGAAAATGACCTAAAATCAAAATTAGGCTTAAGAATACAAATCAGCCCCAATAAGCAGGGAGGAGGAAAAGTAGTGTTACAATATGCCTCAGTTGCAGAATTAGATATGATAATTGACATTTTGGAACAAAAGCGTAAAAATAACAGCATCAATGGGCAAAA
This sequence comes from uncultured Alphaproteobacteria bacterium, assembly GCA_944391615.1. Classification (GTDB taxonomy): domain Bacteria; phylum Pseudomonadota; class Alphaproteobacteria; order RF32; family CAG-239; genus HGM16780. Next base: position 205,996 of record CALXUE010000001.1, read on the forward strand.
TGAGTATGCTTCCCAACCAACGGAAAGCTCAAATGCCGGCGAAAAATTTACCATGAAAATAATAGACTAAGGAAACATAAAATGACAGATATTTTAGCTGAGATGAAAGCAAAATGCGAAAAGGCAGGATACGTTCCAACCGCAAATATAGAAAAAGTCGCCAAGGCCAAGAGCCGCATGTTTGCAGAAAACGAATGGCAACGTTGCCCGTGTGACAGCACCAACAGTGCGCGCTACTGCATTTCAGAATTATGCAAAAGCGACATTGAGCGTGACGGAATTTGCCACTGCCATTGTTATAGCAAAAAATAAAATATAAAATTCAATAAGCAGCGCAAGCTGCTTTTTTTGTGGCAAAAAATAAGAGAATGAGGTAAAGTAACGATATGTTTACAAAATCGGACTAATTTAGAAGCATAAAATAAAAAGGAATAGTCCATGGGTTTTCTAAAAAAAGTAATATTGGCAATTATAGCTTTTGTTTTGATTTTGTGGGGAGGTTCCGGCACCCAAACGAACAGTTTATGGCTTCAGGGCGGAGGATTTATAGGCCTGATTGCCGGTTTAATCATTATATATATTTTTGCCAAAATGGCGAGCCGCGCCATGGGATGCCTCCCATCCTTAATTATTTTAGCAGGTATAATAGGTTTTGTAATATATGCTATTGGAGGATTTGAGGGAGGCATTCAAAATGTTGGCCGCAATCTAAAAACATTTTTAGGCCAAAGTATTGAAAATGCACAAAATAGTGTAAATGATGGAATAGATAACCTTTCTGATACAATAAACAGTTCAAATATGTCGGAAGAGACGGAGACAATAGCCGGAGCATCTGTTGCCCCAAGCGACACAACGCAAACCAAACTTAGAGGCATAGCAAGGGTAATCAACGCAAATACTTTGCTTGTAAATGGATATTATATACATCTGTATGGAATAGATTCGCCCGAATTGAGTCAATATTGCGCAAACGCACAAGGACGGTCATATCGTTGCGGTGTAGAAGCAGCAAATTGGCTCAAAGGATGGATAAACGGCTATACATTGGATTGTAATATTTTACAAGAAAATGCCAATAGACATGTGATAGGCAAATGCGCTTTAGGGCCGTACGACATTGGAGCTGCGCTGATTAATGCCGGATGGGCGGTTTCTGTCAAAGGCGTTGATGATTACAAAAAAGCAGAAACCTTTGCCAAAAAAGAAAAAAGAGGTTTATGGAGCGGAAGTTTTTATATGCCATGGGTCTGGCGAGCTCAGTTACGGCAAAAACCGGCTAAAAAATCTTTTTTTGATTGGGACTAAAATGGAAGAGATAAAAATAATCAGTAAAACAGAGCAAGACACGAAAGAAATCGGTCAAAAACTGGCAAAAAAGGCTAAAAGAGGCGATTGCTATGCCCTGTTTGGCACATTAGGAATGGGCAAAAGCGTTATGGCGCGTTCTTTTGTTCAAGAGCTATGCGGCGATGAGGAAGTTCCCAGTCCAACATTCACATTGGTTCAGTTGTATGACGCACCGGAATATACAATATACCATTTTGATTTATATAGACTTAAATCTGCGGAAGAAATTTTTGAATTAGGAATGGAAGATGCGCTGTATGACGGTGTCTGCTTGATAGAATGGCCGGAAAAAATGGCGCAATATCTGCCAAGAAATTGCATCAAAATCACCATAACCCCAAACAATGAAGAAAGAATAATAACCATAAGTTCAGCAGATGAACAAAAATTAACCAGAATAAAAGAGGCTTTGGGACTAAATGCTTAATATTCATACAACATGCATAAGCATCAATAGTAAAGGAGTTTTGCTGATGGGGGCTTCCGGTAGCGGTAAGTCGGATTTGGCTTTAAGGTTAATAAAACACGCCGGAGCAATATTAGTTTCAGATGATAGAACAGATATAAAAATCAAAGGCGGAAAAGTTTATGGCAGAACTCCGCATACAATTGCCGGATTATTAGAGGTGAGGGGTATTGGTATCCAAAAAGTTTCTTATGTTGAAGAGGTTGAAATAAAATTGGTCGTAGAATTAAAGAAAACCTATCAAGAAATATCCCGCCTTCCACAAAAAGAATTTTATAACTTTGAGGGTACAAAACTTCCAATGATAAAACTCTATCCGTTTGAAGCCTCCGCACCGGATAAGATTGTTATAAAATTAGACAGTATGGTTGATTAATTTGCAAAGCTGGCATAGGATAGACAATAAAATAAACAATAGATGAGAGAAAACAAATGGCAACAAAAATAGAGCTCTTTTTACGTGCTTTGGGCAAACCTTTGGTTAAGTTTATAATGCGATTGGGAGAACTAACCATATTCATCGCCCGATCAATATACAACTGTTTAACACCTCCGTTTTACTTTAAACTGATGGGCCGACAGTTTATGGATATTGGTTTTTATTCTTTACCGGTTGTGGGGTTAACCACGATTTTTGCCGGTATGGTTATAGCTTTGCAAAGTTATACGGGTTTTGCACGTTTTGGCGCAGAAAGCGGTGTGGCATCGGTTGTTTTAATTTCAGTGACAAGAGAGTTAGCTCCGGCTTTATCAGGCTTAATGGTTGCCGGCAGAATAGGTGCTGCCATGGCCGCAGAAATCGGCACAATGCGTGTGACCGAACAAATTGATGCTTTAGTAACATTGTCCACCAATCCGTTCAAATATCTGGTAGCACCAAGGATAATAGCCGGCATAATTGTTTTGCCGATTTTGGTTTTAATAGGAGATGTCATTGGCATTTTCGGCGGCTATGTTGTATGTGTATATAAATTAGGCTTTAATCCGGCAAACTACATTAATTCAACGCTGCAAAATCTTGAATCTCTGGATATAGTAACCGGTGTTGTTAAAGCGGCTGTGTTTGGTTTCATCATAACTTTGATGGGATGCTATAACGGGTATCGCTCAAGAGGTGGAGCACAAGGTGTCGGTGAGGCAACAACCAATGCGGTTGTATCAGCGTCCATATTAATTTTGGTGTTCAATTACATCATCACCGAGCTGTTTTTTGCAAAATAGGCAATGGAGAATAAAATGAATGACACAAAAATAAAAATCACCAATCTTCATAAAGCATTTGGCAAAAAAATAGTTTTGGACGGTGTTAATCTGGAGCTTCAAAAAGGAGAGTCTTTGGTTGTTATCGGTGGGTCCGGCACAGGAAAATCGGTTTTAATCAAATGTATCCAAGGTCTTTTAACGCCGGATGAAGGCTCCATAAAAATAGACGGGCAAGAAACAATAGGTGCCGATAAAAAACAACAAGAACAGTTGCATGGCAAAATGGGCATGTTGTTTCAGGGTGGAGCCTTGTTTGATAGTTTGAGCGTTTGGGAAAATGTTGCATTTGGCCTGTTAGAAAACCAAAAAATGCCTCGAAAACAAGCCAAAGATGAGGCAATTAAAGTATTGCGGCAGGTTGGTTTAGGAGCAGACGTTGCTGATTTATATCCAAGTGAATTATCTGGCGGTATGCAAAAGCGTGTTAGCTTAGCGCGCGCCGTTGCCACCAAGCCGGAAATAATATTTTTTGACGAGCCGACAACAGGTTTGGACCCAATAATGGCCGATGTCATTAATGACTTGATTATAGATTCAGCCAAGAGGTTAGGAGCAACTGCTTTGACAATTACGCACGATATGGCTTCAGCGCGCAAAATTGCCGATAGAATAGCCATGCTGTATAAAGGCAAAATAATCTGGCAAGGCACAGTCAAAGAGCTTGAAACAACAGACAATGCCTATGTAAAACAATTTATCAACGGTTCGTCACAAGGACCAATACAAGTGGAGATATAAAACCTTGTCAAAAAAGAATGTGGAATATGTATGCCAAAATTGTGGCGCAGCTTATCCCAAATGGCAAGGCAAGTGTGATTCTTGCGGAGAATGGAACTCTATAGTAGAAGATGTTTCCGCCACGGAAGGATTCAGCAATCTTCCAACCAAAAAAAAAGGCAAGATAATAGATTTTGTTCCGCTATCGGGAGAGGAGCGGGCTCTCAAAAGATTATCAACCGGCATAAAAGAGCTTGACCGCGTATCAGGGGGAGGGTTAGTCCCAGGGTCGGTAATTTTGGTCGGGGGCGATCCCGGAATAGGCAAGTCAACGTTACTATTACAAGTAAGCGCCTCAATTGCAGCCTCAGAGGGCAATCCTGAGTGTTATTATATTTCGGGAGAAGAAGCCATAGACCAAGTTCGTATCCGCGCCAAAAGACTAAACTTGGAGCAAACGCCGGTAAAATTGGCGAGTTCTACGGAAGTTAAAGACATCATCGCCACGCTTGAAAAGTCAAAAGCTGCAGTAGTTGTAATAGATTCTATTCAGACCATGTATCTGGACGAAGTCGAGTCCACACCGGGGAGTGTCGCACAGGTAAGGGCTTGCGCCTATGAGTTGATAAAATTAGCCAAGAGAAAAGGATTCGTTTTGTTTTTGGTAGGCCATGTCACCAAACAAGGTTCTTTGGCAGGACCAAGAGTTTTGGAACATATGGTTGATACAGTTTTATACTTTGAGGGCGAAAGAGGGCATCATTTCCGTATTTTAAGAGCCGTAAAAAACCGTTTTGGAGCCACGGATGAGATAGGCGTTTTTGAAATGCAGGACCAAGGTTTGGTTGAAGTAGAAAATCCATCGGCATTATTTTTGGCAGAAAGACAAGGCAATGTTTCCGGCTCATGCGTTTTTGCCGGTATAGAAGGTTCCAGACCCTTGCTGGTAGAAATACAAGCTTTGGTAAGCCCGACAAGTTACGCCAGCCCCAAGCGTGCGGTAGTGGGATGGGACAGCAACCGCCTCTCAATGGTTTTGGCAGTTTTGGAAGCACGTTGCGGAATGAATTTCAGTTCACATGACATATATCTAAACATCGCCGGCGGATTAAAAATAACCGAACCTGCAGCAGATTTAGCGGTGGCAATGGCCGTTATCTCATCAATGACCAACAAGGCCTTACCGGCAGATATGGTTATTTTTGGGGAGATTGGTTTGTCAGGAGAGATAAGAGCCGTATCTCAAGCTTCAGCAAGACTAAAAGAAGCACAAAAGCTTGGTTTCAAGAGCGCTATTACCCCGACAAATTTAGTAAACAAAGATAAAAAGAATAATCATCGCTTAGATATTAGTGTCCATGAAATCGGAAACGTCCAAAGACTGATAAATTGGTTTAATTAGGAAGAAAAAAACAATGACGGAGCTAAACAATTTAGATGTTATTATCTTAATCATCATCGGCATATCAGCTTTAATAGCCTATAGCCGAGGTTTAATGAAGGAGGTTATGTCCATAGTAGGATGGGTTTTAGGCTGTATAGTTGTCATCTACCTGTTACCGATAATTAATCCATTCACGATGAACTATGTTAAAAATGGCACATTTGCCGGAATATTAACGGCGGTGGTTATCTTAATAGCGTTTTTAGTTTGCTGGGTATTATTCACGGCCAAAGTAGTCGGAAAAGTTCGCACCAGCAAATTAAGCAGTCTAGACAGAATGTTAGGTTTGTTTTTTGGTATAGCCCGCGCCTGTTTGCTGATAATCTTGTGCTATATATTAATAGGCTGGATAGTTCCGGCAGATAAGCAATCGCCAATATTGCAAGAATCAAAATACTACACATTGGCAGGAACTTTTGCTGAGCCGATAGAAAAACTGATACCGGAAGAAACCTTAGAAAAAATCAAAAATTCATCATTTTTGAGCAATCCGAGTAAAGAAAAAGAGGAAGAAACCAAAAAACAAGAAGAAAAACAAGAAAAGGCCGAGCAGGAGGAGTTATTTGAAAAACTAACTCAACCTAAAATTCAAAAGAAAAAAACAACCCCCAAAGTTCAGGAAAACTTTGACGGTTATAATAAAAATGAACGAGCTAATCTGGATAGGTTGATAGAAAATATAGAAGAATAAGCAAGAAAAAAGCTCTCTATGTGAGAGCTTTTATTTTTTTATAAAATCAAAGCAGCTTGCGTGAACTAAGCGCGAGTTGTATAGTTCCTTCATCCATATAATCAAGCTCCGCCCCAACGGGAATTCCCTGTGCCAGAGTTGAAATTTTAACATCAAAAGGCTTGAGTTTTTGCATCAAAAAGTTTGTGGTAATCTGCCCATCAATCGTTGCAGGCAAGGCAAGAATAACTTCTTTAACTTCAGGATTGTTCAGGCGGTGGAGTAGGGCGTTAATGTTCAAATCTTCGGGAGCCACGCCGTCTAGGGCAGAAAGAACACCACCCAAAATATGATATTTTCCGCGAAACATTCCGCCTCTTTCCATAGCCCACAAGTCAGCCACATCTTGTACAACACAGATAATAGAGTTGTCACGAGCATTAGATGTACAAATCGAACACGGCGATTCTGTATCATAATTACCGCAAATTTCACAGGTCTTTACGTTATTAACAACATCTTGCATAGAGGCAATAAGCGGTAAAAACAAGGATTCTCTTTTTTTCAAAAGCTGTAACACAATCCGTCTGGCTGAACGCTGCCCGAGAGCAGGTAGCTTAGCCACCAAGCGGATAAGCTTTTCAATATCATTTCCGGCCACAACACCCCTCATTAAAACGGAAGTTTAAGCCCAGGGATATTCATTCCGCCGGTAACGGATTTCATACCTTCGTTCATCATGTTTTCAACTTTATTTTTGGCATCATTATGTGCGGCCACAATTAAATCTTCCAAAATATCAACCTCATCAGGATTAACCAAAGACTTATCGATTTGCACTTTTTTCATTTCGAATTTGCCGTTAAGGGTAACCTTAACCATATCTCCGCCGGCAGAGCCGCAAACTTCTTGTTGAGCCAACTCATTTTGCATCTCTTCCATTTTTTTCTGCATCATTTGCGCTTGTTTCATAATACCTTGAATATTAAGCATTTAATTAATCCTCATCATCGTTTAATAAGTTATCATTATAAGAGTTAAATTGATTATCGTCAATCACGCCCTCGTTGTCATCCTCATCATCATTTTCAGAAGATTCCGAAATTTTACGAATAATAGTTTCGATTCTAGCGCCTTTAAATTCAGCCAAAATAGCTTTAACCAAAGGCGATTCCATAATATCTTTGCGTTCTTCGGCAATTTTAGCATCTTCTTTTTGGAAGAGCGTTTGGCCGAGATTTCCGCGCACGGTATCTATTTTCCAAGCTTTACCGGTAGCTTGCTCTAAAATTTTATGGAGGTTAAGAATAAAATCTGAAGAAATTTTATCAGAAATTGTCATTTTGACATAGCCGTCCTGAAAGGTGTCAAAAGACACATCGCTTTTCAAAGAGTAGACAATTAAGAGTTTTCTGTTTTGCTCCAGATATTGAATCAAATCCTCAGGTGAATTAAAAAAATTAGTTGGCTTGCTGCCACCCTCCGAAACAGACAGGTTTGTTGAGGCTAAAACAGGGGCAGGAGCAGCGTTTTGTAAAACATTAGGTAATGGGCGCGATGGTGCAATATTTTGCGCTGCAGGGGCTAAATTAGAGTTTTTTTTTACGTCGGCCAAAATCTCTGCCGGTGTAGGCAAATTCGCGGCATAAGCAATGCGGATAAGAATCATTTCCAAGGCATCAATCTGCACGGGCGCAATTTGCATTTCAGAAATACCCTTAATCATCATCTGCCAAATTTTAGAAAGAATGGCAATCGAAACGGCAGCTGCCATTTTTTTAGCAAAAGTGCGTTCTTCTTCCGATAAGCTAGGATCATCGAGAGAAGAAGGAATAATGCGGGTTTTAGCCACCAAATGCGTAACACCTATAAGGTCTTGTAAAATGGTTGACGGATTCGCTCCGTTAGAATATTGCTGGCGTAGCAATTCAACAGCGTGGTCGACTTGTCCGGAAGTCAAGGATTCGAATAGCTCAAAAGTTGTAGAACGATCGGCAATACCAATCATATTCTTAACAACGTCAACTTTAACATTACCCAAACCCAAGGAAATAGCTTGGTCAAGCAAAGATGTCGCATCACGAGCAGAACCATCTGCCGCTTTGGCCAACATAAGCAAAGCCTCTTCCTCTGCATTAATTTTTTCAGCCGCAATAATTTTGTGGAACATTTTCATAAGTTCATCAATTTTGAGACGCTGCAAGTCAAACCTTTGGCAACGAGATAAAATCGTGACCGGAACTTTTCTGATTTCAGTCGTGGCAAAAATAAAAATAACATGAGAAGGCGGCTCTTCAAGCGTTTTAAGCAGTGCATTAAAGGCATTTTTAGAGAGCATATGCACTTCATCGATGATGTAAATTTTATAGCGAGCATTTGTCGGCTTATAGCGCACACCATCCAAAATCTCACGAATATCATCCACACCGGTACGAGAAGCAGCATCAAGTTCCATCACATCAATATGCCTGCCGGCCGTAATAGCTTTGCAGTTTTCGCACACGCCGCAAGGATGAACGGTAGGCCCGCCCTTACCGTCAGGACCGATACAGTTAAGCGCTTTAGCAATAATTCTTGCGGTAGAAGTTTTGCCCACACCACGAATACCGGTTAAGATATAAGCATGGTGTAAACGGTTGTTTTGAATGGCATTTGTAAGTGTTTGTACCAAAGCATCTTGCCCGAGCAAATCATCAAAATTTTGCGGACGATACTTTCGTGCTAAAATAACATATTGATTATCATTAGAATTTTCAGTTTCAGCCATAACAAACCCGTTTAACAAAAAACAAAAAAGGAGGATCATTGACCTCAGCCACAATCGTTACGGCTGCTTTCTTCCGAACCTGACCGGGTTGGCGAGGGGCTAATCCAATGTCCTCCCAAAACAATATTCCCGAAAAAGAAAAATTTTTCAAGGAAAAAATGCACCAAGAGCCACAATTATTCAACGATAACGTTTTTCTCTTTCAGAGCTTTGCGAATAACATCCATTTCATCAACAGAATATGATGAGAAAGACCGATCAAGCACGCGTCCGTAAATAGCCATCTCCGCTGCACGCATATCCTTACCTGAGATAATCGGTGCCGCATAGTTGTTTTCAATCGCCACATCGGAAGCAAAATCATTCAATCCGGCGGAAAATTGCTGAGGTGCTTGCTGAACAACTTTATTTCCTTGAGAAGTAACTTCATAAATATCCAAACTATGTTCATTCAAGCCGTTGGGAAATATTCTGAAAATTCCATTAATTCCGACATACCCGTCAGGAGAAGTAATGTAATAGTTAAGGTCGGCAGGGTTTTTCTTAGCCAAAGAAGCGGAAAGAGCCACGGCATCATAAGCTAAAGAATAGATAGCGGCAGGTTTTTGCCCAAAAGCATCAGCATATTTTTTTGCAAAATAAGCACTGTGAGTTTTAGACATCGCAGGGAACCATGCGCCCTGAGCCATAGTCTCTCTGTTTAAATCGGTCGATTCCCACACAGCCGTTCCTAAGAATTGGACTTTGGGAGAGAATACATCATAATATCCAAACATAGAAAGAGCAGATTTGAGTTGAGCACCTGTTGCCGGAATAATAACAGCATCAAACTCAACATCGCCAAGGGCTTGAGCACGACCGAGTTTATTAAGAGCAAGTTTAGCATTTTGATCACCGGCGTTTGCTTGAGCCGTCAAAGAACGTTTAACTTTTTCCAAACGTTGACGACGATTCTGATAGTCCGTCAAAGCTTTAACGGATGTCGAAAAGTCTGTTGTATTGGGTTGATAAAATGCGATATTGGTTAAAGAAACACCGTTTTTTTGCGTAGACATAACGGCGGCTTTGGCAATTGCAATTCCGGTATCGTCATCGGGGATAAGAAGAGCAAATTTGCTCCGTCCCTGTTGAGCGGCATAAGATATCATAGTATCCACTTGCTCATTTACCAACAAACCGAGCGTATAAACTTGCGCTTGCAAAATATCGGGGTTAGTAGAGAAAGCAATAACAGGAACATTGGCATCTGATGTTTTTTCTTCAATAGCTTTAACGGAAGAGCTCATCAACGGCCCCAAAATCAACTTAGAACCTTGGTTGAGAGCATTTTCAATTGCCACACGAGCACCGCTGGGCGTACTTTGCGTATCATAAAACTGAACGACCAGTTTATCTGACTTTACATCATCAACAGCCAAGAGAGCGGCATTTTTCAAACCTTGACCATATTTTGCAGCACTACCGGATAAAGGCAAAAGCATTCCCACGCGAAACATTCCATCTTGCGCAGAATCATCAATCAAATTAACAGTGGGAGAGAGTTGAAATTTATCGCCATAAGGATAAGTTCCGTCACGAGACTGCAAGCTGGGTGCCGAAGACTGGCAGCCGGCGAGCAAAATCCCGACAAAAAGAAAAACAAATTTTTTTAGCACTTGCATTTTATCCCAAAAAACATCATTCTACAAAACAAAGATATAATATAATTAGTTTAAAAAAAGTATAATGTCAAAGAAAGAATAACGAGATGAAAAGCGGATTATACATCATCGCCACACCGATAGGTAATATAAGAGATATGTCGGAAAGAGCCATAGAATGCTTGAAAGAAGCCGACGTTATTGCCTGTGAAGACACGAGAATAAGCAAAAAACTTTTGTCTTTATTGGGTGTGAGCTTAAAAAAAAATTTCATCACATTGCATGACCATAATGAGAGCCAACACGCTGATAAATTGATAGAATTAATAAATACGGAAGACAAAAGCGTTGCCTTAATATCGGATGCAGGTTCACCGTTGATTTCCGACCCTGGGTATAAATTAATAAGGGTCTGCAAAGAAGCTGGTGTATACGTCACGACGATTCCCGGCTGTTGTGCCTTAATCTGCGCTTTGCAACTATCGGGCCTGCCGACAAACCGTTTTATGTTTGCAGGCTTTATTCCGAATAAAGACAAAGCAAGAAAAGAGGCTTTTTTGTCTGTCAAAAACATCCAGGCGACGATAGTTTTTTATGAAACGGCCAACCGTATTGTAAAAACATTGGAAGCAATGCAGGAGATTTTTACTAATCGTGAAATTGCGGTGGTAAGGGAGATAACCAAACTATATGAAGAAAGCATAAACGGTACGGCACAAGAACTGATTAAAGAATTTGCAGAACACCCGCGCAAAGGGGAGATGGTTATCGTAATCGCCCCACCGGCAGAAGAAGAGCTTGAAAAATCCGCAACAGATATCGAAACGGAGTTAAGAGCAAAACTGACAACTCAAAGCTTAAAAGACGCGGTTAAAGAAGTGGCAGAAAAATATAATTTGAACAAAAAAAGCGTGTATGAAACTGCACTGAGAATAAAAGATGAAGAGTAATGTAACGGGAAAAATAAGCGAATTCATAGCCAGAACGTACTATCGCTTGCTGGGATATAAGATAGTAGCCAAAAATTATATCACCGGCCGCGGTACACACGCCGGAGAACTTGACTTTATCGCAAGCAAAGGAAAAACTTTGGTTTTTGTTGAGGTCAAAAAAAGAACCACAAAAGACAAAGCAGCCTATGCCATAAGCAAAACACAACAATCACGGATTCGCTTTGCGGCAGAAAGCTTTATTGCGCAACATCAAAAATATCGTGATTTTGATGTCAGAATAGATGCTGTTCTAATTGTTTTTCCTTTTTATCTGAAGCGGATAAAAAACGCTTTTTAACTTTAATTTAAGCCACGCCGCGGACAATATCTTTGGCTTTAAGCATTAAATCGTCAAATGAAAGCGAGAAGTTGCTCAAAATCCATTCTTCCTCAAGAGCATCAAGAATATGTCCGATTTGCCGATTATCAGAAATTCCAGCCTCGATAATGTTTTTGCCTTTAAGCGGAAAGATGGGAATTTCCATATTCTGGATTCGAGAAAGGATTAAGTCCAAATTTTCGGGTTCTTTTTTGAGTAAAGCGCATTGAATTAAGAATTTATTATAGCAAAAATCGCGCCCATACCGATAGAGCAGTCCACGAATGCCATTCATACTCAAAAAGTCATCAAACGGAGGATTGTTAACAGCCCAATGCACAAACAATTCACGGTCTTTTTTAGAAATTTTGAGACGCATTGCGAGGTTTTCGGCCAATCTTTCTTCCGGAGCAAACAAAACAAACCACCGTCTTAAAGCACTGGCTTGAAGATGATGCTTGTTAACAAGATTAATCAAAAAATCAAGTTGGTCAAAGTTTTTGGCATCCGGCAGCAAAAAATCCAAAATATTGTTTTTAAACATAATTTTGAGCGTTTCAACCGCTTTGGGTGCCATAATAATTTTTTGGAGCTCGTCACGAATACGTTCAACAGACAAAGTTTTAAGTTGTTCTTTGTTGTCAACACAGGCTTTCAGAGCTTTTTTATCCATCGGAGTCTTAGAAAACAAGGCATAAAAACGGAAAAAACGTAATATACGCAAATAATCTTCCTGAATACGTTGATTCGGATTCCCAATAAAGCGAATAACACCTTTTTCCAAATCATCGATTCCGTTATAATAGTCAAAAACATTTCCTTTTTCGTCGGCATAAACGGCATTAATGGTCAAATCGCGGCGAGAGGCGTCTTCATTCCAGTCAGAAGTAAATTCCACCACGGCGTGACGCCCATCGGTAGAAACATCTTTGCGTAAAGAAGTCACTTCCAAAACCTTTTTGCCGACAACCACGCCGACAGTCCCGAATTTAATCCCGATAGGCACGGTTTTAAGCCCGCTTTCTTCGCAAGCATCAACCAACTCTTCGGGAGACAAATCGGTAGCCAAGTCCAAATCCAAATCCTGAGATTGGACGCCGGCCAAAGTATCACGCACGGCACCGCCGACAAAGCGCAGGACACCGCCGTGGCTTTCCACCGTATCAAAAAGGAACAAAATTTTTGAATCAGTAATAATTTTGTTCATATCTAGATAATTATCGCGCATCATTTTTCAAAAATCCTATAAACTTTAGCCACGAAATTAACATTTTTTATAGATATTTCAATTACAATATTCAAAAAACTAACCAAGCTGTGAGAAAAAAGAATGTTAAATAATAAAATAATCGGATTAAGCGCAGTTTTACTGCTGGCCAGCGGTATGGCAAAAGCCTCAAGCGGCCCGCAGTTGCTCGGAGAATACAAAGATTGGGTTGCATACTATTATGATGACCCGCGGGGCAAAGTCTGCTATATTGCCTCCACACCCAAAAAAGATGAGGGAAAATACGCCCGTAGAGGTGACATATATGTCGTTGTAACCCATCGCCCGCAAGAAGGTAGTTATGATGTAGTCAATTTTGTTGCCGGATATGATTATAAATCAGGTGCACCGGTAGAAGTCAAAATCGGCACCACCACCATCACCGATATTTTCACGGAAGGCGACAAAGCTTGGACCTTAAACGGAGCGGTGGATAAAGAACTTGTAAATGCCATGAAAAGAGGACAAAGGATGATAGTCAAGGGCGTTTCGAGTAAGGGAACTCAAACCAAAGACACATATTCGCTGAATGGATTTATGAGCGCTTATCAGGCTATGTCTGCCAAATGCAAAAATTAAGCATAAAAGAGAAAATCGGATGGAAAAAACAGAACTCATCGGCTTATCAAAGGAAGAAATCGCCCAAGAAATTGCAAAATTGGGCGAGAAACCGTTTCGAGCCAAACAGTTGTGGCAGTGGCTGTATTTTCACGGCGTGACCGATTTTGAAAAAATGACCACTTTTTCAAAAGACTTGCGGGCTAAATTGGCTGAGAATTACACGATAACGCGCCCCAAAATCGTAACGGAGCAAATTTCCAAAGACAAAACCCACAAATGGCTTTTTGAGTTTTCGGATGGCCAAAGGATAGAAACGGTTTATATTCCCGAAGATGACAGGGGAGCCGTCTGCATATCCACACAAGTCGGGTGCGCGGTGGGTTGCAAGTTTTGCCATACCGGCAGCCAAAAAATCACCCGTAACTTAACTGCGGGAGAAATTGTTGGACAGTTTATGGCGGCAAGGGATGCTTATAACGAATGGCCGTCTCCAACGGATGAAACGCGCTATTTATCCAACATCGTGGTCATGGGGATGGGTGAACCCTTGCACAATATGGAAAATGTCATTAAGGCTTTGAAGATTTTAACCGACGGCGATGGAATTGCGATATCTAAACGGCGTATAACCTTGTCGACATCGGGCATAGCACCCAATATTGTGCCGATGATTCAGGCAACGGGTGTTAAGTTGGCCATAAGCCTGCACGCGCCTAATGACGAGAAACGCTCTCAAATTATGCCGATAAACAAGCGTTACCCGATTGAGGAGATATTAAAAGCCTGCAAAGCTTACCAAGAGCTTGACGGCAGCCATTACGTGACGTTTGAATATTTAATGCTGAAAGATTTTAATGATTCTCTTGATGACGCAAGAGAATTAATGGATATCATGCGCAAAAACAAAATTAACGCCAAGTTTAATTTGATAGCGTTTAATCCGTGGCCGGGGTGTGGTTTTGAGGCCAGCCCCAAGGAGAGGATAGCGGCCTTTTCCAAAGAATTGCAAAAAAATCACTTTTCCGCACCGATAAGAACGCCGCGCGGCCAAGACATTTTGGCGGCTTGCGGCCAGCTAAAGTCAAAGAAAGACGAAAAAACAGCCCCGAAAGGAGAATAAAAATACTTTTCAAAGGGCTGTTTTTTATCGTTTTTGTTGTTTTTAAGCCACAAACAAGTCTTTTATTTTATCAAAAAAGCCTTTAGCTTCAGGTTGGCAATTGTCGTTTTGACTTAATGAGCGAAATTCTTCGAGCAGTTCTTTTTGTTTGTCAGTCAAATGCGTTGGAGTTTCCACTCTGAATTGCACAAACAAATCACCGCGGCGTTTAGAACGCAAAATAGTCATACCTTCTCCGCTGATTTTGGTTTGTTGGTCGGTTTGCGTACCAGCCGGAACAGAAACATCAATTTTTTCACCAAGTATCCCCGGAATTTGAATATTTCCACCCAAAGCCGCTGTTGCCATAGAAATCGGCACCCGAACATAAAGGTTAGCCCCGTCACGAATAAAGAGCTTGTGTTCTTTAATGGAAATAAAGACATAAAGGTCGCCGTTTTCACCGCCTCTAATTCCGCTTTGTCCTTCATTGGGAATACGCATACGGGTATTATCTTCAATACCTGCCGGAATTTTTATTTTAAGCGTTTTTTCATGATGAATAAAACCTTCACCATTGCATTCTTTGCATTTGTCTTTAACAATATGACCTTCACCATGGCAGTTCGGACAAGTTGTCTCCATGATCATAAAGCCGTGTTGAACGCGAATTTTGCCTCTTCCGCCGCAGTTTTGACAAATCGGAGCTTCTTTACCATCGGCAGTACCGTGTCCGTGGCATTTTTCGCATTCGGAAGTTGTTGGAATTTTAATTTCCTTCTCCACGCCGTTAAAAGCCTCCTCAAGCGTAATTTCGAGATTATAGCGAATATCTGCCCCATCTTGCGCCTGAGAACGAGACCCATTACGTCCGCCACCCATAAAATCAGAAAAAATATCCGAGAAAATATCTGAAAAACCACCGCCGGAGAAATTAAAGTCAAACCCGTTAAACGGATTCCCGCCGCCCATACCGCCGTTAGCAAAGGCCTGTTTTCCATACCGGTCATAAGCTGCCCGTTTTTGTTCGTCTTTCAACACGTCATAAGCCTCGTTAATGGCTTTGAACTTATTTTCAGCCTCTTTGTCACCGGGGTTGCGGTCTGGATGATATTTCATTGCCAATTTGTGATAAGCTTTTTTTATTTCATCGGCACTTGCCGTTTTCTGAACTTCCAAAAGTTCGTAATAATCAATTTCTTCAGCCATGGTCTTAACAACTTCATTAGAGTACAAATTTTCAAACTTATCCCATATTTAAGGTTTTTATTTACAAAACGCAAGATGAAAAGCGCAGAAAATAAGCAAAAAATAACAATATCTTAATAAATGAGTAGTAAAATCGTACCAAATAGACAAAATATTTGCAATATCGAAAATTTTGTGCTATATTAAAAACAGAATTTGGCACAAAAAAGGCCGCACGACATATGGAGAAAGACTATGGCTAAGTATAATATAAATAATATAGAAAATGACGAAAAGTTTTTGCAGTTCATAAAAGACGAATATGGATATGAGAGTTTCGGAGATATACCGCCGTTTGAAACGACAGCCTTGTTAATAAAGTTCCGTATGCGTGAAAAAGATGATTTTAGCCTGAACGAAGAGGTTGGTAAAACATTAAATCTCGAAGCCCTTAAGGCAAATATCAAGGACGAAGAAGCCGCGAGAATCAAAGAAATATATTTTGGAAGTAAAGATGCGGTTTTGGAAACGGAAGACAGAGTATTTTTAGCGGCAATAACACATACAATCAAAGAAAACAATCAAAACATAGAGAGCATAAGAATATATAAAGAGGCACAAAAGCAGGGCATAAAACCGAATAACAATACGAACCAAAATCAGACGGGAATCCAAGCCGTTAATACGGGCTATGCCGGCAATAACAACACGCTTCAAGCAACGGAAGGCAACGGCGGCAACGACGGTAATGATGGCAATAATAATGAAAACGAACTTGATGATTTAGAAAGAATTAGAAGTGCCTCATCCGACATGAACGATGGTTTTCTTGATCAAGTCAAACTTGAAACCTTGCACGATATGGGCGTCATTAATGATGCAGACTTCAATCGAGGCAGACAATCGGTGCAAGACGCAATCGATGTCCTGAATAATATCAGAGAACTCTCCGCAAATGAAGTAACGTCATATGAAAACGGCGTAGCAGACAAATTGTTGCAAGATAAAGAGCATTTTAACATCGTTCCGCCAAAACTATTGGGACAGTTGTATGAATCAAAGCAACAGCAAATGGCCGCCGCATTACAGAGCGACCCGAATGCAAATGTCAGCGGTTTACAGGCAGATATAGACCAAATACAAAACCGCATGGATGAATTAACCGACATGGCGGTTAACAAACAAGAACTTTTCTATAGTGATTTCACCAATATAGGTGATACTTATGAAGGCTATGTTGTGATGTTTGATGCGCGTAAAAAATATGCGCAAAACACCCCGCAAGACCAAGCCGTAGTTGCTAAAATGGATCAGGCCAAGACCCAAATTCTTGACCCTGTGATAAATGATTATGATAATTTGTGGAATCTCAATGGGTTGGACGCAAATCAGGCCGAAAGTTTAGATAAGCGTTATGATGCCATCAACAATGTCTTAAACGGCGTAGAACTAGACCAATCCACCATGCAAATGGTCAGCAACTTCAAGTTTTTAGATGAAAACGGCAACATCGAACCACAGTTTATTGACGCAAACGGCAACTTGCATGATACCTATCAGCAAGGGGATAAGGTAGCTCCGAACAGCAAACTTGAAGCCACCATAAATATAACCAAACAAGCCTATGCAATGAGGAATTTGAATTCCAACCAAACCCTTGATGCGAATATGATGCAGCAAGATTTGGGAGAAATGCTCACCACCGAAACTCTTTATAGCTATTATATAGCCGACAGGGTTAATCAGGGTGGTATCGAGCGTCCGGATCAGTTCACCAATCCGCAATTGTGTCAAGAGTTTTTGAATGACTTGCAAAACACCGCTCAACCGATGAAAATGAGTCATGCCGGCTATCAAGTTGCGCAACAAACACAGGTTAACAATGTTTTGGCGGTAAACGACCGTATAGCACAAAAGATAGGCCGCGACAAACCGGTCGTGGTTAAAGCCGCTGAAAACATAGCCCAATATGACCCGCGAGCAGGCGGACGCATAACCGAGACCGGACCGAACAAACAACAAATGCGTAAAGAGATGGCTAAACGCATAGTTAAAAGCGGTGCGTCGGTACTTTTAATGGGCGGTGCGTTAACAGCTGTCGGAACAGTCGCAGCAAGTGATGCCTCATTAACCGCATTAACCGGAGGTATGAACAAACTTGCCGGTGCTGCAATCGGTACGGCCTTAGGTGTTGCGGCAATTTCACGTAGTATTTATAAGTGGCGCAAAGACCGCAAAAAAGCAGGGCAAAAAGCAGGTTGGAAAGAATTTTTCAAAGAGCCGCGCATGGTTGCATCCTTAACCACCACAGCCTTGGGTGCAGCGGCTCTGGGTTTTGCTGCCACCGGCAACCCCGGAGTAGCAACAGCCTTGGGTGTTGGTGCATTGACAATTGGCACGGCACATGGTGTTGCCACCGATTATAAAGATTGTAAAGCGGCTGGCATGAGTTCATTAGAAGCCATTAGTTGGGGAACATTGCATGCCGGTATTAACATCGGCGCGGCCTACCTCGGACGAGCTGGTGCGCAAGCCGGAATAGATTACATAAACGACCATTATCCAGATAACCATATTTTCCAATATGATGAAACCACCCGAAATTGGGAAGTTGTTGGTCAAAGTACAGAAATTGACTACGCCAAACTTGACCAAAATTCGCAAGAATTTTTGGAAGGAAATTGGTATAAAGACAATCCGGATTTGTTGCAGCAGCGCATAGATGCCCTGCAAGCGGCCGGATTCGAAAATCCGCACCACGCATTGTTGATAGCCCATGACTCAGGTATGCTGGCACCGGATAATCAAGTAATGTTTGACGGAACAATGAGTGAAGGCCGCCACACGGTCTTTGGTCCAGGCTGGGCGCAGGAAAACGGTGTTTCAATGGATGATGTCAATGCCATGAAACACATATTCAACAGCGATGGTAGTGTAAACACCGATGCTCTGGCGGCATATGAAAAGATGAAACTTCACGTTGGCGAAAATAACTTTGTAACCCGTATTGAAGACCGTCCGGTAATCAGAGAGTTGTACGGGGACAGAGAATCAACCTATGATCACAAAGGAATGATGCCGACCAAAGAGGTTGATGAATACGGTTGGGTTGAGCATACCAAAACCGTTGAGAACGACAAATTTGACGGTTATGGCATGGTAGGCACAAATCCGCTCAAGCCGCATAAAAAGAAAACCCTAAGAGAAAGATTAGGTAGTTTAAAAGATAAGATTTTGAGACGGAAACCGCAAGAGAAAGTTCTGCCTCCGGCTTTTGAAAACAAGAAGAAAGAACCTTTAGGGCTTCAAACCCCAAAAGGTATCGAGAATAAGAAGAAAGAACCTTTAGGGCTTGAGAACAAAGTTCAAACCCCACTCGGACTTGAAAACAAAACACCGGAACAAAAACAACCAACCGCAACGGAAAGAAAACCGATTCCGAGACTGATAGATAAAACAAAAGCATCTGTTGATAATATGCTTTTAGAAGAATACAAAGTTGTCTATGGCATAGCACCGGATGAAGAATCGATGAAAAAATACGCCGCCCGTGTTGCCGCTGAGAAAAACGCCAAAAATCCGGATATGACAATGAAAGACTTCTTAATTCAACGTCGTGAAGAACTGGATAAAACGATTGAGGTCTCAACGCAGTCAAATAATACCAGCAAAACCGGAGTTGATGTGCGTCGAGATTATCATCTCAAATCACTCATGGGTAAAAGAGATAAGAGCCACGCCGTTATGGAAGCAAGAGAAGGCTTAATGAAAAGTAACTTGACCGCGGAAAACTATAACGAAAAAATGACCTTAAGTCAGTTTACGACCTACACCGAAGACTTTTGGCGTAAAGGCAATATGCAAAAGCATAGCCGTTCGGATTATAACGACCCGAAACATGTGATTGACTTGAACACCGCCTTGTTTGGAAATGAAACCAAAAACAATGCAGGCAAAAGCAATCAACAAGCTAATCAAATGGTAAGAAACAACCAAAATGACGGCCGTTAACAATCTGGCTCAAACCCAAAAAAACACCGCTTAGGAAATCTAAGCGGTGTTTTTCATGAAGTGAATAATTACTTAACTTCTTCAAAGTCAGCATCCACAACCTTATCATCTTTAGGTTGTTCGCCGGTTGCACCTGCGTCCGGACCTTGAGCCGCACCGGCCTGAGCCTGAGATTGCTGAGCACGATACATTGCTTCACCAAGCTTCATGGAAGCTTGCATCAAAGCTTCAGTCTTCTCTTTAATAGCGGAGACATCATCACCTTCAGCAGCTTTTTTCAAAGCATTGATGGCATCTTCGATAGCTGATTTCTCAGCAGCACTAACCTTATCGCCATGCTCTTTAAGAGTTTTTTCGGTAGAGTTAACCAAACTTTCAGCTTGGTTTTTAGCTTCAACCAACTCTTTTTTGCGCTTATCGGCTTCAGCATTAGCTTCAGCATCTTTAACCATCTTTTCAATATCGGCATCAGACAACCCGCCGCTAGCTTGAATACGAATAGCTTGTTCTTTATTAGTAGCCTTATCTTTAGCAGAAACGTTAACAATACCGTTTGCATCAATATCAAAGGTAACTTCAATTTGCGGCATACCACGAGGAGCAGGCGGAATACCAACCAAGTCGAATTGACCAAGAAGCTTGTTGTCGGCAGCCATTTCACGTTCACCTTGGAATACACGAATGGTAACCGCAGTCTGACCATCTTCAGCCGTAGAAAAGACTTGAGATTTACGAGTCGGAATAGTTGTGTTACGATCAATCAAACGCGTAAACACACCACCCAAAGTCTCAATACCCAAAGACAACGGTGTAACATCCAACAACAAAACATCTTTAACATCGCCGACCAAGACGCCGCCTTGAATAGCAGCACCGACAGCCACAACTTCATCAGGGTTAACGCCTTTGTGAGGCTCTTTACCAAAAATTTCTTTAACTTTTTCCTGAACTTTCGGCATACGAGTCATACCACCGACCAAAATAACTTCACTAATATCATTAGCGGTCAAGCCTGCATCAGCAAGAGCCTTACGGCAAGGTTCAGCGGTTTTCTCAATCAAGTCATCAACCAAAGACTCAAATTTAGCACGGGTCAATTTCATATTGAGGTGTTTCGGGCCTGTTGCATCAGCGGTAATAAACGGCAAGTTAATTTCGGTTTGCGTAGCGGAAGAAAGCTCGATTTTAGCTTTTTCGGCAGCTTCTTTCAAACGTTGCAAAGCCAATCTGTCGCCTTTAAGGTCAATGCCGGTTTCTTTTTTGAATTCTTCGGTAAGATAGTTAACCAAGCGTTGGTCAAAGTCTTCACCGCCGAGGAAAGTATCACCGTTAGTAGACTTAACTTCAAAGACGCCGTCACCGATTTCCAAAATAGAAATATCAAAAGTACCGCCGCCCAAGTCATAAACAGCAATAGTACCGGAAGCTTTCTTATCCATACCATAAGCCAAAGCAGCAGCAGTCGGCTCATTAATGATACGCAAAACATCTAAGCCAGCAATTTTACCGGCATCTTTAGTAGCCTGACGTTGAGAGTCATTAAAATAGGCCGGCACGGTAATAACGGCTTTTTCGATTTTCTCACCGAGATAACTTTCTGCATATTCCTTAATTTTCTGTAAAACGATAGCAGAAATTTGAGAAGGAGCATATTTCTGACCCTTCACTTCAACCCAAGCATCACCGTTATCACCCGGAATAATTTTAAAAGGCACCAATTTTCTGTCTTTTTCGACTTCCGGAGAGTCATAACGACGCCCAATCAAACGTTTAATAGCAAACAAAGTATTTTCAGGGTTGGTAACGGCCTGACGTTTAGCGGCAGCACCGACCAATCTTTCAGTTTCGGTAAAAGCAACCATAGAAGGGGTCGTACGGGCACCTTCCGAGTTTTCCAAAACTTTCGGGTCCTTGCCTTCCATAACAGCAAAGCAAGAGTTTGTAGTACCCAAGTCAATACCAAGAACTTTACTCATAATTCCTCATCCTTAAAAGTTTAGCATCAATTTCTAAACGGATATATAGGAAAGCGAAAAGCTCTATGCAAGAGGGGAAACAAAGATTTTTTTGAAAAAAAGTCATTTTTTTAAGGTTCATCTTGAGATTCAACGGAATCATCAGTAATTTCATACCCTGTATAGGCATCGACAATAGAGTTAGCAAAGGCAAAATCAGTTGAATTACAAGCATAAATCCGATAAAGAGGCTCGCCTTGCTCGACCGTATCGCCAACTTTTTTGAAAAGGTCAATACCCGCACCGGCATATTGACCTGCACCGGCCAAAACCCCGATTTTATTAATTCTGGCATTATCAATAGATTCGACCACGCCGGAGGTGTTTGCGCAAATATCGCGTGTAAATTTGCCTATTTTGGGCTGAGAAGCTTTACCTTGAGCTTTGATAATATTGTTGAGAGTTTCAAGAGCGCGCCCCGATTCCAAAATTTCCTTAGCTACCAAATAGCCTTGTCCTCCACGCATTTT
Organism: uncultured Alphaproteobacteria bacterium; assembly: GCA_944391615.1. Lineage (GTDB taxonomy): Bacteria > Pseudomonadota > Alphaproteobacteria > RF32 > CAG-239 > HGM16780. The sequence continues at coordinate 228,235 of CALXUE010000001.1, forward strand.
GGGGTCAAACTCAAGAACTCTACCAGCTAAGAACAATGATTTTTCACGCAAATCTTGAGGAGCATCTTCAGCATTTTTCAAAACTTTAATAACATCTCTGGCTTCAAATGCTGCACCCACACCAAACCCGATAGGTTCGCTTCCATCTGTAATAACGACATCAATTTCCATTGAAAGCATATCCCCGACATATTCCATAAGCTTACGCAGCCGCATAGCTTCATTAGTGCTTTTGATTCGTGATTTTGGCCCAACAGGAATATCAATAAGTAAATGGGTAATGCCTGCTGCCATTTTAATAGCAAGAATAGAAGCAGCAATATGCTCATGCTGTGTGATGCCGATTTGTCGCTCAACTTGAGCAATAAGCTTGCTGGCAGGACAAATATCTAAGTTATTGTAGCTGACAATAGCGCCTCTGTTTTCAGTAACAAGGCGTAAAAGTTCTTTTTCATCAACATCAACGTGAGCCAAAACCGAAAAAGTATCAGCCACACCTGCGCAAGATGTAAGGGAATAAGAGGCTGTTTTGGGCATAGGTAGACCATAAGCCGCAACAATAGCCGTAACAATGATATCAGTTTTATTCCCGGGCACACCGCCCAAACAATGACAGTCGACAACAATATTTTCGTTATCCCAGTGAATAAGCTTATCGCCGACCATAGCTTCTGTAAGAGAAAGCACCTCCGGAGCCGACATAAAAGACCCGCTTGCCACCAAAAAAGAAGCAATATCAAGGTTAGAATATCTTTTTGAAACAATATCATTAACAATAGCACTATATTCACCGGAGGTTAAAATATTTCCAGCAATTTTGCGAGCTATGGAATTAATGCTGGGAGGCGTCGGCGAGACCGAAATAGAAACTTTAGCCCCTTCTGGAAGATTTATTTGTTCAAATGCTTCATTATTCAAAGCCAATTGGTTAGGGGCAACCACAGTATCATCATCAACAATTTGCAAAAAGGCATAAATCGTACGCACACCGCCGTGAATTTCAATTTTAACCAAAGCATTGATGTCATCAGCCTTATAAGCAGAGCAGTTTCTGTTAATATAAGCAATATTTTCACTAAAAGAAGCCACCGGCAAGTGTTTAAGAATAAGCATATACCCTCCAGCAAAAAGAACAAACCAACAAAAGTTTACCAAAATAAGAAAATAAAGACAAGAATTAAAAACAATACAAAATTACAAATAAAAAACTTTTTATTAACTCAAAATTGACAGTTTTTGGAATATGCTATAACATAATTGGCATAAAAACATTAAGAAGAAAAGGCAAAAACATGGAAAATCAATATTATACCTTAATGGAAAAACAAGATTTTTATGAGATAATCGAAAACAAATATGGTGAGTTGGCCATTTTCATTGACGCCAGAGACGGTGCGCCGAAAGACCCTGTGCTGCAGTTTGACGGCAAAAAGACCGCAGTTTTAAAAAGAGACGACCGCTTGTCAGTTTTGCTTGAAAATATAGATGAGGAAACCAAAGGCCCATTAGCTGAAGCTGAGTTTGTCCTTATTGTAGAGCTTGAAGGCGCCCTCGTAAACAGAACCTATGGTGTACCGGTAGATAATGTTGAAGAAGTTGAAATAAAAGGCCGTCGCACCAGAGCAGATGAAGTCATCAAATCTCAAAGCAGAGAAGAACTTATCAAAAACTTCGGCGCAGTCAAAATCTGGAAATGCGGTGAAAAGAAATAATTTTTAGGTGCGAAAAATGATAGGATTAGTACTCGTAACACACGGTCATTTGGCTGAAGAATTTATATCGGCAATGCAACACGTTGTCGGCCCTCAAGATCAGGTAAAAGCAGTTTGTATCGGCCCAGAAGATGATATGGAAATGCGCCGTAAAGAAATTTTGAGCAAAGTTGATGAAGTTGACAATGGCAGCGGAGCTATCGTGTTGACAGATATGTTTGGCGGCACGCCGTCAAATTTAGCGATATCGATTATGGATAAAGCAAAGGTCGAAATCATAGCCGGTATCAATCTTCCGATGTTAATAAAGCTTGCATCATTAAGAAAAGATAAGAGTTTAAAAGAAGCAGTTGAAGGCGCCCAAGAAGCCGGCAAAAAATACATAAATGTTGCTTCAAAATTATTGGGAATGTAAAATGAGCGATACAATATCGGTAGAGTTGGAAATTCAAAACAAAAAAGGCCTTCATGCCAGAGCGGCGGCCGCATTTGTCAAAACAATAGAAGATATGGATGTTTCTGTCACGGTTGAAAGAATAGGCCAAACCGTTAGCGGAAATTCCATAATGGGTCTAATGATGTTGGCCGCATCAAAAGGCACAACCATAAAAGTTAATGCCACCGGCAAAGAGGCAAAAGCTGCGATAGAAAAGTTGCAAGAACTTGTGAACTCAAAGTTTGGTGAAGATTAAACAAAACATGGCAGACAAAGCACCGCGCAATAAAACCTTAGAATTAACCCCAAAAGAGATAAAAGCTTATGCTCAAAAAGCCATAAAGCTTAATTTCAAAGCATCGCTTGATTATGTAAAGAATAAAATCATCCATCAAGACACGCTAAAAACACTTGATTATTTGCCGGATGAAAGTGTTGACTTAATCATAGCCGATCCACCTTACAATTTAACCAAAGTTTTTGGAAACAGTGTATTTAAAGAGCGTGACTTTGATGAATACAAAAAATGGTTGGATAAATGGCTAAAAAAACTTCCGCGCATATTAAAAGAAAACGGAAGTTTGTATATTTGTGCGGATTGGAAAACATCCATAGCCATTCCTGAGATTGCCGGTAAATATTTTATTTTGCAAAATCGCATTTCGTGGGAGAGGGAGAAGGGAAGAGGAGCCAAAGACAACTGGAAAAATTGTCTGGAAGATATATGGTTTTTTACCAAATCCAAAAACTATACATTTAATCTGGATTCAGTCAAAATTTTACGTCCTGTTGTTGCCCCATATCGCGATAAAGAAGGTACGCCAAAAGATTGGGTCGAAGAGAGCGGAAAAAAATACCGCCTAACATATCCGTCAAATATCTGGACGGATATATCCATTCCTTTTTGGTCCATGCCTGAGAACACACCCCACCCCACACAAAAGCCCGAAAAATTAATAGCAAAATTAATTTTGGCTTCCAGCAACGAGGGAGATGTTATTTTTGACCCGTTTTTGGGGTCAGGGACAACGGCGGTGGTCGCCAAAAAATTAGGGCGTAGTTTCATAGGCATTGAGCAGGAAAAAGAATATATTGCTTACGCGGAATATAGGTTAGAAAAAGCCGAATATCATAAAGAGATTCAAGGTTACGAGAACGGTGTATTTAAATCACGAAACGCCGAAATGTAAATAAAAAAGCCATATATACCTTTTGCTAGATACTCTTGGAAATGTCAGAACCAAGAGCTAAATAAATTATTGTCTGAATGACAATAAACCAAAACCTTTTTTTTAGAAAACGAAAAGGAGAATCTAAAAATGAGTAATAAAACGACTTCAAAATCTGCACCAAGCTCTAATTCTAATAATGAAAACAACACAACTCAAACCGCAAAGAGCAGCAACTCATCAAAATCAAGCTGTGGCTGCGGGAGTAATAAAAATAAATAAAGAAAACGTGCCTAATTGCGCATCTCGGCAAAATCTCCCTTGCCGAGATGTTTTTTTTAGGTTAAATTAACAAAAACAAAAAAATGGGGGAATAAAATGAAACACATCACCAATTTCATCGTGTTATTCATCAGCATTATGATTGTAAGCTTTCCTGCTTTTGCTCAAAAGGCGGATGATATTAAAACAATAGAAAATTATTTGAACAATATCAAAACCTTGTCAGCCTCCTTTGTACAAACGGCTAGCAACGGCAATACAACAGAGGGTAAAATTTTCATCTCAAAACCCAACAAGATAAGAATGGAATATGAAGCCCCCGTAAATGTTGATATTATAGGCGATGGTCACTTTGTCGTCTATAATGACAAGGAATTGGAACAAGTTACGCATATCGACTATGATGATATTCCCGCAACCCTAATATTGGCAAATGATATAAAAATAAACGGTAAAGACATAAAATTGGTTGATTTTTACAAGGATAGCGGCACAACCGAGGCTGTTTTGGAATACCAAATAAAAGGCGAGAGTCATCCAATAACTTTAGTTTTTAACAATGCGCCTTTTGCCCTCAAACAGTGGCGTTTAACAGATCCTCAGGGAATAGAAATAACGGTTTCTTTGTACAATATCCATGAAGATGAACCCTTATCTGATAGTTTGTTTAAATATAAAGAAAACAAAACCCCACAAAACCGCAAAACACGGAGATAGAATTGCCAAATTTTCGCTTAGCCACATGGAATGTAAATTCAATCAGGATTCGCTTAGATTTACTTAAAAAGTTGGTGGAAACCAAATCACCTGATATCTTGTGTCTGCAAGAAATCAAAGCCAAGCCGGAAGACTTTCCTTATGCCGAAGTCAAAGCTTTGGGCTATCCTTATATTGCCTTATATTCACAAGCAGGCTATAACGGTGTCGGTATTTTCTCAAAATATCCGTTTGATGAAGAACAACAGCTAAATTGGGTTGGTAAAAAAGACGCCAGACATATTCAGGTTCGCATATTCGGAGATGTTGAAATAAACAATATTTACATACCGGCCGGAGGCGACATTCCCGACCCGATAGAAAACATTTCATTTGCGCATAAGCTGACATTTATGGATGATATATCCGAATATTGGGAGCAAAGAAAAACAGATTTAAGCAACAAAAAAATCATCACTTGCGGAGATTTTAATGTTGCCCCAAAAGAAAATGATGTCTGGAATCATAAACAATTATTAAAAATCGTTTCGCATACGCCGGTAGAGGTAGAACGATTAAAAAGATTGAAGGAGTCGCTGGATTATATAGATATTGCCCGCGCAGTTCACCCCGATTCTGAAAAGATTTTTTCATGGTGGAGTTATCGCAATCCGAACTGGGCCACAAACAATAAAGGACGCCGATTAGACCATATCTGGGTAACACAACCGCTAAAAGATGCCTTCAAAAATTATGAAATCTTAAAAGAAGCACGAGGTTGGGAGCGACCATCTGACCATGTTCCGGTTATGGTTAACTTTGCGATATAAAATCACATTTTGAGCAGATATCCACCCTCATTCGTCAAAATAAGTTGTGCGGATTCGTCACCATGTTCCACTTTTTGCCTTAACCGATAAATATGCGTTTCAATCGTGTGTGTAGAGACATCGGGACTATACCCCCAAACATGTTGCAAAAGGTCTCTTTTGCTGACAATATTGTCACCGGATTTATATAAATATTTTAAGATATCGACTTCTTTTTCCGTGAGTTTAATGAGTTCATTGTTGCGCAAATTCAAAATTTCTTTAGCCATGGGATGAAGTTCATAGTCGTTAAAAACCAAGTAGCCGTCAGCAGAATTTTCAAAACGATTTATAGCCGAGAACAGTGTATTTAAAAATATGTTCAGACGTAGCGGCTTATGAAAAATATGCATAACATTCGGAAGATTTTTAACCTCATCAGAAGTCATAAAAAAAATCGGTGCTTGAATATTTATACTTTCAAGCAATTTTTTGTCTTCATCAATCAGCACAATATCCACGGACGGCAGTTCGGAAATATCACGAGCGACGCGAAAATTTTTATCTTGCAGTTCAATTTGCGCTTTTAATTCATCAGCAAAAAAATCATCCTGACTAAGAAGAAGAATATTAGGCATCATAAAAATCCTCAAAAATTAAGACCAAAACCGGCCACAAAGGCATAACCTTTTTGGTTGTTTTCAACATCACTATTTTCACCTCTAAAGTCAACATGGGCAGCGGCAGCATAAATGTTTAGATATTTATTGACCTGAAAGTCGTTGCTCCACAAAAAGATTCTGTCTCGGTTAGAAGTATTTTCAGCTTTTGCCTCAAAAAATCCGACAGAAGTTTTGATTGGTCCGAACTTATACCCAACGCCGACATTCCAAGCCGTTCCTTCGCGGTAGTTGTCAAACAATGCAGGAGTTTTATAAGATGAATCAATAGTGTTAATAGAATAATCATTTCCGTCAACATAAGTTTTGCGAAAAGCACCGCCCAAATCCCAGTTTCCGTAAGAAAGATTAAGTCCGGCAGAAAGTTCTTTGTCGTTTTTATGAAAAATACCATATCCTAATGAGGTCTGCACATTCACCGGTCCTAAATCATGATTGTGATAAAGCCCAAAATTATAGGCATCATCGCGGGCATATTTGGCTTGATTGTTAACGAGTCCGCGTCGGTTTTGCGTATCTGGTGTATAAGAAAATCCAAGAACAGTGTTATAAAATTCCGGTGTGTAATAAGCCGCTTTCAAAGCCACGCCGTCGGTGTTTATGTCAGTCGAATTAAGCGTTTTGAATGAGGTATATTCCTTATTTCTGCGATGCCAGTTGGGGTTTGCAATAAAATCAACGATTTCTGAGTTGTTGAGAAACAAGGGTCCTACAACAGGAGCAGAAACGGAAAGATTATACGCCGCATTCCAAATTTCACCAACAGAAAGGGTTCCGAACGGTGTATTTAAATCGGCAGAAAGTTGCTTTCCCCAGCTACCATTATTAAAATTTTGAATTTCTTTATCAGTTGCAGCCATAGCATCCAAATAAAAAGAAAGAGAATAATCATCATTAAACCCATAAGTAGCGGAGGCCGAAAAGAAACCTGTATTTTCAAAATGATTGTTGGGAACACTGTTTTCAAATCGTTTTGCAACATCGGCATATCCGTATAAAGATTGCGTAGAAACACTGACATCATAATCAAAAGAAGATGCGTATGTTTCCTGCCCCCCAACACAAAAGGCCATACCAACAGCAACACCAAATTTAAATAACTGCCGCATAATAACTCCGATAAAAACCAAAATTTCAAGTATTGTAAAAGATAAAACAGAATATATCAAGCAGATAAAAAAATGATGGTGAAATGAAAATAATATTTTTTTTATCATTTTTTTGCAATCAAACATATACAAGAAAACCCTGCACAAGGCAGGGCTTTCTTGTAAATGGCGGATAGAGTGGGATTACTTCGCTCCGCTGCGTTCACTGCGCTCGCTCGCATAAGCTCACCGGCGTTCTTGCGCCCGCCTCTCGCTTGTAGTCAAACCCACTTTGGCTCTACATCAAAGTATGGGGCAAAAGCAGTACTCAAGATTATAAAAAGTATTATAATCAGTTCACCACAAACCTA
>CALXUE010000002.1 GCA_944391615.1 uncultured Alphaproteobacteria bacterium
TTATTGCGACGTTTATTATTAATTTACGGAGGAGAAAATGAGAAAAATTTTATTAATGAGTTCAGCGTTGGCTTTATTGAGCGGGGTGGCGGAAGCGGCCTGTATTCAAACACCAACCTGCGGAGCCATGGGCTATGATAGCACGGTTGCCTGCGAAGGCGGCATCAAATGCCCGTTTGGCAATGCATGGAACTGCACCTTGGCGGATAAAATAACTCAAATGGAAAAAATACTCAAACAGCTACAACAAGAATCTCAGACTGAAAACTTTTCAAAATGTCAAATTGGAGATATTTTGTATTCAGACTTTAGTTGTAATGCGAATATTATATCATCAAAGACACCGATTGGCATTGTATTTGATTTAACAAACACCTTAGCGATGGGGTTGAATTATGCAAATTATGCTGTATGGTCCAAAGAAACTTTTGATGTTCCTGATATTAGAAATATTACAGACGAAGCAACGGCCCAAGCAGATTGGCAAGGAAAGAAAAAAACTCAAGCTATTCAAAAATATTGCGCAGATAATAAAAAATCTTGCCCTGCTTTTGAATATCTGGAGGGATATGTTGCAGAAAATACATCACCAAGCGATTGGTATATGCCGGCAGCCGGAGAACTAAACGCTTTACTTAACAATAGGGACAAAATTGACGCAACATTAGGAAAATTGGGTTTACCAACAATACCTCAATATATATATTATCGTGACGAAAGCAATGCTAATTTTTGGAGCTCGACTGAAAGTAGTGAAACTGCCTCATATCGTTATCTAACATATAACAGCTCTACATATTCATTTAATGCTTTTTCTAAAAAAGTTGGATTTTTTTATGATGATAGTGATGATGATTATACATCTTATTTATTGCCCGTAATCAATATTTCTATGGTAAGTGGAAGTTCAGATAATTCAACAAGCAATGATGTTTGTCATCCAGGGTATTTGTTGCATTCTGATAAAAGCATCAGTAGTAATCCGCAATATGATAAGCTACCTATTGCCGTAATTGTAGATTGTGACAAAAGATTAGCTATGGGTAAGTCTATTTATGCTGACTACTTAGATAAAAATAACAGAGATATTCCCGGATTGACAAATTGTAGTGGTAATGCTTGTCTGAGTGACATGAATGGTAAAAACAACACCAAAATCATGACCGACTACTACAAAAGCATAAATTACTCTTCACCCGCCATGAATGCGATTAACAGTTATAAAACTGAGGGAACTAATGCCGGTGATTGGTATTGGCCTGCGGCAGGTGAGCTACATTTAATAAAAAACTACTATTTTGAGATCTTCGGAGGTTATAAACTTTTATCAGGATCGGGTCTTAGTACTAATTGGGATGTAGCGTCTTCCACCGAAAAAGATGGATCGTTATTCATGGGAAACTTTAGAATCTATTCATCTCCAAGTGAATATAATCCCCAGACAGATGTTTCGTTCAGGACTAGAACACAAAGAAAGGAGTCAGGTATTACTATATATCCATTTATTAAATATTAGTCTTTGTATAGTCAAAAGCCCGTTCATTTGACGAACGGGCTTTTTACATAAATAAAAATTATCCGATATCAGCAATCACTTGCATGGAAATAATTTCATCAGGGGCAGAAACAGCGCCGTTTGGTCCATCGCCTTTTTTGATGTTATCAACATATTCCATACCGGAAGTTACTTCACCCCAAACGGTATATTGCCCGTTCAGCCAATCGCAGTCGCCAAAACAAATAAAAAATTGGCTGTCAGCGGAATCAGGCATCATTGCACGTGCCATAGACACAGTACCACGCTTGTGCGGACGTTTGTTAAATTCGGCTTTGAGCTTTTTGCCGGAGCCTCCAGTTCCCGTACCGTAAGGACAGCCGGTTTGTGCCATGAATCCGTCGATGACGCGGTGAAATTTCAATCCGTTATAAAAACCTGCACGAACCAATTCTTTGATGCGAGACACATGGTTTGGCGCATCTTCCGGAAACATCTCAATCACGACATCTCCGTCCTTAAGCTTTAACAACAAAGAATTTTCAGGGTCTTTAACCTTATAAGTGTGCTTGATTTTTTTAGAGCGTGTTGCACTCACACCAAGCTTTTTTGTTTCGGACGGTTTAATGCTTTTAGTATCAGAAGCCTTAATGGCTTTTGTTTCAGATTTTCCCAAAACCAAATTTTCTTTTTTAGTTTTTGTTTTAGAATTAGATTTTTTGACAGCTTTCATCGTTCAATTCTCCCATAAGAAAACATACTACTAAAGATAATATAGGTACGAGAGCTTAAAAATGCACTAATTCTGAGATATAAATTTTATTTATCTTGATAATTGAGCAAAAATTCCACTCTTTCCTCAGGGGATAAACGCTTAGGATAAAACTTGTCAACTTTTTTCAACACCTTGCCCAAGCCGATTCCATTAGCAATCTGCACAGCCAGTCCCGGACGCGCGTTAAGTTCAAGCATCATTGGCCCCTTGTTAGCATCCAACACGATATCAGCCCCCAGATAGCCAAGACGCGTCATTTCATAAGCCTTTGCGCCGATAAGCAAATGCTCTTTCCACAACGGAACCTCAATTTTAGAAAGGTCGGCATGTGTATCCGGATGATGTGTAATTGGTAAATTGCGCATAACGGCTTTGAGCGTTTTTCCGGTTTTAATATCCAGCCCAACACCAACGGCACCTTGGTGTAGATTTGCTCTTCCGCCGGAAGCAGCAGTTGCCAAACGAGTCATCGCCATAACAGGATATCCACGATAAACGATTAACCTAACATCAGGAATACCTTGATAGCTGTAATCATCAAAAATATGACTAAAGTTAACCATTTCTTCCAACACGGCAGTATCATACTGCCCGCCCAAACTATATAATCCGCTTAAGGTGTTAGACAGATGTTGATAAATATCTTTATAGGTCAGCATACGCCCTGATGGAGTAAAATAAGTGTTTTCTCTATGAGATTTAATCACCAAAACACCTTTACCGCCGCTGCCATGCGCAGGCTTAATTACAAATGACTCCCAGTCTTTCACCATGTCCTGAAAATCAGACACTTGATGCTGATATTCAATTGTACCGATAAGGCGAGGGGTCGTAATACCGAATTTCTGAGCCAAAGCTTTGGTTTGCACTTTATCATCCACCAAAGGATAACGGCGGCGTTTATTGTATTTGGAAATAAACTTAAAATTACGGCTGTTCATTCCCAAAATACCCGCCTCATGCAAAGCTTTGGGAGAGGCAAAATATTTAGAAAGCCATTGAAACATCTATCCCTCCGCCTATTTAACCAAAGGTCTGAAACGTTTAAGTTCAGTCAAACGATAGCCTGTATAAGTTCCGAGCAGCATGATGACAAACAGCAACACCAGATTAAGTTCATTGAATGCAAACATAATATAGCGAATAGTGCTGTTGCAAATAATCACATAGGTAGCAAGTGCAGCCACAAGGCTGAAAACAATTTCTCTGCAAGAGTTAAACGGCCCGTCTTCTTCCCAAGTAATGGAGGCTCTTTCAATAATCCAAGCCATAATGATAATCGGGAAGAACATTGCCGAAGAACCGATATCAGAACCGAGTTGGTAACTAAAGACACACATATATTGTATAATAAGGATAACACATACCACCACGGCGGAGATTCTCGGAACCAAAAGCAAATTCAGTTTAGAGAACAGAGCTCTGATAAGTAAGCCAAGCGTCATAATAATCACAAAGCAAATCAACCCCGGAACAAGCCCTGTCTTGACCAAAGCCATAGCAATTAACATAGGTGTGAAAGTCCCCATAGTTGAAAGGCCGATAACATTTCGCACCACGGCAATCACTAAAATAGCCAGAGGGAAAATCATCAACCATTTAATAGTGTTTTGTTGAGCCACCGGAAGATTGTAGATAGAAGAATCAAAGGCTTTTTGTTCATTAGAGAGTTTAGCTCTTTTACCGGCCAAATTAAAAGAAGTCGTGACCGATTTCAGAACCGAGAATTTAACATTTGATTCATATCCGCCGGCAATATCGAGCAAAGACTTTCCGCCGCGTTGAATGATAATGAAGTCTTTAGGCAAACCAATTTGTCCTGTGGTCAAATCATAGAGTTTCCAGCGTCCGTCCATATAAGCTTCAAGCATAAGGTCAGGCTCCATAGAGGTTTTATCTTCTTGCAGTTTAATACCTCTAGCCAAGCGAGACGAAATTCCTTGATAAGCCAAAAGATTAGAAATAATCTGGGCCAAATCCTTAGGTGTTTTGTTTGCCGGTAAAAAGGCCACAACGGTAGGCTCCGGCGGTGTTTGGTTAAACAATCTGATGAGCTGTTGCACGGCATCGCCTGTTTGTTTGGAAGCCAAGCTGATAAGCTCTTGAGTTGTCTGTTCTTGCTGTTTGCTAAAAATAGGTTTTTCGGGAGCTTTAGGTGCAGGAGCCGCAATTTTGCCTTTACCGTTCGTGTTATCAAAAAGCAAAATACGATAATAAACATTCTGTTGACCGTCTCTTCCATCAGAAGTTAAAGAGATTCTATCTTGAGAGATTTTGGTTTTATAACCGGGGGCAACGACATCTTCATCCAAAATTTTATATTCATCGGAAGATTTTGGCTTAGCTAAAGAAATATGAATAGGTTCACCGTTAGCTACAAAGCTGACATTTGCTTCCACAGTCCAAATATTAGTTTTTTCATGCGGCGCAAAACTAAATCCCCAGTATTTTACTTTATAATAGATTCGATATCCGGCAAAAGCGCAAGATATAATAAGCATAATTGTTAAGACAAAACGAATGGTAAAAAGTTTTTTTAGTCTTTTGAGCATCAGCATGAAAAAAAACTCCCAAAATTAGTTAAGGGTATTGGAACGAGAAGTATCAACCATAGCACGGCCGGTCAAAATATTGCGTCCGATAAGTGCCTGATATTCAAACTTATCACGTTTGGCAAGGTTAAAGCGAACATTTGTAATGATTTCTTGGCCGAGTTTTACATCCATAGAAACAACATATCTTTTTTCGTGTTGATGTAAGCGTTTGATTTCAGTTGTTTTTATGACTTTTTTCTCAAAGTGATATTTTTCACCGTTTTTGCGATTAATAACATCAAAGGCGACCCATTTTTCACCATCACGCTCAAAGGCTTTAATATTATCAGCGTCAATAGAGCAGGTTTCAGCTCCCGTATCGACACGTGCGACAATAGGGGCTTTCATAGGCAACAGATAAATCGGTTCAACCGCCCCGATAATATTTAATGAGTTTTCCACTGGTCTTTTAACCTCCACGGCAGGAACAATTTCAGGCGTTTTGTTTGGGCTCATCTGGCATCCTGAAACAAACAACGCACAAAAAGAAAGCATAATCTGGCACAAAAATCTCATAACTCACCCCGATATTAATTTTTTCTTAAACAATTCTGAGTTATTTACAAACAAAATCACATAAAAGTAAAGACAAATTTTTAAGAGCTGTATAAAAAAGTTTTTAAATAGGATAAAATAAAAAATTGAACAAAATTAAAGACATAGATGAAAATAAAGCGGAATTGATAGCAAGAATCAAGCGTTATAAACAATATAAACGGATAGAAAGATTCAAACGCCAAACCAAAATAAACTTAATGGTTGCAAAATTTCTAACATTCGCATCTGTTCCGGCTTTGACCGCATGCCCGTCAACAGAAATTGACGGCAAAAATACGCTGTCTTTGTCATCTATGGTTTATGACAGTCAAAATCCGGTAATGGATATGGCGGTAAAAGGCAGCTTTGACATCACAACGGCGGCAAAATTAGTCGCAGAGATGGATGGAGAAGTTTTTCTGAAGAATCTAAATGCCGAACATACCGCCATCACATCACGTCCTGCCGGAAAATTACGTAATACTTATATAAAAGAAACCTTTGGCGATATAAATTATTGCAATATGGCAGTTATAAAAGCACTTAAATCTTCCCAAACGGATTATCTTGAAAATTATTTAGAAAATCTATCAAATCCGGCTTTGTGTGAGGCATTTGTAACTTATGTCAAAAAGACCAATCCGGATTGCATTCGCAGTGTATCCAATATGCAAACCGCTGATTTGAAAAGGGGCGATATCATCGTGTTAAGAGTTAAACGCAAAAATTCTTACGCCCAAACCTCAACCGGACGTCATACCGTAACCTATGATGGCAAAGAGTTTATCAGCTTTAATTCAACAAAAAAATATCCCGTAACGGCTGATAGTGGAGATGTCATTGATATGGAAAAGTTGCGCCGTGCAGAATTAAATAAAAAATTAGAAACAATGTCTCAAACGGCAGCAATGACCTATTTAATGCATTTATCCACCCGTGCTTTTGAAAAGCTGACCAATAAGGAAGAATGCAAGAGTACGCGGCCTTTTTTGGTGTTTAATGATAAAGCGCGCACATTTTAGTTTGACAAATCCTAACAAAAAGGTTAGACCTAAGGTATAAAAATATCATTATGTCTAACCTTAAATTTTTGTGCCATGAGTAAAGAACAAAAAATAATGCAGCAACACTTTCCAGACCTTGCACAGGAAATTGCCGAAAAAAATCTTGAACCGATGGTTGAAGATGTTGAGCTACCTTGCGGACAGATCGTTAAAAATTGTCTAGTCTTGTGGATGCGTATAAATGGCTGTATGAAGCGTCTCGTTTATGAAATCAATAGCAAAATGGCTTATTGTCTCTAAACTATACACGCGTAAAACACTCAAAAAAACAGGCTCGCTTATGATAAAGCCAGCCTGCTTTTTTTATTCGGAAGACAGAATTAATAGCTACGCGCGTAGATAACATCCATCGTTGCCGGTTTGCCAGTGAGCAAGCAAACACCTTCTGTGCCGCTTTGGTCAAACGGAATACAGCGAATGGTAATTTTCATGGCTTTCAACAATTCTTCACTGTTAGGATCACCGCTCCATTTTCCGCGAACAAAAGCCACTTTGCCTTGCTTGCCGTCTTCAATCCAAACATTGGACTGTTCAAAATACTTTTTGAATTCTTCCGGTGTTTTAATATCGGTGCGAATATTATTCAAAAGGCGAGCTTTTGCTTTTTCAAACATTTCTTTTTGAATATTTTCAAGGCGTTCGGCAATGGTGTTGATAAATTCATCTTTTGATTCAATTTTTTTGCCATCAGGCGTTCCGAGTTTCAAACGCTCTTTAATCATCACATTGGAGCCTTCCACATCGCGCATACCGATTTCACAAATAACCGGCGCACCTTTTCTTGTCCATTCCCAGAATTTATCAACGGAAGACTTGTCACGCTTATCGATTTTGATACGGATTTTTTCGGCAAACGGAGCTTTTGTCTTGAGTTGAGCCGCAATGTTGTTAATATAAGCCATAATAGCGTCAGTATCTTCTTTCTTTTTAATAACCGGCACTAAAACCACTTGGTATGGGGCAATTTTTGGAGGAACAACCATACCTTCATCATCGGCGTGAGTCATAATAACGCCGCCGATTAAGCGGGTAGAAACACCCCAAGAAGTTGTGTAAGCAAACTCAGATTCGTTATTTTTGTTAACAAAAGAAATGTTGGCGGATTTTGCAAAATTTTGACCTAAAAAGTGAGAAGTTCCGGCTTGAAGAGCTTTACCGTCTTGCATCATGGCTTCAACACAATAAGTATCGACAGCCCCTGGAAATTTTTCGTGTTCAGGTTTTTTGCCAACAATAACCGGCATAGCAAGTGTATTTTCACACAAATCACGATAAGCCTCAAGCATACGTTTTGTCTCTTCTTCGGCTTCTTGAGCAGAAGCATGGGCAGTGTGTCCTTCTTGCCACAAAAACTCACGTGTGCGTAAAAATAGACGCGGCCTCATTTCCCAACGAACCACATTGGCCCATTGATTAACCAAAACCGGCAGGTCGCGATAAGATTTAACCCATTTAGAAAACGAGTCGGCAATGATAGCTTCAGAGGTCGGACGCACAATAAGAGGTTCTTCAAGTTTGCCTTCAGGCACGAGCTTGCCGTCTTTCATAGCCAAGCGAGAATGCGTGACAACAGCCATTTCCTTGGCAAAACCATCAACATGTTCAGCTTCTTTCTGAAAGAATGAGAGAGGAATAAACAACGGGAAATAACAATTTTCGTGATCAGTTTCTTTAATTTTTTCATCAAAGACATCTCGAATTCTTTCCCAAATACCATATCCCCAGTGTTTGATGACCATACATCCCGGAGATGAGGAGTTTTCAGCCATGTCAGCTTCGTTTACAACATTTTGATACCATTCAGGATAATTTCCTGCTCTTGTATTTTTTAATCCCATAAGTTTATTCCTTATTTTAATATCGCAATTAAAATTCCGCAGCCCCAATGCCGCAGAATGATTTTTCCCAGAAAAAATCACCCTAAGTTAACAAATAAAATCTAATTTGTGAAGTAATATTTTAACAAGATTTTAACTGTAATATTGTGTAGTTAATTGTGAATTGAAGGAACATAGGATTTATGGTAATTTAGCTTTCATCAAAAACATAAAAGAAAGGAATAAAAAATTATGACCAACATTCATCCCTCAGCCGTAGTAGAACAAGGCGCACAAATTGCAGCATCAGCCGAAATCGGACCTTTTTGCTATATCAGTTCACAAGCCAAGATAGGCGAAAATGTAAGATTAATTGCCAGAGTAAGCGTTTTGGGCAATACCACGATTGGCGAGGGAACGGTTGTCTTTCCTGGAGCATGCTTAGGCGGCGGTCCGCAAGACCACGGCAATGAATTTCAACCAGAAGCCAAATTGATAATCGGTAAAAGAAACGTGATTAGAGAAAACGTCACCATGCATGCCGGAACACCAAAAGAACATTTTACCACAGTTGTAGGTGATGATGGAATGTTTATGGTTAACTCTCACATTGCTCATGACTGCGTAGTTGGCAACAATGTAATTATGACCAACAATGCGGTAATCGGCGGCCACGTTCATTTGGCCGACGGCGTAATTTTGGGCGGAAACGCAGCAGTTCACCAGTTCTGTCATATCGGCCGCAAGGCAATGATTGGAGGCTTAACCGGTATTGCCAGAGATGTCATTCCATTTGCAATCGTAACAGGAGATAGAGGCAAATTGCGCGGCTTAAATGTTGTTGGCTTAAAGAGAAGCGGTTATGATGAACACACCATAAAATCGATTACACGCGCATATATGTATATCTTCAAAGGCAAAGAAGACACCTTTGAAATTCGTGTTCAAAAGGCCAAAGAAAAATTCGCCGACAATGAAATGGTTATGGAGCAAATCGCATTCATAGAAGAATCATTAAAAGGCCGCCGCAACATCTTGACGGCAGAATAAAAAATAGTAATATAAACGGGAAGTTAAGATAGAAGAACAAAATTCTTAACTTCCTGTTTTTTTATGTTTGAAGGACGCTTATGACAAGTTACAGAAAATTGGGAATAATCGCCGGAGGTGGAGCTTTCCCGCAAAAGCTGATTGAAACCTGCCAAAAAGAGGGAAGAGAATATTTTGTTTTGGCAATAGAGGGTAATGCCGATAAAAATGTTTTCAAAGAAGGCGTACCTCACCAGTGGATTAGAATAGGACAGGCAGGAACAGGTTTTAAGCGTTTTCATGATGAGGGCGTGCAAGATGTCATTATGGTCGGCACAATCAAACGCCCGAGCTTTTTTGATTTGGTGCCTGATATGCGCACAACGGCTTTTTTTGCCAAGATAGGGCTAAAATCTATTGGCGATGACGGCATATTAAGAGCATTGGTTAAAGAAATTGAGGGTGAGGGGATGCACGTTAAGGGTATCCATGAGGTAATGCCTGAAATATTGGTTAAGTCGGGCTTTTTAACCAAGCGCAAACCCGATGAACAAGCCAAAGAAGATATCAAAAGAGGCATAGAGGTATGCACGGAACTGGGACGTTTGGACGTCGGTCAAGCCGTTGTTGTGCAGCAAGGTCTGGTCTTGGGCGTTGAAGGAATAGAGGGAACGGATGAGTTGATACGCCGTTGCGGAGAATATAAGAGAAAAGGCGTGGGCGGCGTGTTGGTAAAACTCCGCAAGCCTCAGCAAGATATGCGGGTTGATTTACCGACCATCGGCCCAAGAACAATAAGCCGTGCCAAAGAAACCGGACTAAG
Organism: uncultured Alphaproteobacteria bacterium; assembly: GCA_944391615.1. Taxonomy (GTDB): domain Bacteria; phylum Pseudomonadota; class Alphaproteobacteria; order RF32; family CAG-239; genus HGM16780. The sequence goes on from CALXUE010000002.1 coordinate 10,135, forward strand.
AGGCATAGCCGTCCATGCGGGCAATGCGCTGATTGTTGATGAGGCCGAAACCCTAAAATTGGCTGAAAAAGAGGGCTTGTTTGTAATAGGAGTAAATCCGAGTGAGTACAAATAATCAAAAACTAAAAATATATATCATTGCCGGCGAACCATCGGGAGATTTGCTTGGGTCGAGATTGATGCGTGCATTAAAGAGCAAAACCGATAGCAAAATCAAGTTTTATGGCATCGGTGGAGAAACCATGGAAAGAGAGGGGCTCCATTCCTTATTCGACGTATCGGAATTGGCCGTTATGGGCTTGGCGGAGGTTATTCCGAGTATTCCGAAAATATTAAGAAGAATAAGAGAAACCGTAGATGATATTGCAAAGAAAAAGCCGGATGTCGTTATAACCATAGACAGTTGGAGTTTTTCAAGCCGCATTCACAAGGCTTTGCGTAAGAAAAATTTAGGCATTCCTCAAGTTCACTATGTTGCGCCGCAAGTCTGGGCTTGGAAGAAAAAACGTGCTCAAACCATGTATAAATATATCGACTTGCTGTTAACCTTGTTTCCCTATGAACCGAAATATTTTACGCCTTATAAGCTAGATGCGCGCTTTGTCGGTCACCCGGTAATCGAAAGCCCTGTGATTAAGGCGGATATAAATGCTTTTCGCAAAAAGTATAAAATCCCTGAGGATAAAAAGATAATCACCGTTTTGCCGGGGTCGCGCAAAAACGAGGTGGCATTATTACTCCCGACATTTTTAGACACGGTCAAAAGGCTAAAAGAAAAACACAAAGATTTGTTCTTTGTGATACCGACGGTTAAAACGGTAGAAGAAAGAGTCAAAAAAGCCGTCAAAAAGAGCAAGTTAAATATCTTGGTTGTGGACACAGAGGCAGACAGATACGGTGCATTCAGAAGTTCATCAGCGGCGATTGCCGCTTCCGGAACGGTTGCTTTGGAGTTGGCAATATGTGATATTCCGCATATTATTGCCTATAAGGTTTCACCTTTGACAGCAGCATTGGTCAGACACTTTATCAAAATACAGTTTGTAAATTTATCAAACATATTGCTTGGGCGAGAGATTGTGCCGGAGCTGTTGCAAGAGCGCTGCGTTCCGGCAAGCATTTGTTCCTATATCGAACCGTTTTTGGAAAAACGAGGTGATTGGTATGACCGCCAGATGGAAGGTTTCAAAAAAGTGCGCCAAATTTTGGGGCAGGGCGAACAAACCCCAAGTGAAAATGCGGCGGATATACTGCTAGAATACATAAAATGCGAGAAAAAATAACAGACATATTTTTTTCAGAAAGAGAACGCTGGTTTTCATGGATATCCGTTTTGTTCGGAATGGGTATCGGAATTTATTTTGGACTGAATAATGAGCCGTCGCCTTGGTGGACCTTAGGCATAATAGAGGCTTTTATTTTAATCGCTATATTGCTGAGACATTCCAGAGAAGCATTGCTGATTTTATCCATACCCGCAATTGTTTTATTGGGCTTTACTTATATTCAGCTAGACGCGGCCTATATTGCTAAAACACCGAGACTTGAGGGAGAGAAAGCAATTTATGTCCAAGGCCAAATCACAAACGTGGATTATAATTCCAAACAACGCCAAAGAATAACCCTGGAAAAAATGCAAGATTTTGCCGGAGACGAAATCAAGGGCAGTTATAAAATCACCTTAATGCCCTATGCGGCAAGAAAAACTTTTCAGGTTGGAGAATGTGTGGAACTGGCGGCCAAAGTTATGCCGCCATACCCGACAACCATGGTCGGCGGCTACCAGTTTGATAGAAAAACATTTTTTGATAAAATCAACGGAACCGGCTATTCCTTGAGCCGTGTTTTTGTTGTTCCGTGCGGAAAAGCCCAAACGGCAGATAAAAGCGTTATAGAAGAGATAAGAAACAAAATCGTCAAAAGGATAGAAAGCGTTCTGCCGCAAGATGAAGCAGGAATAGCCTCAGCATTGATAGCGGGCGTAAGAAACGGCATATCGCAAAAGGTAACAAATAATTATCGAGATTCCGGCTTGGCGCACTTCTTATCCATATCGGGGTTGCATATGAGTATGCTGGCAGGCTTTATGTTTTTGCTGGTGAGATATGGTATCGTGCTGGTACCAAGTTTGGCGTTAAGGTATGACAGCAAGAAAATCGCCGCGGTGTTTGCGGTTGTGATGAGTTTTGTATATTTGCTGATATCGGGCTATTCCGTCCCAACCCAAAGAGCATTTTTGATGACCCTTATATTCTTAATTGGGGTGATGATAAGCCGCCGCTCTATTTCAATGCGAACAATTTCATGGGCTGCTTTGTGCGTTTTGATGGTATCACCGGTTGCTTTGATAACGCCGAGTTTTCAAATGTCCTTTGCGGCGGTGGTCGCTTTGATAGCTTTTTATGAAAGTTGCAGAAACTATGTGCAAATCAAAGTAAGAGATAAAAACATTTTCAAAATAGTGCTGGTTTATTTGTTTGGTATAGTCGTTTCGGATTTTATCGCCAGCATAGCCACGTTGCCGTATTCGATTTATCACTTTAACCGAGTGGCGGTTTATACATCGCTGGGCAATTTACTGGCCGGCCCGATAATCGGTTTGTGGATAATGCCATTTGTGCTGATATCTATGTTGCTGATGCCCTTTGGTCTTGATTATATTCCGCTAAAGATTTTGGGATACGGAATACATTGGGTAAATGAGATAACGGCGTATGTCTCCGCTTTACCGCACGCAGGCGTTCCGGTGATGTCTATGCCGATGTGGGGTTTGATAGCGATAACAATGGGCGGATTATGGCTGTGCCTATGGCAAAGAAAATGGCGGCACTTTGGCTGGATAGGAATCATGATAGGGAGCTTGAGTCTGTGTTTGGCGCAAACACCGGATGTTTTGATAGATAATACGGGCAAGGCGATAGCGATAAAGGATAAGGCGGATAATATGGTCGTCCTGCCTTCACGTGGCAAGTCGTTTATCAAAAACATATGGCTGGAAAAGACCTCCAGCCCCAAACGCACGGATAAAGAGAAGAAAGAGTTAAGCAAAATCTGGCAGGGAAGAGAAGAAGATAAAAGCTGGCTTGACTTAAGTTGCGATAAAACAAGCTGTACCTATAAGGATAAGGTTAAGATAATCAAAGGCAAAGGACTTGAGTTGAATAATCAAACCTTTGACCATGAAAGTTCAGGCGGAGCCTCAATTTATTTGGAAGGAGACCACATTACAATCCACACCGTCAGAGACTACACCGGACACAGGTACTGGAATGAATAAAAAAATAGCCTCTTAAAAACAGAGGCTTTAAATTTACTTAAAAGTTTCCTTGGTTTTAAGGAATTTGATTTTTGGAAAGTCTTCCTGAGCTTTGTTTAAGTGCCAAGCGTTACGCGCCAAAAATACAGGGTCTTCATCATGGTCTTGCGCCAAAGAAATTTGATTGGCGTTGATGAATTTTTCAAGTGCGGCTTTGTCATCTGATTCCACCCAACGAGCCGTCACATATTGTGTCGGTTCAAACACAACAGGGATATTGAACTCGTTTTTGATACGGTCGGCCATCACTTCAAATTGCAATACACCAACCACACCAACAATCCATTCACCGCCGCTCACGGGCTTAAAGACAGAGGCCCCGCCTTCTTCGGCAATCTGCATTAAGGCGTTGCCGAGATGCTTTGATTTAAGCGGGTCAAGTGCGCGAACAGATTTGAGTAGTTCCGGCGCAAAGCTTGGAATTCCCGTAAAGTTGAGTTTTTCACCTTCGGTAAGCGTGTCGCCGATTCTTAATTGCCCATGGTTAGGAATACCGATAATATCACCGGCATAAGCATCTTCGGCCAGCTCACGGTCTTGTGCCATAAACATCACCGGTGTTGGAATTTTGATTCCTTTGCCCGTACGAATTTGTTGTAAGGTCATGCCTCTTTTGAAGTGCCCGGAACAAATACGCATAAACGCAATTCTGTCACGGTGTTTGGGGTCCATATTGGCCTGAATTTTGAAAATAAAACCGGTAACTTTTTTCTCATCGGGAGAAACCATTCTTTCAACAGCGGGGTGAGGGCGCGGCGTTGGGGCTATTTCGTGCAAGCCTTCCAAAACCTCACGCACACCAAAATTGTTGATGGCACTTCCGAAAAAGACGGGCGTTAAGGCACCGGCCAGATAAAGATTAATATCAAAAGCAGGGCAAAGCTCACGCACCATTTCCACATCTTCTCTGAGCTTGGCGACTGCATGAGCCGGCAAAAGCGCATCAAGTTTAGGATCATCTAAGCCCTGACAAGTTTCAATTGTGGCGTTGATTTGCGATTTGTCACCGGTTTTGTTCATCAAAATAAGCCTGTCTTTAAGCAAGTCATAACAACCAAGAAAATCTTTGCCCATGCCAATCGGCCAACTTGCGGGGGTAACGTCTAACGCGAGTGTTTTTTCAATGTCGTCTAAGAGCAAAAACGGGTCCAACCCTTCACGGTCAAGCTTGTTGATAAAGGTCAGAATAGGCACATTGCGCAAACGGCAAACTTCAAACAACTTTTTAGTCTGAGATTCGATACCTTTTGCCGAGTCGAGAACCATGACGGCCGAGTCAACCGCGGTCAGCACACGATAAGTGTCTTCGGAAAAGTCTTCGTGCCCCGGAGTGTCCAACAAATTGAAGGTTACACCGTCATATTCAAAATTCATCACGGAGGATGCAACGGAAATTCCGCGCTCTTGCTCCACCTTCATCCAGTCTGAATGGGCATGTCTGGCTTCACCGCGAGCTTTAACGGCACCGGCTTGTTGAATGGCACCGCCAAAGAGCAACAACTTTTCGGTCAAAGTCGTTTTACCGGCATCAGGGTGAGAAATAATCGCAAAACATTTGCGAGGATTAACTTTATTTTCAGGCATAAACAAACACTCTTTTAACATAAAGGATTAACAAAATTAAGCCCGTTTTACCGCATAAAACAAAATAATGCAAGCAAAAACCCATAAAAAAAGGCGGTTAGAAAACCGCCTTAAAGAAAAAAGATAATTTTTTAGTGAATGTAACAGCGATATTTTCGCCCATGCGCGCGAATAATCACTTGCTGCCCGCAATAAGCCTCTTTCCAAGATGATAGAGTTGTCCTGAATACGCCTTCTTCAATGCCATCTTGATAAATTCTGCCTTTGTCCGACATAATTTTATCAGGGGAAGCATCGTCTTTTTCTTTGTCTTCCAAAACTATCACGCGTCCATCGTTAAGATGAAAATTAATATACCTTTTCCCCTCAAAAGGTTTTCCGTTTTTGGTGATGATTTTGGCCGTAATTTTAACAATAGTGAGGGTGTCATTGACTGTTCTAGCCATAACCAAACAAGGCACAAAAGCCAGCAATAAGGCTGCGGAAATCAAAATTTTTTTCATAATTGTAGATATTTAAAAATTATAATAATTCAAAAACTAAAAAAATATATACCACTATAGTTTTTTTAAGTCAAGTTTTTTGTCTAATTTAGGTGCAGAAAAAAGCGGACACAAAGTCCGCCAGGTTGAAAAATTAGAGAATTTAGAATTTATTTAAAAGGACTTGAAACCTCCGGCTCCAAAATCTGCACTTCTTCCTCAACTTCCGTAATATTTTCCGGAGCATTATTGTTTGGTTGAGCAGGAACAAGATTTTCGGCGGTTGAAGTCTGTTGCACTGGTTTATCTGCTTTCACATCAGGAGCAGGAGATTCGCTAGACTTGGAAGGAGCAGCCTTTGCCGAGGTTATTTTTTTGTTAAGAGCGGATTCTGTTTTGGGTTGGATGTTCAAGCCCAAAGCGGATTCTATGGCTTTTTGCTCCTGAGCTTTTTCATTTTTGGTCACAAGACCGAGTTCCGAAATCACTTCCAGCTTGCGCAAATCTTTGGCCGCGGTCAAAATATCTTTAGCCGGAGCTTTAGGCTTCATCCGCACACGAGGCTCAGGCGGCAAAATAGCTTTAATAATAAGGTCGCGTTCTGCCGAAAATTCTTGCGGAGTAATGGCGCGAGCTTCCACGGCACCTTTAAGAGAATTAATACGCTCAATAATCAAATCCGGAGAAGGGACGGGGGCATTGATGCCAAAAGCAGGAGCTTTGTTGGTTAAAGGAAGAAGCCCGCCGATATTAGCTTGGCGAGCAGCTAAAAACTCTTGCTTAGTAATCATGTCTTTTTCTGCTAATTCTTTCATGATAAGAAAGCGGGAGATAACATTTTTTTCGTTGTCATCAAAAAGAACTTCAACGGCCTTAATATCGGCATCGGCATCAGCTTGATTAGATGCGATAAGTTGTTGATTGCGCACAAATAAGGCCTCTTCCATAGCAGATTTTCCTTGACGGGCAGCCGCTTCCTTAGAAATATTGAAGGTCATGGTGCCGTCTTTGTCTTCAATCATAAATTCGGATTGTTGCATATTGAGGCGGCGGAGTCTTTTTTTAGCAATATCAGACATTTTCTGAGGCGTTCCGTCCGTACTGCCGAGAATAGTTGTTTCATTTTCGCCGACAATAATCAAATCTTCATAATATTGGCGGGCGCGGTTAAGTCTGCCGAGTTTTTCATAGACCAAAGCCCCAACCATCAAAGCTTGTGGGTGACGAGGGTTTAGACGCAAGGCCTGAATAACATAATTTTCAGCCTCATCGAATTTTCCCTGAGAATAAGCCACGATGGCAAGTTCGGCATCACTATCGCCTTCCGTGCCATAAACTTCGCCCTTAAACCAACTATGGTTTGGCTTCTCATCAGATTGAGGCAAAGAACAAGCATTAAGAGCCAAAATTGAAACGACCCCGCACACGCTATATTTGAATAATAAAGAATGAACCACAACTTTCTCCTTTCCGAGCAACAAACGGAAAACATCAAAACTTACTCCACATAATAATAAATAAGTTAAAAGAATACAATAATTTTAATTGGGCTGTTAATTTTGCTTGATTTAAATAAAAAAATATGTAGTATTCAAGCAATAACACAAAACGCAGACGTGGTGAAATTGGTAGACACGCCAGACTTAGGATCTGGTGGCGCGAGCTGTGAGAGTTCGAGTCTCTCCGTCTGCACCATTTTTTTTGTTTAATGCAAAAGAATGGCAAGTATCAACCAAGAAAGAGAAAATAATGAAAGTAACTGAGTTAAAATCTGAAGGTCTAAAAAGAGAATACAAAGTATCAATTCCGGCCGCTGATGTAGCCGCAAAAGTTGATGAGAAGTTGGCCCAAGTTGCCAAATCAGTTAAATTACCTGGGTTTCGCCCAGGAAAAGCTCCTTTGAGCATGATTAAACAAAAATACCAAGCATCGGTAATGGGTGATGTTTTGGATGATATGGTCAGAACCGGCTCAGAGAAGGTAATAGCTGACAAAAAACTTCATCCCTCAATGATGCCATCCATCAAAATAAATTCATTCGGTGAAGGAAAAGACATTGAATTTGAAATGAATATGGAAGTTTTGCCTGAGATAAAACTCGGAGACATCACCAAATTGTCAATTGAAAAGCCGATGGCAGAAGTTCCAGCTGAAGAAATTGATAAGGCCTTGGGATATTTGGCCAAGTCTCGTCACGAAACCGTTAAGATTGAAGAAGACCGTGCCGCTCAAAAAGGCGACGTCGCTGTGATAGACTTTGTTGGCTCTGTTGACGGTGTTGAATTCAAAGGCGGCAAAGGAGAAGGTTATTCGCTGGAGTTGGGTTCTGGCACATTTATTCCTGGATTTGAGGATCAGTTGGTTGGCAAAAAAGCAGGGGAAAAGGTAGATGTTAATGTTACTTTCCCAGAAAACTATCATGCCAAAGATTTGGCCGGAAAAGCAGCTGTATTTGCCGTTGAAGTTAAAGAACTTCGTAAAAACAAAGAAGTTAAAATTGATGATGAGTTTGCCAAATCTTTAGGTGAGAAGAGCTTGGATGACCTGAAACAAAAAATTTCTGATCGTATTAAAGTTGATTATGAGGGCGCAGCGCGCTTGAAAATGAAACGCCAAATTTTGGATGCTTTGGATAAAGAATATTCATTTGAAGTACCAGAAAATTTGGTTGATGCTGAGTATAAAGGCATTTTAGCTCAGTATGAACAAGCCAAAAAATACAATCAGTTAGATGAAAGCGAAAAAGCTAAGTCTGAAGATGAGTTAAAACAAGAATATAAAGATATTGCAGTACGCCGTGTTAAATTGGGCTTGGTATTGTCAGAAATCGGAAAAGATGCAAAAATCAATATTGAAGCCGATGATATCAACAAGGCAATTATGAATGAAGCCAGAAAATATCCGGGACAAGAACAAATTGTGTTGGATTATTATCTGAAGAACAAACAAGCTGTTGAGGCATTAAAGGCTCCGATTTTTGAAGAAAAAATTATTGACCACATTGTTTCAAAAGCCAATGTAGCCAACAAAACAGTAAGCGTTGAAGAATTGTATAGCTTTGACGAAGAAGAAAAGCCTGCTAAAAAGGCAGCTAAGAAGGCAGCCAAGGCTGAGAGTTCTGAAGAAGAAAAATCTTCAAAGAAAACAACAAAGAAAAGTGCTTAATTAAAGTTAAGCTTTAAGATAAACGGGGACGTTTGTTCCCGTTTTTTTTTGTAATTACTTTATAAGTAACATACAAAAAAGGCTCTGAAATAAATCAGAGCCTCGGAGCTAGAAAAGATAAAATAATTAGAACTTTTCTTGCAATTCAAAGAAATAAGCTTGCGGATGATCGCAAACAGGGCATTTTTCCGGTGCCTTCGGGCTTTCCACACGGTGACCGCAGTTAGCACATTCCCAAATAACTTTTGTCGGACGTTCAAAAACTTTGCCGTCAACAAGAGCGTTTAAGAGAGCCTGATATCTTTCTTCGTGTCCTTTTTCAATTTGAGCCACAGCTTCAAAGAGGTAAGCAATTTTAGTAAAACCTTCTTCATGAGCTTCTTTAGCCATACGTTGATACATATCGGTCCATTCATAATTTTCGCCGGCAGCAGCATCTTTAAGATTAGAGATAGTGTCAGAAATTTCACCGCCGTTTAAGAGTTTGAACCAAATTTTAGCATGCTCTTTTTCATTATTGGCTGTTTGTTCAAATTTATCAGCGATAATGTTGTATCCTTCTTTTTTAGCCTTCGAAGCATAATAGGTATATTTATTGCGGGCCATAGATTCGCCGGCAAAGGCTTCTTTGAGGTTTTTTTCGGTTTTAGAACCTTTTAATTCCATAATTTAATCTCCTTAATTAGATTTTTGACAATCAGAACAAAGTCCTTTAAATGTCAACTCGGTGGATTGAGCCTCCAAACCTGTAAAAGATTTAAGCTTTTGTTCCAAATCTTCAGCGACATTGTAAGGAACATCATACACTTTATTGCAGCAAGTGCAAATAAAATGATAGTGTTTTTCAACACAATGGTCATAATGGACAGCGCCATCCAGACCAGAAATTTTGCGAATAGAGCCGTTATCAACCAATTGATTAAGGTTGCGATAAACGGTTGCCAGACTGATAGAAGGCATAAGGGGGCGTACAAGCTCATAGAGTTTGTCGGCAGTAGGATGAATGGGATTTTGCCGCAAAACATCCAAAATAAGTTCCCTTTGCTTAGAAAAGTTCATAAAAAAATCCTGACAGAGAAAAGCAGAGTTTAATAAAAATGATAATGATTATTATTATCAATAAAAATTTATGTTGTCAATTCGAAAATTGCATATTATGTATATAAAAAAACAAAAACAACAAAGGAGACAAAAATGAACGGCGTTGAGATAAAAAAAGACATCTATTGGGTAGGTGCCAAAGATTGGAATTTGCAGGAGTTTCACGGCTATGCCACTCCGCACGGCTCAACCTATAACTCATATTTGATTATGGATGAAAAAATCACATTGGTTGATGGCGTTAAGCATTATATGGTCAATGAACAAATCGAAAGAGTAAAAAGCCTGACCGATTTTTCAAAGATAGCATATATTGTGGTCAACCATGTCGAAATGGATCACTCCGGCAGTATTCCACAGTTAATGAAATTAGCGCCGCAAGCAACCATTATCACCAATTCAGCCGGCAAGCAGGCATTAGAAGCCCACTTTGATACCACGGGTTGGAATTATCAAATAATCAAGATGGGAGATAGCGTTTCAATCGGCAAAAGAACCTTAACGTTTATGACCACGCCGATGCTGCATTGGCCGGATTCGATGATGACGTATGTTAAGGAAGATAAGTTGCTGTTGCCAAATGACGGATTCGGACAACACTATTGCGGGAATGAGCTGTTTTTCAAGGACGCACCGAGAGAGATTGTTTTGCACGATGCACAAAGCTACTTTGCCAACATTTTGTATCCTTACGTTGCACAAGCAGAAAAGGCCTTACAAACAGCCGCAAGCTTGAATTTGGATATAGATATGATTGCCCCGTCGCATGGTTTGATTTGGAGCGGTAAGGAAGAAGTTGAATTAATCCTCGGCTTGTATGATGAATGGGCAAAAGGTGAAAATAAGGGCAAAGCCGTTATCGTGTATGACACCATGTGGGGTGCAACTGAAAAACTGGCCGAAACGGCAATGAGCGTATTTCAGGATGCAGGTATTCCGGTTAGCAAATATTGCTTAAGAGTACATGAAATGTCAGAGATAATAGCTGCATTTCCGGATGCAGAATATGTCTTGATAGGCAACCCGACCTTGAACAACCAGCTTTATCCGAGAGTTGCAGGTTTTGTAACATATCTGCGCGGCTTGGCACCGAAAGGTAAAAAAGGCTTGGCATTTGGCTCTTATGGCTGGAAACCGGGGGTGGTTAAGCAGATTCAATCTGTATTTGAAGAGCTTGGCTGGCAAACGGTTGAACCTTTTGATGAAAAATACACGCCAAAGTCAGATGTTTTGGAGCGTTTCAAAGAACGTGTTAAAGAGTTGATAGCCTTGAAGTAATAAAAGGAAAAGTGCTAAGGTTCAAGCTTTAGCACTTTTTTTGTGCGAACCATAATCTTGACCAACTGTCCGTCCGATAGAAAAGAGCTTTTGCTTAAAGGCGGCAAGAGCATTTTGTGATGCAAGATTAGTGTTAGATTTTCCGGGGTAAAGTTCATAATATTGCCGCACATCGGAAAGTGTAACATTAGGCATAATCACATTAGCGCCGGATTGCAGGGCTTTGAGCTGCCCGTTTGGTTCAAGAGTTTCCATAGCGGTAGTGGCCGGAATGTTAATATCTGGCAAAACAAGGCGTGTAAGAGCCATAACCTTGCAAGCAAGCGTAAAAGTTCCGCCTTTGGCTTGGGCAAGGGGTGTATCAGGATGAGGAATAAGCGGACCGATTCCAACCATATCTGCGCCGATTTCTTTGAAGAAGAGAATATCATCGGCAAGGGATTCGATTGTCTGATTGGGCAGACCGACCAAACAACCCGTTCCTGTTTCAAGTCCGATAGATTTAATGTCGTATAAGCATTGCTTACGGTTTTCCCAAGACATATCGGGGTCGTATTTTTCATAAAGAGCTTTGTCGGTTGTCTCAATACGGAGAAGAAAACGGTCACATCCTGCATTTTTATAAGCAAGATATTCGCCATAAGTTTTTTCACCGATGCTGAGTGTTATGGCAGTGTCTAGAGTTTTTATGCGGCGAATAAGAGCACAAAGCCTTTCTTTTGTAAACCACAAATCCTCTCCCGACTGAAGAACGATAGTCTTAAACCCGAGTTGTGTAACGGCATGTTCTGCAAGACGAAATATCGTGTCTTCATCTAACCGATAACGAACAATATTTTTATTATCGCGTCGCAACCCGCAATAACAACAGTTGTTGTGGCAGATGTTAGAAAATTCAATAAGCGCGCGCAGCTGAATATCATCTCCGACAAATTTTTTGCGGACTTCATCGGCGGCTTTGAACAAAATTTCATTGCAATCGTCATTACTCAGCAAAGAAACAATTTCTTGCTTGTTAAGTTGATGGGAAAAAATAGCTTTACAAATTAAATTATACACAACAAAACTCCCTGCAAACAGAACAAAATTATAGGCAAATAAACCATAAAATCAACTAAAAAACAACGGATTATAAAAATAAGATTTTATACGGCTTAAAGAATGTAAAAAAATAAGTTTTTAGAGTGTTTGACGATTATAAAGTCTGTCTGTATATTAAAAACATTATACGACAATAAAAGATAAATATTAGGGAAATTTATGATTCTGGAAGATAAAATTTGCCATCTGGCACACTTGTACGGAATAGAGCTTCATACCTCAATTGATAATAAAATATATTTGTTGCAGTCAATTGGTATCCTTCCGCAAGAGTTCGACATAAATGATAAAAACAATGTTTTTAATAATGTTAAAAAATTGGATGAAATCATCAAAGAAAGGGTAGATTCCGAATTTGTAAATATCGTGCATCAGGTCTCGGTTTTAAGAAAAAACAGAGTTAAAGAGCTGATAATTTCACTACCGGATAATGTCAAAGACATTAAATGGACATTAACGGAAGAAGAAGGAAACGTCTATAACGGAAAGGACGCCGTAAGTTCCCTTGAAAAAGTCAAAAATAAAGACGGAGAAGATTGTACAAGGGAAATAGATGGAACGGTTTATAGAAAATACAAATTCAAATTTCCGTTTGATGTAGAGTTGGGGTACCATGAAGTTCAGTTTTCATATATCGATCCCAAAAACGGACATTTAGTGGTGGACAATTCGCGAGTAATTTCGGCACCTGAAAAATGTTATGACCGATTAGGTGTCAATGAGGGCAAAAAAACATGGGGTGTTCCCGTTCAACTCTATGAGCAAGTATCTGAAAACAATTTAGGCATAGGCAATTTTAGCGATTTGGCACAAATAGGCAATACCTTAGGGCGGAATGGTGCGGGCATTATGGGGGTAAACCCTTTACACGCCATGCGCGACGATTATCCAGAAAACGCCAGCCCTTATAGTCCGGACAGCCGAATGTTTTATAATTACATATATTTGGATGTAACAGCGGTTAAAGATTTTTCCGAAAATCAAGATATCATAAGCTACTATCATAGCCCGGAATTTCAAGAAAAAATCAATAAAAATAGGCGAAAAGGCTATGTAGATTATGCGACCACGCAAGAGCTTTTGGATGATATATTGTGGAAATGTTATGATAAATTTTCATCAGATAAAAAAAGTGAGGATTATAAAAGATTTTGCGTTTATTGCGATGATAAAGGCGAAGATTTGGAAAAATATGCCACATTTCGAGCCTTGTGTAAGGTAATGTCCCAGCAAAATCCGGCGCCCGTCAATTGGCATCAGTGGCCTAAGGCATACAAAAATCCCAATTCTCCGGAAGTAATAAAATTTGAAACAGAAAACAGACGGCTGATAAATTTTTATAAATATACGCAATACCAGTGCGACAAACAACTCGAAAGAGTCCAAGAAACATGCTTAAGTTCAGGCATGAAGATAGGTTTGTATACGGACCAATCCGTAGGAGGATCGTGCTTTGGATTTGAGGCATGGTACCAGCCGGATTTATATATGAAGGCCTCGGCCGGTGCACCGCCTGACATATTGAGCCAAAACGGTCAGATATGGAATGTTGTAGGTTTTAATCCAATAAAATTAAGAGAAAAGGGCTATGAACCATATTCAAAGATTATGCGTGCGAGTATGAAATATGCCGGATGCACGCGCATAGACCATGTTCTGCAATTACAAAGATTATATATGGTTCCACACGGACATCAAGCGGTGGACGGAGCCTTTATATATTATAATTTTGATGAGCTGATGGCGATAGTAGCACTAGAAAGCCACCGCAACAAAACGATGGTGATAGGAGAAGACTTGGGGATGTTACCGGAAGGTTTTCGCCCTAAGTTGGAAGATTTCGGAATATTATCCTATCGAGTTTTACCTTTTGAGCGTGAATGGGGCTTTAAGAGCGGCCACGGTACAAATGCGATGAAACACCCCAATGAATATCCGGTTGCTTCGGTATGTGCCACCTCAACGCATGACACACCGCCGTTGGATTGCCAGTGGAATGTGCAGGATGTATATTTGAAACGCAAATTAGGCTTTATCAGTGAGGCGCAAGCTAATGATAAGTTTGAGCAGTACGCCACACAAAGAGAGGCTCTAAATTATGCCTTAACGGAAAAAGGTTGTTGGCAAAGAGTAGGAGGAGTTCCTTGCAATGCGCCGCGCCAACAGGCCGCCACCATACCGGATAAATATGAACAAGCCGTTGTAGATTATTTAGGCCAAAGCAATTCAGCCATAATGCTGTTACCATTTTCAGATATTTTCGGAACCAAAGAAATGGGCAATATTCCCGGAATAACAGAATTAGCAATTTCGGAAAAAGAAACAATGTTAGATATACATATGAATAAAGCATACCCGAATTGGCGTAAAAAAATGCATATACCGGTTGAACATATAGACAAAGTTCCTGCGTTTAAGGAGATTGCCAAAATAGCCAACGGATATCGCTCAGATGGCAATGATGGAAAAGGACGCTATTATCAATTTAATCGTATGGGAGAAGAAAAAGCCCCAGTGATAGATTTTGAGAGGTATTATGGATTATATGAAAGAATAAAAGGACAACAAAAATTTGAGCAAGAAAATATAATCCGTTCAAGATATAGTCCAAAGTTTAGCAATCATCTGGAAAAATTGACAGGAAAGGCAAAAAATTATTATAACAATCAAAGATTATCCTATAAAGAATATATAATAAATCAAAAAATATTAGGAGGAAGATGAACAAAGATGCCAAATAGCCGACAGATAGTCGGCTATTTTTTTGTGTCCGGAAGTTATTAATCACTTGACTAAAAAAATAAGAAGAGTAATACATTGCAGGTTTTGAAAAAAAAGAAAAATCTAAAGAGGAAAAAAAGATGACATGGATAAAGAATTTAATCGCGATGTATGAAAAAAACTATAGCCCGAAATTGTTGGAAGTTATAAAGAATCAAGGTTATAGCTTCAAAAAATTCAAGCAGGATGTATCTGCAGGGTTGACGGTATCCGTCATATCGATTCCTTTATCCATGGCTTTGGCAATAGCATCAGGGGTGTCACCGGCACAAGGACTATATACGGCAATTGTCGCCGGATTCTTTATAGCGATGTTTGCCGGAGGCCGTTATCAAATCGGCGGTCCGACAGGTGCATTTGCCATTGTGATTTTAGGTGTGTTAAACGGTTATGGTTATCAAGGACTGTTAATGACCATGTTAATAACCGGAGGCGCACTCATTATCGCCGGCTTGCTAAAACTCGGAACATATATAAAATACATCCCATATCCGGTAGTTTTAGGTTTTACGGCAGGTATCGGCTTGTTGCTGATATCAACGCAGTTTCAAGATTTGTTGGGGCTGAGAATAAACAATGTGCCATCGGCAGTTATCCCGCGCTGGGGCGCATATCTGCAAAATTTAGACAAGCTGACGATTGGCTCAACACTCATTGCCGCCGTGTCATTTGCCATCATTAAATATATTCAAAAATACAAACCCCAATTGCCGGCTTATTTGGTATGCGTTGGAGCCTCAATAGTGATGGTTATGATTTTGAAAATATTTGGCGTTGAAGTAACCACAATCGGCAGTCGTTTCGGCGGTATCCCGCATTTTTTGCCGGCACCGCAAATACCTGACTTCGACTGGGGAATGTTTTTTGACATACTACCAAGCGGCTTGACCATAGCCTTTTTGGCCGCAATAGAATCATTACTTTGCGCCACTGTGGCCGATGGTATGAGTGGTGATAACCACAATCCGAATGCCGAATTGATAGGCGAGGGCGCCGCCAACATAATTTGTATGTTTTTTAGCGGAATTCCCGCTACATCAGCCATAGCCAGAACCGCCACCTGCCTTAAAGCCAAGGCATATTCTCCTGTTGCAGGTATGATGAATGCCGTGTTCATATTGCTGTTTATGTTGGTATTGTCACCTTTGGCAAAATACATTCCTCTGTCATGTTTAGCAGCCGTTTTAACACTTGTCGGATGGAATATGTTGGGTGTAAGTAAAATGATTAAAGTTATAGAAGGACCACGCGGCGACCGCTATACCTTGATAGTAACATTAAGCTTGACCCTGCTTGCGGATTTGAATACAGCCATCAGCGTTGGCTTTATCATGTCGAGCATAATATTTATGCATAGAATGAGCAGAGAAATGGAAATAGAAACCGATGAAACCACATTGGAAGAAAGTTCAGGCGGTCGTGACTTGACACAATATCTGGCAAAAGACGGTGTTATGTCATTAAGATTGTCAGGCCCGTTGTTCTTCGGTGCGGCCAATCAGGTTTCAAATTATCTCAAAAATTTGCCCAAAGCGCCAAAGGTTTTGATATTGCGTATGGGTTATGTTCCGATTGTTGATGCAACAGGAGCCCACATCATTGTTGATTTTATTCGTAAAATTCAGCAATACGACACCAAGATAATTTTTTCCAATGTCAAAAAGCAGCCGCGCCGTGTTTTGAAAGAGGCCTTTCATCATGAGGGCATAACTTATAAAAACATATCAACGGCCACCACGTTTGAAAACGCCCTCAAAATGACTCGCCGTTATTTGAGAGAAGAAAAAGAGCGTAACGAACAAAATAAAATGAATAATGATAATAAATCAGAAAATTAAGTTGATTTATTAAACAATAGAATGATAATATATGACAAATTTGATAAGTGAAGGAGAAATATCATGATATTGTTGTCATTATTAACGGCGATAATTTTAGTATCGACAACAGCAGCTTATGCAAATCCGGCATGCGCGGTTTGCACGGTGGCGGTCGGAGCTTCATTGGAAATTGCCCGTAGCTTAGGTGTTGATGATTGCGTCGTTGGTGTCTGGGCAGGAGCTTTGCTCGCATTGTTGGGCTATTGGTTGATATTGTGGTTTGATAAAAAAAATTGGAACTTTTGGGGCAGAAATGCACTCTTGATGATAATCAGTGTTGGCTCAATCGGCTTTATGTATATATCCGAAATAGCATATTCACCAAGAGTTATATGGGGTATGTTTTATCTAGACCCACTGTTGTTCAGCACGATTTTAGGCGCATTAGTGTTTATTTACGCTTCCAAGTTCTATCAATGGATGAAACAAAAAAACGGCGGACATGCCCATTTTCCGTTTGAAAAAGTGGTTGTTCCGGTTTTAGCTTTAGCTTTGTCCAGCGTCTATTTTTATTATAACCCGATGTCAGGGGGTGCCGCGGCTCCAACGAGTGCTGAGGCCTTGCTTGAAAATTTTTAGGAGGAACCAATGAGTAAGAATGATAAAATTAAAGAATTTGTTGAAAGAATAGATTCTTCCAAAAAAGTTAATCCTAAGGATTTGTCTTCAGATCAGGATTTAAGTATTGCGA
This sequence comes from uncultured Alphaproteobacteria bacterium, assembly GCA_944391615.1. Lineage (GTDB taxonomy): Bacteria > Pseudomonadota > Alphaproteobacteria > RF32 > CAG-239 > HGM16780. The sequence continues at coordinate 27,514 of CALXUE010000002.1, forward strand.
TAATGAACTTAATCAGCATAGAGGAGCATCTGGTTTTTTCCGGAGCAAAAACCGGCAAAACATCTTTTTATGACTTGATAGAAGATATCAGAGAAAAAAGAAAAACCTTGATGCAAAAGATAATTCCATCATATGAGGGCGAAGTTTGGTGTATCTCAAAACATTTGCTAGCATCATCTATGAGATTAATGGAAGTCGGTACCAAGCAGCAGTCTTTAGGCCATAAGGAAGAGGCATATAGGCTGTTCGATCAAGCTTATGAGCTTTATTGCCTGTTTTGGGGCTTGAATATGAATATGCTCAATGTCAGTGATGTCAAATGGATAAAAGAAAGTGCAGATGATATCAAAAAACTAACATCAAGACTGAATTCAGACGACAAAGTTCCCGAAAAAAATATTGCGGAAGACAAGCCGACAGGAACATTGGCCAAGATGAAAGCCTTTGTGAGAAAAGCCGTTGATTGCTGTATAGAATAAAAAAAGCAAAAAAAATAAGGGGCGGCAACAAAACCGCTCCTTTTTTGTATCTTAAAAAAGTGAAAAAACTTTTGCAATTTAGCTAAAATGTAATAGATTAAAATTCGAACGCGTGTTTTTTTAGATTTAATTTCGAGAAAGTAAATGTTTAAGACTTTATCTTCATTAATTAGTACATTATTTTTCTTTGCCGTTATCGGAATAATTGTCGCCATCACCTTGCTGTGGAAAATCACACAAGATTTGCCGGACTTTCACCAATTGGCAGATTATGAACCGCCGGTAACGACGAGATTATATGCCGGAAACGGTGAGTTGTTGATGGAATACGCCGCGCAAAAAAGATTGTTTGTACCGGCAGAAAAAATTCCGACAAAAGTAAAACATGCATTTATAGCCGCAGAAGATAAAAAGTTTTATGAACATTTCGGAATTGATTTTGTAGGTATAATCAGAGCCGTATTGAGCAATTTGAAAAACTTGGGGTCAGGCAGACGCCCGTCAGGTGCATCAACAATTACACAACAAGTTGCTAAAAACTTTTTGCTGAGTTCAGAATTATCCATAACCCGTAAGATAAAAGAAGCCATTTTGGCCACCAGAATGGAACAAGCTTTTACGAAGGAACATATTTTAGAGTTGTATTTGAATGAAATTTATTTGGGAAATCGTTCATATGGTGTAGCCGCAGCAGCTTTGAACTATTTTGGAAAGTCACTTAATGACTTGGACTTGGAAGAAATAGCCTATTTGGCAGCCTTGCCGAAAGGCCCAAACAATTATAATCCCAAAACCAAATATGATGCAGCCGTTGCCCGCAGAAATTGGGTGATAGACCGTATGCTTGAAGATGGTTATGTAACAGAGGAAGAAGCCGAAACAGCCAAGGCAAAACCATTGAAAACGGTGGACAGAGGCGCAGAATTTGTTAAAAATGCCGATTATTTTAGCGAGGAAGTCCGTCGAGAAGTAGAAAAAATGTTTGGAGAAGATGCCTTGTATGAAGGCGGACTAATTATCCGAACCACATTAGATCCAAAATTACAAAACATTGCCACCAAAGCCTTTAGAGAAGAATTGAAAAAATACGACACAAAACACGGCTACCGCGGTCCGGTTGCAGAGTTAGATATAAATAGCGACTATGAGGAAGATTTTAAGAAAATTCAAAAGCCCAAAGGTGCAGACAAAAGCTGGGAGTTAGCAATAGTTAAAGATGTTTCTGTCGATAAAGCAGAAATCATAACCCAAAACAATGAGGGTGGAACAATTCCGTTAAGTTTAGTCAAATGGGCCAGAAAAACGCTTAAGAATCAAGGCATAGGCTATGAACCGAAAGATGTAAAAAGTGTTTTGAAACAAGGAGATGTCATTCTTGTCGAAAAAGTTTCGGAAGCAGAAATAAAAAAACAAAAAATAACAGAAAACAGCTATTATTTGCGTCAAGTTCCGGATGTTGACGGTGGTGTGATTGCTCTAGATCCGCATACCGGCAAGGTTTTAGCTTTGGTTGGCGGTTATGATTTCAATCGCTCACAGTTCAATCGAGCCACACAAGCCAGAAGACAAACAGGCTCTTCATTTAAGCCGATAGTTTATTTGGCTGCCTTGGAAAATGGCTATTCTCCGACGGATTTGATTTTAGATGCGCCGTTTGTCTTTGACCAAGGAGCAGGGTTGCCAAAGTGGAAACCGGTTAACTATTCCAAAAAGTTTGACGGTTTGATAACTTTGCGGCAAGGAGTGGAAAAATCACGTAATCTGATGACTGTGAGGTTAGCACAAGATTTAGGAATGGATAAAGTTTCGGAATATGCCAAGAAACTGGGCGTAAACGACCATTTGCCTGAATTATTGTCAATGTCATTGGGAGCAGGAGATACAAGACTGATAGACTTGTCAACGGCTTATGCCATGATGGTCAACGGAGGAAAGAGAATAAAACCATATTTTATTGAGCAAATACAAGACCGCAACGGAAAAACCATCTATCGCCATGATAAGAGAGAGTGCAAAGATTGCTATGCTCAAAAATGGGAAAATCAACCGGTTCCTGTTTTAGAAGACATGAGAGAACAGGTGATAGATCCCTTGTCAGCCTATCAAATGGTGAGTATATTGGAAGGTGTTGCCACTCGAGGCACCGCAGCCAGACTACGTTGGTTAAAAAGACATTTGGCCGGAAAAACCGGAACATCAAATGACAGCAAAGAAGCATGGTTTATGGGTTTTTCACCGGACTTAGTGGTTGGCACCTATGTTGGATTCGATGAACCAAGAACATTGGGCAGATTAGAGACCGGATCATCTGTAGCCTTGCCGATATTCTATGACTTTATGCAAGAGGCCTTGAAAGACAAGCCGGATACACCATTTAGAATACCGCAGGGAATACGCTTGGTCAGAATAAATTATAAAACCGGAAAACCAGCCCAACCGCAAGATACATCTGTGATTACGGAGGCTCTAAAGCCCGACTTTGATTTCAATAACAACCAAAGAGTAATCGGAGAAGAAAAAACAGAAGACGGTGAAGAAATTTCGGATAATGGCAGCGTTATTTATAATGACGGAGCCGATGTAGATTTTCAGTTAGGCACACAATACTAAAAAAATAATAAGGAACAAGCATGAAAGCAGAAATATTAGAGTTAATAGAAGAGATAGAAAAATCAGTCAAACTATTACGGAGGTCGGTTTGACTACGAAAACTCAAAAATAAGATTGGAAGAGCTCACCGCATTATCGCAAGAAAGCGGATTGTGGGAAAACGCTGAGCGCGCTAAAAAGCTAATGAGTGAAAAAGCTTCATTGGAAGATAAGATAAATAATTTTGAGCACCTAAATGGTAGCTTAAATGACTTAAAAGAGCTTGCAGAATTATCCGAAGCCGACAGCGACACGAATTTAGAGCAAGATGTTTTGCATCAGCTTGAAAATCTCAAAGAAGACGCCAAACATCAGGAACTTGAAGCATTGTTAAATGGTGAAGTCGACGGCAATGACACTTATTTGGAAGTCCATGCCGGTTCCGGCGGAACAGAGGCTCAAGATTGGGCAGAAATGCTGCTTAGAATGTACACAAGATGGGCAGAAAAACATCATTATAAGGTAGAATATATAGAGGAAACCGAAGGTGACGTTGCCGGACTAAAGTCTGCAACCATAAAGATAATGGGGCATAATGCCTACGGCTGGTTAAAGTCCGAAAGTGGCGTTCATCGTCTGGTGAGAATATCACCGTTTGATGCAGCCGGACGCAGACACACAAGCTTTGCTTCAATAGGTGTATATCCTGTGGTAGATGATGAAATAGAAATAAACATAAATGAGGCTGATTGCCGTATAGACACCTATCGTTCATCGGGTGCAGGCGGACAACATATTAACAAAACGGATTCGGCAGTCAGAATTACACATATTCCGACAGGCATTGTTGTTTCTTGCCAAACGCAGCGTTCCCAGTTTCAAAACAAAGAAACCGCGTGGAAGATGTTAAAATCACGTTTGTATGAAATAGAATTGCAAAAAAGAGAAGCCAAAGAGCAAGAAAAAAGAGATTCTCAAGGGGAAAACGGCTGGGGTTACCAAATTCGTTCGTATGTATTGCAACCCTATAAGATGGTCAAAGATTTAAGAACAGAGGTAGAAACTTCAGATACGCAAGCCGTTTTGGATGGCGATATAGATTTGTTTTTAGCGGCGGCATTAGCCGGAAAGGTAGGACCAAATGAAGAAAATAATTAACACGCTGATATTTGTTCTGATTTTGGGGTATATCGGCTTTTGTGCAACCGTATATATATATCCAGAAGGATTCTTTTATAATCCGACAAATACACATTCCAATTTAGAAAACATAAAAAAATATGACATAAAAGTATCTGAGGTTGAGTATAAATCAGCCGACGGCACAGAACTTTATGGCTGGTATGTTGCACCGAAAAACAAAAATAAAATGATAGTTTTTATGCATGGCAATTCATATAATGTCGAGAAATTTTTCTTCAAAATGGTTCCGTTGATAAATGCTGGATACGGAGTTTTTATGCCTGAATACAGAGGATTTGGCGGTACAAAGGGCAGAATAACACAGGCGGGCTTGGAGCAAGATGCCTTGGCCGCTGTTCAATATTTACACAACGAAGGCTGGAAAAATAAGGATATAATTGTGTATGGAATGTCTTTAGGCTCACACATGGCAGTTAATACGGTCTATAATCTGCAAGGAGAAGGAAAATTTGCCGCTTTGGTGTTGGAAGTACCGTTTGACAGTTTGCTGAATGTTACCAAAACAATTGTTCCCGTACCATTGCCGTTTGATTTAATCGTGAGAGATAAATACGATAACACCCAAATGATTCAAAACATAAAATCACCGATTCTCATAATGGGGGGCAGCAAAGATACATTGGTTCCCGTGCAACTGGCAATGAATTTATACCGATTAGCCCCGCAGCCCAAAAATTTAATGGTTTTTGAGGGTGCAGAGCACGGTAATTTGCATAAATTCGGTAATGCAGAAGAAATCATAAAATGGCTGGATAAACTCTAAAAAACAGAAGAATAAAACAAAATGGCAAAGAAAACGGTTAAAAAATATCGCACAACAAAAATACTCGACTACTTTGGCGTTGTATTTTTGAGTATACTTTTGCTTTTCATCTGGCAATTATATAAAGGCCCGATAGCTGTTCCGTTTTTAAAACCATATATTATACAAGCGCTGAGCAGCAGCGATGACAGCTACGACATCAGCTTGGAAAGTGTTAATATTGAGTTGGTTAGGTCCATTCAACCGATAAAAATTATTGCGAACAATGTAGTATATAAAAAGCAAGATGAAAGTTTTATCATCAATGCACCGCGAACATCGGTTTCCTTTAGTATTAGGGCGTTGTTAAGAGGTATAATTGCGCCGAGTTCGATTGAGGTTGATGCCCCAAGCATTTACGCTTTCACCGAATATGGCATAGAAAAAACTAAGCCACAGGATGTTAATAAAAAGAAAATAGAATATTATATTAATATGGCAGAAGATTTTCTGGAAAAATATAATTCAGATGACAAATACATAGCCGAAAACTACATAAATTCCATACAAATTAAAAACGCCAATATGGAGTTTCACGAGGTTGATTTAGGACGCAAGTGGGTCATATCAGATGTAAATTACGGCTTTGAAAAAGAGTTTGATGCCTTACACACGGAAGCCAGCGGCTTGATAGATATAAATGGCAAAATAGCCTCAGCAGGTATAGAAAGTAAGCTAAATACGCAAACAAAAGCCATGGATTTGAAAGTATATTTTTCAGATATCATACCGGCAGATATCGTCAACAATTTTGTAGAAGAGAGCAAACAAAAAGAACTATATCAAATACATGTGCCGATAGGAGGCGAAATTAGCTCTCGTATTGATTTGAATAAAATTTTAGCAGAAAAAGACAACGTAGTAGAAGGTCTAGATAAAGGTATAAAAGAAATTAACTTAAAGCTTGAAGGCGGACAAGGCTACATAGAGTTTAATGAAGACGAAAATATGAAATACAATATGTCGTCATTTAGCACAGAGGGAAAAATAAGCGGTGGTTTAAACAACTTGACAGTAACCGGAGGAAAGATAAACATAGACGGGCAAGAAGCAAAAGTCGGTATAAATATCAAAGGACTGAAGCCCTATATTTTAGAAAATTCTCTCAAAGATATACAAGCCAGTATAACGGCAGAAACCGCCAAATTAAAATTGGATGATTTAACCAAATATTGGCCGAGATATTTAGGTGAAAGCGGGTGGATATGGTGCAAAGAAAGTTTATTTGACGGCGAGGCCAAAAATGCCAAATTTAAGTTTGATTTTGCCTACGATAAGGATAAAAAAAATATAGTTTTCAAAAACTTAGAAGGACAAGTTGGAGCAGAAAACGCAACTGTTTTGTACTTAAACGGTATGCCAAAAATCAAAAATGCCTATGGCCTTGTCACCTTTACAAAAGACACCATAAATATCAACATAGATAAGGGTATATCAGACGGCGTGATACTAACAGGAGGATATGTCAAACTCTACGATTTGGATAAGTATAATAATTATGCCGATATCAGGTTGATAGCAGAATCAAGCGTAACGGATGTTCTGAAATTAATTGATAATCCACCGCTTAATTTTGTAAAAGAAATGAATATTCCGGCAGACAAACTCAGCGGACAAACCACGACAGATTTAAGCCTTAAATTTGAACTAAAAGATGACCTAAAACCTGAAGAAGTCAAAGTAGAAGTCAACGCAGATATTAAAGACGTGGCCATAGCAGATATCATAAAAGGCAAGGGATTGAAGTCAGATGAGCTAAAGCTTTTCGTCAATAATGATTATTTAAAATTAAGCGGCAAAGCTGAAGCAGACGGAATACCGGTAGATTTGGTTTGGCAAGAAAACTTCAACCAAAAGAGTGATAAATCAAACTATAAAATAATATTTAAGTTGGATGACGAGATAAAGAAAAAATTAGGTATAGAAACCGAAATTCTAAATTCACCCTATATAGAAGGTTATGCAATAGTAACGGCAGATATAAGCGTATCACAAACCGAACAAGCCAAAGTATCCTTGTCAGCGGATATTCAGAATGCAGCCATAGATTACTCATTTTTGGGTTTTAGAAAACTATATGGATCTGAGGGAAAAATCACGGCAGAAATGATAATAAACAAGGACAAATTAGAGTCCATACCATCATTTGCATTATCAAAACCGGACTTTAATCTAACAGGAAAAATAAGCCTCAATAAAGACGGCAGCTTAAAACAAGTTGATATCCAAAAGGTTAGAGGCCCCAAAACCAATGCGAGAGCTCAAATAGAATGGACCGGCACCCCAAAAGACCGATTGATAAAAATAAATGTGTCAGGAAACAGCTACAATTTAACGCCGTTTTTTGACAGACAAAATGAAAATGATAAGAAAAAACAAAACCTTTCAACGGATACATCTTCAGATGACGATTGGGAAAATGTAACGGACACGGATATAAATATCGCAGTTAACAAACTTTGGACAAACCCCAAAGTTCCGATAACCAACTTTGCCGGAGCCGCCAAACTCCGTCATGGAGTAGGTGTGCATGAAATTCATCTGGTCGGCAACTATGGCAACAGCAAAGAAGTAAAATTAAAGGCCGATTATAGTCCTCGCCCAAATAATGAATATTACCTACTCATCAATAGCAACAACGCCGGCAGCACCTTTAAGGTTTTAAGAATATATGACAACATCAGCGGCGGTAACTTAAAAATTGAGGGCAAAAGAAGCAAAGATAAAGACTTTGTGGGGCATGCCTCCATTAGGGATTTTAATTTGCATAATACACCGGTTTTAGCAAAGGTTTTGAGTGTAGCCTCTTTAACGGGAATAGTCGGAATGCTTTCAGGAGAAGGAATAGCTTTTTCACACTTGGATGCCCCGTTTGAGTATAAAAACAAGGTTTTAAAGGTGGAAGATGCCAAAGCTTTTGGTAATGTTTTGGGCATAACCATGAGTGGAACATATAATTGGAATAATGAAGAAATAAAAGGCGAGGGTGTCATAGCGCCGGCATATAGCATAAACAGCTTTTTAGGCAAAATTCCCTTGGTTGGTAATTTGCTAGCCGGAAAAGACGGCACGGTTTTTGCCGCCAATTACTCAGTAAGCGGCACAATTAATGATACGGATGTTAGTATAAATCCTTTATCAGCATTGAGCCCCGGTTCATTAAAAGATTGGTTTTCATCAGCATTTGGGAGCAACAATGGCACAAATTAAAATAGGGCTTGATTTTCATGGTGTGATTGATGCAAATCCGAAATATTTTAGCGGTTTCACGCAAGAGGCACGCAAACGCGGGTGGAAAATATATGTTATAACCGGTGGTCCCTATGAAAAAGTTAAGCAAGAATTAGAGCAAATGAACATAAGCTATGACGAGATATTTGCTATTTATGATTATTACGAAAAAAAAGGGCTAGCGATAAAGAAACAAGACGGCAGCTACGAAATTGCGCCAGATTTATGGAATACTATAAAAGCAAAATACTGCAAAGCCAATAACATAGATATTCAAATAGATGACAGCACGATTTACGGCAATAGTTTCTTGACACCTTATTGCCGCTTTGATAATAAAGAAAAAGCCTGTATTATATCAGGACAAAAAAAGTTGCAATTAGGTCAAAATATAGATCAGACGCTGGATGACATATTCAAAATCATCAAAAAGTAAATAAAAATAGATTTTGTTAATAATTTATTGAATAAATAAGTCTAAGTTAAAAAGAAAAACAATTCTCATCCTAAATAATGTAAGGACAATAAAATGGGGTATAGAAGCGCAATAGAAGTTTATGACAACACGTTGGTTCCAATGGTTATAGAACAAACCTCCAGAGGCGAACGTTCTTTTGACATATATTCAAGATTGTTAAAAGAAAGAATAATTTTTTTAACCGGAGAGGTTAATGATGAAGTATCCTCGTTGGTTTGTGCGCAAATGCTGTTTTTGGAATCAGAAAATCCCAAAAAAGATATATATATGTATATTAATTCACCGGGAGGGGTCGTTACTTCAGGAATGGCAATGTATGACACAATGCAGTATATTAGCTGTGATGTTAATACATTATGCATTGGTCAGGCTTGCTCCATGGGATCACTATTGTTGACCGGCGGTGCCGCAGGGAAGCGAGCCGCATTGCCGCATTCAAGAATAATGATTCACCAACCATCCGGTGGAGCACAAGGCAAGGCGTCAGATATTGAGATTCAGGCCAATGAAATTCTTAAAATGAAAAAAATGTTAAATGAGCTCTATGTGAAACATACGGGACAAAAGCTAAGTGTAATAGAAAAGGCTATGGATAGAGATAATTTTATGTCGCCGGAAGAAGCTTTGAAGTTTGGCTTAATAGATAGAATAGTCGAAAACCGCGAAGAAATAAAAAATAAATAAAAGGTAAAATAAAATGAGTGATACAACAGATAACAACAAAGGCGAAACGCTGCATTGTTCTTTTTGTGGCAAAAGTCAAGACGAAGTCAAAAAACTGGTAGCCGGCCGAGGTGTTTATATCTGCGATGAGTGCATAGAAGTCTGCATAAATATTGTCGCAGACGAATTAAATGAAATCGAACAAAACAAAGAGAGCAATTCTTTAGAGAATTTGCCTACGCCATCAAAAATAAAAGAATTTTTGGATCAATATGTTATCGGACAAGAATATGCCAAAAAAGTTCTGTCAGTAGCGGTTTATAACCATTATAAAAGATTAAACAGCAAAAAGAGCAACAAAGACGTAGATATCCAAAAGTCAAATGTCATTTTAATCGGCTCAACCGGTAGCGGAAAAACGTTGCTGGCGCAAACCTTGGCCAAAATATTGGATGTTCCGTTCGCAATCTCAGACGCCACAACATTAACAGAAGCCGGTTATGTGGGAGAGGATGTTGAAAATATCATTCTAAAATTAGTTCAAAATGCTAATTATGATATAGAAAAAGCACAAAGGGGCATTGTTTATATAGATGAAATAGACAAGATAAGCCGCAAAACGGATGGTCCGTCAATTACAAGAGATGTATCAGGTGAGGGCGTCCAGCAGGCATTGTTGAAAATCATTGAGGGAACAATGGCTAATGTTCCGCCGCAAGGAGGCAGAAAACATCCGCAACAAGAATTTTTGCACGTCGATACAACAAACATTTTGTTTATCTGCGGCGGTGCTTTTGCCGGAATTGAAAAGATAGTAGCCAACCGAGGCAATGACACCTCAATTGGATTTGGCGCTAAGGTTGAGTCTCCTGAGGATAAAGGCGTTGGCGAAATACTTAAGGATATTCAACCAGAAGATTTGTTAAAATATGGCTTGATACCAGAGTTTATCGGACGCTTGCCGATTATCGCCACACTTGAAGACTTAAACGAAGACGCATTGGTCAAAGTTTTAACAGAACCAAAAAATGCATTGGTTAAACAATATAAAGCATTGTTTGAAATGGAAGATGTTAAATTAACCATAACCGATGACGCATTAAGAGCCATAGCCAAAAAAGCTATAGAGCGCAAAACCGGCGCCCGCGGTTTGAGAGCCATAATGGAAGAAAACCTTCTGGAACAAATGTACGAACTTCCGGATGAGAAAGATTTGGTAGAAGTCATCATTGATGAAAAAGTCATCAACGATGGTGCCAAACCCAAACTCATCAAAGGAGAAAAACCAAAACATACCAAGGAAAAAGAAGAACAAAAAACCGCATAGGTTTTCAAAAAAATCTCCAAAACAAAAAAATCCCTTTAAGAAAAACTTAAAGGGATTTTTTTTAACAGAAACAAGACTAGTCAGCTAAACCAAGAAGTTTGTATTTCACGCGAACGTCATATTCTTGAGCATAACCATCAACCAAAACCTTAGCAGTTTCATCAGCCAACTGATTTTGAAATTGGTTTTGGATATCAGCTTTATCTTGATTTGAAAGCTTATGGTTATATTTAACCAATTCGGAAGTAACAGCAATAATTTTGCCTTCATCCACATCTAAAGCAACCGGCGTGCCAACGCTTTCTTGGAACAAAGCGGCTATCTGAGAAGAAGGAAGCATCTCAAAGCTTTCAGACTTTTTAATTGGCTTAGAGGTCAAAGCTTTTAAGCCTAAGCGTTGGGCAACATTTTTAATGTTTTCCCCGTTGCTGAGATCATTCATCACATCATTAACCAGTTCTTGAGCCATAGCCTCACGTTCATTAGCCGCCCAAATATCAATAATTTGAGACTTAACCGCATCAATAGGCAACAAGTGAGATTCCACAATATTATTAACTTTCACCAAGGCATAGCCCGTGTCAGTTTCAATAACTTGAGAAACTTCACCAACATTATAAGAAAAAGCAGCATCAACAATATCTTGAGATATTTTGGCCTGAGAGACAGATTTTCCGTCTTCAGTCAATCCCTTAACTTGATGAACATTGAGATTCAGCTCTTTAACAATATCATCAAAAGAAGCTCCGGCACCGATTTTGTCTTCAATCTGGTTAGAAAAATCATAAGCAATGTCATAAGCTTTTTCTTGTTTAATGTTGTCAGCAGCTTTTTTGAAAGCAAGTTTTTTATCCATATCTGAAGCCGGAATAATTTTAGCAACTTTCAAAACATGCCATCCGAATTCAGATTTCAGAGGACCGACCACTTTGTTAACAGGAGCAGAGAACACATCATCGGCAATTTCAGGCAAAAGCATATCTTTGGATACATTGCCCAAATTTGTATCTTGAGCAGATTGCTGGGCCAGATTTTTTGCAACATTAACAAAATCATCACCTTGAGAAATTTTTTGCATAGCTTGTTGAGCAGAATCTTCGTCATCAAAAACCATTTGCAATACATTTCTTTTTTCCGGCGTATGGAACAAATCGGCATGTTGCTGCATATAAGCATTAATTTCATCTTGAGAAGGTTCATAGCGCTGAGCAATTTCATCGGAAGAAATCGCAACATAAGCAATATCTCTGGCTTCAGGAGCCATAAAGTTTTCTGAAAAGTCCTGATAATACTGTTGGAGTTCGTCATCAGAAATGCTGCGTGTCAACTTCAAATTTTCAGGAAAAATTTTAACATAGGAAAACACGCGTTGTTGATTTTCGATTTTACCGAGCAAATCGGTCAAAAAAGCCGGAATATGAATACGATTAACCGGATTTTGCACCAGCATTTGTCTTTCAATATCGAGGCGCAAAGCTTTAATATAGTCCGCTTCACTCCAGCCAGTTGCGCTTAACATAGAGTTGAAACGATATTTATCGAAACGACCTTGTCCGTCCATAAATTCACTTTGAGAATAAATAATTTTGCGCACCAAGTCATCACCGATAACAATATTATTTTTCTGAGCGTTTTTTTGAATAATAGCATTAGAAAGTTCACGATTAACAATACCGAGCATCAAGGCGTTTCGTACATTATCATTAACTTCCAAGGCATCGCCAAACATTTTGCGCGCATTGTTTAAGTCTTTTTCATAAAGATAAGAGAGTTCAGCCTGAGAAAGTTCAATATCATCAACCTTAATCACGGCGCGATTCTTACCTGCACTGTTAACATACCCCGAAATACCAAACAAAGACATGAAACTGAGAGCGGTTAAAATAAAGATAGACTTAGCCACCCAAGTATCTTGCATTTTTCTGATTTTGCTCATCATGGCGCAATACATCCTATTTAAAAAGAATTAAAAAACTTAAAAAAACTGTGGAGAGAATAATATAAAAAGCGAAGTTCTTCAATAAAAATAAACAAAGCGTTAACAAAAATATTGCAAAAAAGATTTTTTTAGTGGAAATAAAAAAAATCTTATGCTAAAACACAAACAAAAGGTAACAAACAAAGAGGAAAAAATGGGAAGAAAAATACTCATAGCCGGCAACTGGAAAATGAATGGTTTGCTGGCAGACGGCACAAATTTGGCCAAAGGTGTGGCAGAAGCAGCCAAAAAATTGGGCAAACCCCAATGTGAATTTTTGGTTTGTCCGCCGTTTACATTGCTGACAAGCGTTAAAAAAGCCTTAAGAGGAGCAAAAGTTGCCTTAGGTGCACAAGATTGCCATTTTGCAGAAAAGGGAGCGCATACGGGAGATATCAGCCCGGTTATGTTAAAAGATTGCGGCTGTCAGTATGTGATTTTGGGCCACTCAGAGAGGAGAGCCAATCACGGCGAGAGTTCAGAGCTGGTTAATGTGAAGGCACAAGCCGCGCATGCCCAAGGCCTAAAGACGATTATCTGTGTTGGAGAAACATTGGCAGAACGTGATGAGGGCAGAGCTCTTGAAGTATGTACAACGCAGATTCTCGATTCTGTTCCGGAATCATCAACCTGGCAGGATACCGTTATAGCCTATGAACCTGTATGGGCAATTGGTACGGGAAAAATTCCGACAACAGCGGATGTAGAAGAAGTTCATAAAGCCATTCGCAAAACATTGGCCAAAAAACTTGGTAAGAGTAATGCCAATCGTATGAGAATTTTGTATGGTGGTTCAGTCAAACCCAACAATGCTAAGGAGTTGCTTTCTTTAGAGGATGTCGACGGAGCATTAATCGGAGGTGCTAGCTTAAAAGTTGAAGACTTTTTAGGTATTGCACAAAATGCAGGCGTTTGCTAAGATACATCAAAAAACTAAAGGAAAAAAATAATGGAAACAGTATTACTCGTCATACATTTGTTGGTAGCCATCTTTTTGGTGTGCTTTATTTTAATGCAGCGTTCCGGTGGCGGAGCTTTAGATGGTTTGGGCGGCGGCAACGGCGCGGCCAACTTTTTGAGCGCACGCGGCACGGGCAATTTCTTGACGCGCACAACGGCTATTTTAGCCACGATATTTTTTATCACCAGTATTTCATTGTCGATTTACTACAAGAATGTAGAAAGAAAGACAAATTCTGTTTTGGATGCGGCACCGGTAAGTGATGTTCAAAAACAAGCCCCCGCAACGCCTGCAGAACCGGAAGTTCCGAGCGTACCGAATTCAGAGAAATAGATGAATATAAAAAATCAACATAACAAGGCACCTTTCGCTAAGGTGCCTTTGTCACTTTAAAAAACAGGGAAAGAGCCATGAAACTCAGCGAAAAAATAGAAAACATATTAAACAAGAAGACTAAATTTATCATCATAACGGGAGGCGTTGTTTCCTCATTAGGCAAAGGTTTGGCATCAGCGTCGCTGGCATCCGTTTTGCAATCAAGAGGTTTCAAAGTCAGATTGCGCAAACTCGACCCGTATTTGAACGTTGACCCCGGAACCATGAGCCCTTATCAACACGGAGAGGTCTATGTAACAGATGACGGAACTGAGGCTGATTTGGACTTAGGGCACTATGAGCGCTTTTCGGGCGTTCCGGCCAAAAGAGCTGATAGCGTAACAACCGGCATAATCTATCAACGGGTCATAGACAAAGAGCGTCATGGAGATTATTTGGGCGCCACCATACAGGTTGTACCGCATGTCACCAATGAGATAAAAGACTTTATTGTTTCAGACATTAGTGATGAAGATTTTGTTTTGTGTGAAATAGGCGGAACAGTAGGTGATATTGAAGGGCAACCATATTTGGAGGCCATCCGTCAACTCGCCTATGAAATCGGCCGAGACAGAATAATGTTTGTGCATGTCACCTTGTTACCTTATATACCGGCTGCCGGAGAATTAAAAACCAAGCCGACACAACACTCAGTCAAACAGTTGCAAGAATATGGTATCCAACCGGATATGATTTTGTGCCGTACCCATATTGAAATACCTGAAAACGAAAAGAGAAAAATTGCACTTTTCTGCAATGTTAAAGAAGAAAATGTTATTCAGGCTATGGACGCTTCCAGTATATATCAAGTACCGATAAATTATTCTAAAGAAGGTATGGATGAGGCCGTTTGCCGTTATTTTGGCATAGAGGATGCCCCCAAAGCAGATTTAAGCAAATGGGAACATATCGTAGATGTTTTAAAGAATCCCGAAGGAACGGTAACAATCGGAGTCGTTGGCAAATATACACAGTTGCTTGAAGCTTATAAATCCTTAAACGAAGCATTGGTACACGGCGGAATAGCCAATAACTATAAAGTCAAAATCAAATGGATAGATTCCGAAAAGCTTGAAAGTGAAAACGCAGAAGATGAATTATCTGATGTCAGCGCGATTTTAGTCCCCGGAGGTTTTGGCCAAAGAGGAACGGAAGGCAAAATAAAGGCCATAAAATACGCCAGAGAAAACAAAGTTCCGTTTTTAGGAATATGTTTTGGCATGCAAATGGCCGTGATAGAAACAATGCGAGATGTTGCCGGCATAAAAAATGCGGGCACAACGGAATTTGGCCAAGATTGTGAGCCTGTTGTAGGCTTAATGACGGAATGGGATAAAGACGGAGCCAAACAAATTCGCCACAAAGACGGAGATTTAGGAGGCACCATGCGCTTGGGCGCATATGAATGTGTTTTGGAAAAAGGCTCAAAAGTTGCCGAGATATATGGACAAGACCACATTTCCGAAAGACATCGTCATCGTTACGAAGTCAATATCAAGTATGAACCCATATTAAACAAAGCCGGCATGTCCATAGTTGGACGTTCACCGGACGGAATGTTGCCCGAGATTGTAGAAATCAAAGAACATCCGTGGTTTATCGGTGTTCAGTTCCATCCGGAATTGAAATCCAAGCCTTTTGCGCCGCACCCGTTGTTTATGTCGTTCATAAAAGCCGCCATAGACAACAGTCGACTGATATAAAATAGATAAAAAGACAAATGCTTATGGTGTAAAAGAGCATCATAAGCATTTTTTTGTATATTATTTTGATTGATAATTGCCAATAAAAATTTTATTTGTTATAAGAGCACAAGAAAAGTAAAAAGAATAAATAAAAACAAAGGTATGAAAAATGTATAAGTTTTTAGGGATAGGACTATGCGTATTCATCGGCTTGACACAAGTTGCCAATGCAGCAGAAAATGAAAAAGAACAGGAAGCAAATTGGAATATATTTACTTCCGAGGGAAGAGATTATGTTTGGTCACGAGCCAAATATAATGTGTCCGAAACTTGGGCTTCAGATAGTTATGATATGTATATACCGCTCTATGCATGGCACAACCGCCTAACTTATGACCAAGAGCATATCGATAAATATAATGAAAATCCATGGGGTTTCGGTATCGGCAAATATCGCTATGATAAAGATGGCGATTGGCATGGTTTGTATGCCATAGCATTTAAGGATTCAAACGATTATCTGGAAACGATGTTTGGCTATGCTTATCAAAAGAATTGGTTTGTCAACTGCAATCCAGATTTTAGGGTAGGGGCAGGCTTCACGGTTGGATTAACGCAAAGACACGAATATAAATACATTCCGGTCCCCTTACCATTGCCAATGGCGGGCATAGAGTATAAACGTTTTGCCATACAGGCCGCATACGTTCCAGGGTTAAAAAATGACGGAAATGTGTTATTTACCTGGTTGAGATATACAATTAATTAGCTTGATTTTTATAAAGAAAAGAGATATAGACATAATGTGATAAAAAAACATTATGTCTAATTTATTATTTAAAAATTATGGAAAATATAGTCAAAGAGGCAATTTATAAATTAAACAGCCTCACACCTGTTGTTAAAAATTGTTATGAGCTAGGAAATGAGCAGCGTATTTTATTGGCAGACAAAAGCTGGGCAATTGGTTTAAAAAACGCACAAACCGCCCCAATTTTTGCCGTTTTGCAAAACCTGCATCCGTTTAAAGAGCATATAATTGATGCGCCGCAAATGGATATTTCCATGTTAACCACGGCAATAAATAATGCCCAAAAGTTCCGCTCCAAAACAAAGGAAGATAGTGTAATTATAGCTCCGTCGGAACTCATATCATCATTGAGCAAACTGCCCCAAACATTGCTGTTAGCGGAAGATTTTTGCCAAGATATTTTAGATAATTTGGTCAAAGAGAAGCCCATCAGCAGTTCCACCTCAACGGCAGACAGCATTCTAAATCGCTGGGTGATGAAGCATTATCGGCAAATTTGGATATATGGAGATACTTTGGTTTCAGGTTTATATGCGGCATATGCTGCTGCGGAAATCAAAAAAAACTATGGCAAATATCCCTTGATTTTATTGTTTCATGACAATGACGTCAGAACATTGCCCAATGTAGATATCAATAGTGAACTATTGAAAAAACTCGGAATACCTGTTTTCAGCAAAATAACAGAAGTTGATATTTATGATATACCGGAGCATTCGCTTTTCATTACCCCGCAACATCGATTGTTTTACACCCAAACCATCATCGCCGGAAGTGATACTGATATCTACACCATACCGGAACAGGATGTAATTATCAAGGATGACAATTTGGCAATGTATTATGTTGACAAAGCCATGCAAGAATTATCAAAAGACAAAGGCCACGCCTCATGCCTCAGATTATGGCGTCAAGCCAAGCTAAAACATAATTTTGAGAGCAAATTGCATGAAGAAGTATTACGCGAGCTTTCTGAAACGGTTGAACGATTGGTCAAAGAGCACAAGCCACGTTTGCAAGAGCTCTATCGTCAAATCTGATTGATAACAGAAAAAACAAAAACTCTTTAGGATAAGCCTAAAGAGTTTTTTTTGTGGTTAGAAAGATGAGTTTACTTGAGAAAATAAAAAAATATGCTATAACTAAAAACAACTAAAACCAAGAAAAGGACTCAAATCTCATGGAACAAAGAACAATAAAAATAGGCAATTTTGAAATAGGCAATAAACTTCCGCTGGCATTACTTGCGGGCCCATGCCAAATAGAAAGCCGCCAACACGCCATAGATATGGCCGGCGCCTTGATAGAGATAACCAAAGATTTAGGCATAAATTATGTTTTTAAGGCCTCTTTTGACAAGGCAAATCGCTCATCACTGAACACGCCGAGAGGAGTTGGCTTAGAAGAAGGACTAAGAACATTTGATGAAATAAAGAAGTTGTATAATAATGTTCCGATAGTCACGGATATTCATGAAAGAGAGCAATGTGCAATAGTTGCCCCCCATGTAGACATTTTGCAAATACCGGCTTTTTTGTGCCGTCAAACAGATTTAGTGGTTGCTGCAGCAAAGACAGGTAAAGTTGTAAATATCAAAAAAGGTCAGTTTTTAGCACCATGGGACATGAAAAACATTGTTAAAAAAGTTGAAGATTCCGGCAATAATAATGTTTGCGTAACCGAAAGAGGGGCTTCATTTGGCTATAATACGTTGGTCACAGATTTCAGAGGATTGCCGCGTATGGCCAAAGACACGGGGTGCCCCGTAATATTTGATGCGACACATTCTGTGCAAATGCCGGGTGGACAAGGCACGACATCGGGCGGTCAAAGAGAATATGCGCCGGTTTTGGCAAGAGCGGCCGTTGCCGTAGGTGTTGCCGCCGTATTTATTGAAACACATGACAATCCGGACAAAGCCTTATCCGATGGTCCCAATATGATACCATTGCATCAAATGAAAGAGGTGTTAAGTGAGCTTATGAGTTATGACAAACTCACCAAGTCAATTGTAAAAGATTATTTGAAATAAGAAAAGGTTATGCAATTTTCAGATATCGGATATATCATCAAAGCCCAGCCGCATGCAGAAAGTTCCGTGATATTGACAGTTTTAACCAGCCAAAACGGAAAGCTGACGGGCTATGTCAAAAACGGCCTTAGCAAAAAAAGGTTAGGAATATATCAGATAGGAAATTCGGTTAACATAAATGCCTATAGCCGGCTTGAAGAAAGTATGTATAGTTTGCATATAGACTTGTTGCAGTCAAATGTCGTGGCCTTTTTAGGTGATGAAAAAAGACTAAGCAGCCTAAGTTCACTATGCGAGTTGTGTAACATCTGCATACCGGAAAAAGACAATATAGAAGGTTTTTATAATAAGGTAGACGATTTTTTTAAACATATACATGAAGATAACTGGCTAGCATATTATTCTTATTTTGAATTTTACCTTCTTGATTATTTGGGAATAGGGCTCGATTTGTCGGAATGTGCCGCCACGGGAGCAAAAAATAACCTAAAATACGTTTCACCCAAATCAGGAAAAGCCATATCGGAGGAGGCAGGAAAACCTTATGCATCAAGATTGTTTGCGTATCCGCAATACATCGTGCAGCATAATGTACATCCCAAGATGCAGGAAATAAATGAAACTTTGCAAATGACGGAGTTTTTCCTCAACAAAAACTTTTTTCAATTGCACGGCTTGAAATTTCCTGAAAATCGTGCTAGTTTGCGAAACAAAATACTTAATTTAAGATAGAAAACGGAATAAAAATGTCAGAAGAAGCAAGCGAAAAAGAAGAAAAAATAAAAAATGTTCATCTTGCCGAGGAATTGAGCAGCAGGTATCTATCCTATGCGATGTCCACCATTGTGTCACGTTCCTTACCGGATGTCCGAGACGGTTTAAAACCGGTGCATCGTCGTTTGCTTTTTGCAATGAGACAGTTGCATTTAGACCCAAAATCAGGGTTCAAAAAATGCGCCCGCGTGGTTGGTGATGTTATCGGTAAATATCACCCGCATGGAGATAGTGCCGTATATGGAGCCATGGTCCGCTTGGCTCAAGATTTTTCCGTCAGATATCCTTTAGTAGACGGGCAGGGCAACTTTGGCAATATAGACGGAGACGGAGCCGCCGCCATGCGTTATACCGAAGCAAGATTAACAGAGTTTGCCATGGCTTTGATGGAAGGGTTGAATGAAAACGCTGTTGATTTTATGGAAACCTATGATGGAGAAGAATCAGAGCCGGTTGTAATGCCGTCCATGGTGCCGAATTTGCTGTGCAATGGTTCATCAGGCATTGCCGTCGGTATGGCCACAAATATTCCGCCGCATAATTTAAGCGAAGTTTGTGATGCTTTGCTATATTTGATAGAAAAACCCGAATGTGAAATTGAACCATTAGTCCAAAGGATAAAAGGTCCGGATTTTCCAACCGGCGGTGTTATTGTTGACAAGTTTGAAACCATTCTGAACAATTATAAGCAAGGAAGGGGCTTTTTCCGTATTCGTGCCAAATGGGAAAAAGAAGATTTGGGTCATGGGCAATACCAAATTGTGGTTAAGGAAATTCCATATCAGGTTATCAAATCAAAACTAATAGAAAAAATAGCCGAACTTTTAGTTGATAAAAAATTGCCCTTATTGGCAGATGTAAGAGATGAATCTGCCCAAGATGTCAGAATTGTTTTGGAACCCAAAAATCGCACGGTTGATGCCAATTTGCTTATGGAGCATTTGTTCCGCCAAACTGATTTGGAAACACGTTTCAGTATGAATATGAATGTTCTTGATTCTGAAGGTGTTCCACACGTGATGGATATCAAAACAGTTTTAAGAGAATTTTTAGATCATCGCCATATTGTATTGCAAAGAAGAGTAAAATATCGTTTAGATAAGATTTTGGCACGATTAGAGATTTTGTCCGGATACTTGATAGCATATTTAAATTTGGATGAAATCATAAGAATCATCAGAGAAGAAGATGATGCCAAAAGCTGTATGATGCAAAAGTTTAATTTGACTGATAATCAGGCCGAAGCCATATTAAACATGAAATTGCGGTCGTTAAGAAAACTAGAAGAAAGCGAAATCAAACAAGAATATGAAGATTTGAGCGCCGAAAAAGAAGAACTTGAAGGTTTGATAAACGATGAAGGCAAACGTTGGGCTGCCATTGCGGAAGAAATCAAACAAATCAAAGAAAAGTTTGGTAAAAAGACCGCATTAGGCAAAAGGAGAACAGAATTTGCCGAAGAACCGGAAAACATAGAAGTTCCGATAGAAGCCATAATAGAAAAAGAACCAATCACCATAATTTTATCCCAAAAGGGCTGGATACGTTGCCTAAAAGGCTATGCAGACTTAAATGAGGAGTTTAAGTTTAAGGATGATGATGCTTTGCAAATAGCCATTCATGCCCAAACGACCGATAAAATCATAATATTTGATACAGCGGGCAAATTTTATACCATACCGGCCAACGATATTCCGAGCGGGCGAGGCTTTGGCCAACCATTGAGATTAATGATAGATTTGGGAATATCAGATTCGGTAAGCTCGATGTTTGTGTTCAAACCGGGGGCAAGTTATGTGATAGCATCCAACATGGGCCGCGGATTTGTGGTAGATGAAAACCATATTTTGGCGCAAACCAAAAACGGGCGCAAGATAATGAACTTGTCGGAAGAAGAACGTTCGGTTTTGTGCCGAGAAATAACCGGAGATATGGTAGGAATTATAGGAGAAAACCGTAAATTATTGATATTTAAGGTAGAAGAGATTCCGACCATGGCCAGAGGCCGCGGCGTAACATTGCAAAAATACAAAGACGGACAAATGTCTGATATGCAAATATTTAAGGAATCAGAGGGCTTTACCTATACGCGGGCCGGAGGCACCAAGACCGAAACGGATTTACTAACCTGGCTAGGCCATAGAGGGCAGGTCGGCAAGTTGGCTCCGTTTGGTTTTCCAAAGAGTAATAAGTTTTTGAAAGAATAGTATAAGTGGAAGAAATATTGTTTGAATATGTCAGACAAGGAGCCTATGTCAAAGTAACGGCAATTGAGCCCAAAACGATGATAGAGGCCAGTGTTGTTGTGCCGGCAAATTTGACGCAAGAACAAATGCAAATTCAAGCATTACGCCGATTAAAATACGTCATGGAAAAACAAAGCCAAAAATAGAATAAATAATTGTTAAGAGTTAGTTAAAATCACTTTAAATCTTGCAAAAAAAACGCTAAGATAGCCCCCAAAAAGGGAATTTTTTGGGGAAATAGGGGATATCCATGTCAGATCAAGAAGAAAACCAAACTTCAATGGAAGAAGAATTAGCCGAGCAAACATCATGGCTAACCAAAAACTTGTATAAATTTATGATTTGGACAAGCATCATTTGGTTTGGTGTCATATTATTTTACATCACGCAGTTTTTTGGCTGGTCAAATTTATTTTTGATGATGCCGGATGAGTTTGGCGGATTTTTAGCCGGAGTAACCTTACCATTAGCCATATTGTGGGTTGTTGTAGCCTATATTGACAGAGGCACAAGCTTCAAAAATGAGGCCAAGCTATTAAGAGCCTACATGAACCAACTCGTATATCCGGAAGAAGGGGGAGCACAAACCGCCAAAGCCATAGCTGACGGCATACGCTCACAAGTTATAGATTTGCAAAACGCCACCAAAACAGCCATGGGACAATCAGATGACATCAAAAAAGCCTTGGAAGAAAGAATAGCCGACTTTTCAAAATTGGTTTCGGTGTTAGATAAATATTCATCACAAAGCATACAGGAGTTATCCGGCACAATCAAACAATTGTCGCATACATTTGATGATATGAACCAAAAAGCAATAAGTAACGGAGCACAATTTAAGGAAATTGCAGATAACATCAACAATTTGTTTGGAAGTTTGAACAATGCCTCCAATAATTTTATGACCAATATCTTGCCCAATATAAATGAGATAAGATACTCTGCAGAGCTGCTTGAAAAAGTCTCGAAAGAGAGCAATGACAAATTAATCTCCGCCAATGAGACAATTTTGGATATGACAGAAAAATCCCAAGACAACATAGAAAAAGCGGCAGAGATATTGCAGTCTCAGGCCTTAAAGATAGAAAACATTTCGCAAAAAGCCATCAAAGACTGTGACAATTTACGCGGCAATATTGATAGCAGCATAAGTGAAATTGCCGATGTTATGCAAAAGCAAAACGAAACCATGCAGGGGTATATTGCAAATTTGAGTAACAATGCGGATAGCCTGAGCGTAAAATTCGGAGTCCAAAGTGATGTTGTGAAGGAAGAGATAGAAAAGATCATATCCAGAGCCAGTGTTGCCGAAGAAAGCATACAGATTCAAGTCAGAGCCTTAAGTTCCGTGGCAGAAGATATAAGCGGCACGATGCAGAATATTG
This sequence comes from uncultured Alphaproteobacteria bacterium, assembly GCA_944391615.1. Lineage (GTDB taxonomy): Bacteria > Pseudomonadota > Alphaproteobacteria > RF32 > CAG-239 > HGM16780. The sequence goes on from CALXUE010000002.1 coordinate 50,533, forward strand.
AAAGCAAGATAAAAGAACATTCAGATAATTTGCAAAAGACATCAGAATTAGCGGTATCAAACACCAACACAGTAATAGACACCTTGCAAAAAGGCGCCGCGACTGTAGCCGAAAATGCCGACAAATCCATATTAAATATTAGCGCGGTAACCGACACCATAAATCAATCAGAAGACAAGTTGCAAGAAACGAGCAAAGAAGCCATAACCAATATTCGCAAAATTTCACAAGAAATAAGCGATAAAAATGAGCTAATCAAGGCCCAAAGCAACAATGTAGTTAATTTGTTTGATAATATTTCCGCCATGATGAAGAAAAATTCGGATGGTTTGTCCGAAACATCTTCAATAATAGTAGCGCAAAGCAAGGTGAGTGAAAACGCCTTAGCGCAGCAACAAAGACAAATCAAGACATTAACGACAAACATAGAAGAAATTAAAAGTGAGTTAAAGAGAGAGATTGATGAATTGAGCCGAGCATCAGCCATGATGAATGAAGATGCACAGAATTCGGTCAACAGTATAAAAGACAATATGGAACAAGCGCTTGCCGCATCCGAAACGATGGTCAATAAAACAAATGTTATCAGCCAAAAGTTAAAAGAACAAACCGCAGAATATGTAGCCGAAACTGATTTAGCCTTTGATAAAATGAATAAGATATCGCAAATAATGGAAGATCACTATCAAAAGGTAGATGGATTAAATGACAACATCATAGGCAAGACCCAAAACATATCACAAATGATAACACAACAGACGGAAATTATCGGCAAATCGACCGAAAAGACCGAGCAAACGCACAAAGAATTGTTAAGCGCGTTCACCAACCAGAGCAATCTGTTAAGCAATATGGCTGAAACCACGATTGGATATGTGGCAGATGTTATTAAAGCTTTTGATGAAAAAGCCGAGAGTGTCAATATATTATTCAAGCATCAAGAAAGTGAATTTAATAATATATGTGAAAAGATAAGTGAAAACACCAACAACATCGGAGCCGCACTGAAGAAACAAATCTCCGTCATAGAGCAGTCTGCAGACAGAGTCTTTTCAAGATTAGCCATTTTGGAAGAAGATGCCGGCAAACGCTCAGATTTAATAAACAACAATGTTGCACAGTCTATTGACAAATTGTTTGAAATAAACAAAGCCGTTGAAGAACAAAATGCGGAAGTCAACCGAGTTATCGGCACTTTGCAAGACAAAATGCAAAGCATCACGCAAATCTTCCAAAACCGCATGAAAGATTTCATAACCGCCTTTGAAGGAGTAAAAGACGGTGCAGATAATGCATCTGCGGGAATTATGGACAATTGCCGCCGTTTACAATCAGCAAATGATAGCTTGGTAGCAGGCAGCAACAATGCGGTGACACTCATTTCCGGACATGTTAAAGCTCTGGACGATGCATTAGTCAAGACCCAAGCGCAAAGTGACAGCATCAAAGAGAGCTTAACCCAACAAAGTGAGAATTTAACCGATATAGTTAATGTTGTATCAACCCAAACGCGCTTGAGCGAGGCATCGTTGGCACAGCAATATAAATACCTGTCAGACATATCGACAGGAGTTGCCGAAAAACTGAACGAAGTCAATGAGATGCTTAAGAGCAACGGAGCCAACATAAGTGAGACAGGCTCAAAAGTAGCCATCGAGATAGACTCACTAGGCGACAAGCTTTTAAAAATCAGTGATGACGTTAATAAAGCCGCCAAAAATTCGGTTAAGAACATTGAGCAGGTAAATATGTCACTCAATCAAAGTATAGAGGACTTAAATACAGCTGTTCAAACCTCTAACGAAAAAGTTGGCACAGTTATCAAAGATTATGAAAAATACATTTCAGGCTTTAATACAGTAACGGCGGAGGCAAGTACGGGTGTTGTCGAGATTAACAATTTGATTTCGGAGCAAAACGACAAAATGTTAAATCTGTCGGCAGGAACCAAAGAATTGGTAAATTACTTTAACACAGTTTTGAATGACGCCTCCATGGCCTTGTCTGAAAGAGCCAACCACGCATATGATAAAGTTAAAGGCTTAGGAGATAGCTTAAAGAAATTAAGCTTGCAGATAGAAGAAACCTCTAAACAAAGTTCTGGTAGTTTAGAAAATGCCGGCACAAAGTTGAGAGCATCCATCAGCGAGATTTCCGCCAATGCCGAACGCATAGCCAACGACATTCGTTCGTCTGGCGAGGTCTTTTTGAAGCAATCGAACTTGCTGGTTAGCGCGAGCGATAACAGCATAGAAAAGGTTAATCAGGCATTAGCAGCTTTAAACAACTCTTCACGTGAATTTTCAGCCAAAGGAGAAGATGTTTTGCAAAAATCCAATGGATTTAATGCGCTGTTCAAGAAGCAGCTTCAGGTTTTGACCGAAACATCTAACAAAGCCGAAAGCAAGATTCAAGATCTTGAAAAACTTTATGAAGGAATAAGAGTTGATGCCTTTTTGAAAAATGCGTCTTATATAGTAGAAAGATTGGAGTCGGCAGCTGTTGACATCAACCGCATATTTAACCCGAACGCCGAAGAAGAGCTTTGGAAAAAATATTATAATGGGGACACCTCGGTATTTGTGAGACACTTGGCCAGAACCATGAGCCGGAGCCAAATTTTGGCAATCAAGAACGAGTTTGAAAAGAACCCAGAGTTCAGAGATATTGTAATGAGATATCTAACCGACTTTGAATCTCTGGTAGGTAAGGCTAAAGACAGCGAAAAATCAGGCTTATTGCTATCAGTCATATCGGGTGCCGATGTTGGAAAACTCTATTATATTTTGGCAAAATCACTGGATAGAATTAACTAATGGCATTAAGTGATATCAACACATACGGAGGAGAGGTTTCACGCCTGCTGGAAAGCATAAGCACTTCAGCAGACAAAATAGCCTACAAGAAAAAAGGCCAAAGAGACGCTTCAAATCCGTATGTGCAAAATCCAGCCTCGGAAACAACATCAAGCACACCGGAGTTAAGCGGTTGGAACGAAAAGTTTATCGAACCCAAAACATCCGTATCACTTCAAGAATACATAAGCCAACACCCGTTTAAGGATAGTGCCGCCGAAAAATACAAACATCAGGTTTACCAAACAGAAAAAGAAAGTCAAAATCTTTTAGCTACGAACACGGATTTTTCATGGAGCCGATTAGAATATGCCGTATCCAGTTATAATCAAGTTCAAGGCATAAACACACCGCCCAAAATTTTAATCAACGTGATGCACGAATATAATCGAGATTTCCGTTTTGAGGTATAAGAATGCAAATACTTGATTTGAAAAGCAACGTTTTTATGGCCCCCATGGCCGGAATAACCGATAAGCCTCTCAGAAAATTAGTGTCTGATTTGGGTGAGGGGAATATGGTTTCGGAAATGGTAGCCATAAATGCCATTCAACGCAAAAATCCCAAAACCTACCGTATCGCCGATGTAAGGGATGAAAAATATCCCGTCATAGTGCAATTAGTTGGGGGCAATCCGGAGCTGTTCCGAGACGCAGCCCAATTGGTTGAAGAATTAGGGGCTCATTCCATAGATATAAATATGGGATGTCCGGTCAAAAAAATCGTCAATAATAATTCCGGCTCAGCTCTCATGAAAGATATGCCGTTAGCCTCCAAAATAATAGAAGAAACGGTAAAAGCCACCAAGCTAAAAGTCAGTGTTAAGTTTCGTAAAGGCTGGGATAATAATCATGTAAATGCGGTAGACTTTGCCAAAATGTGTGAAGCAAGCGGTGCGTCATTCATAACCATACACGGCCGCACAAGGAGTGATTTTTATTCTGGGGCGGCAGATTGGGAGATTATCAAACAAGTCAAGGCAGCGGTAAAAATTCCGGTTGTTGGCAACGGAGACATTACCAGTGTTTATGATGCAAAAAAGATGATAGAAGAAACCGGAGTGGACGGGGTCATGATAGGCCGCAGCGGCTTAGGCAACCCTTGGTTGATATCACAAACACATGACTATTTAACTTTAGGCAAAATTCCAACACCAATCCCAGTGAGTGAAATAAAAACTTTTATGCTCAAACACATTAATGCCTTGAGAGAATATTACGGAGCCGAAATGGGCTTGTCCATCTCCCGAAAGTTTGTATGCTGGTATTGCAAAAATTTAAAAGATGCTAAAAGATTTCGTGAAACCTACACCAAAATAAATGATTATCAACAAGCTCTGGAAGCCATAGATAATTATTTTGACAGTTTTAAGGAAGAAGTGCGATGAAAATAATAGTCTGCGGAGCCGGCCGTATAGGCAAAAGCATGGTAAGTTACTTATCTTACGGAAATAATGATATTATTGTCATTGACAAGGACCAACAAAAGTTGGATGAAATCTCCAAAGAATGGGACATCATGCCGATATTAGGCAATGCCTCACACCCTGAAATATTAGAGAAGGCTGAGGCCAAAGATGCCGACTTAATCTTGGCGGTAACCAATTCAGATGAAGTCAATATGATAAGCTGTCAAGTTGCAGATTGCTTATTTCACGTGCGTCAAAAGATAGCCCGTATAGATTCTCCGGATTTTTTAGACCCTTTGTGGTGTGAATTATATAATCCGCAAAACATAAACATCGATCTTCTGATATCACCGGATTATGAGATAGCTGAAGCCATATATGGTATAATTAAGATTCCGGGAGCCTTTTCGGTTATGCCCTTGGCAGATAAAAAACTTTACTTACTGTCCGTAAAATGCCAAGAAAATTCGCCCTTGCTCAAAACTCCTATAGAAAGAATAGAGATGATAGCCCCCGACATAAGCTTATCACCGGTAAGCGTTGTCAGAAACGGCCGCAATTTTATCCCGACACCAGAGTTTACGCTAGAGATAGGAGATGAACTTTATTTTTTAATCGGCAAAGAAGAAATTGAAGACGCCATGACCGCCTTGGGGTTTACGCGTCCGAGCAACGAAAAAATCCTTATATTCGGGGGTGACAGAGTAGCTTATTATTTGGCAAAAAAACTTGAAGATGATGACAATATCACAAGTTGCAAAATCATCGAAGATGACAAAGAACGCGCCAAATATTTAGCTCAAAATCTGGAAGATGCCTCCGTAATATATGGAGAGATGCTGAGTGATGTTATCTTGGAGGAAGCTGAGGTAGATTCCGTTGATGTTACGGTTTCCGCAACATTGAGAGATAAAGACAATCTTTTGGCATCATTAATTGCTAAAAAGAACGGTGCGGCCACGACAATATCATTAGTTAATTCAAAAGCTTATAACACCTTAGTGTCAAATTTAAGCGACAGTATTATAGTTGATAGTTCATCCGTAACCGTTTCCGCCATATTAAAGGAGTTAAGAAAAGCCAACATCAAACAAGCACACTCCTTGGGCAGAGGCTTTGGCGAGGTCTGGGAACTAGAAGTTGATGAACATTCCATAATTGCCGACAAAAAAATAAATGATTTAGACTTACCCGAAAACAGCAAAATCTGTGTAATCATAAGGGGAGAAACAATTATTTATCCTGACATATACGAAAAAATTCTTGCCGGAGACAAGCTTGTTTTGTATTGCAGCTCAAAAGCCATAAAAAAGGTTGAGAAAATTTTTGCATAAGTGCTTTACTAATAAATAAAAATGTAATTAAATAAAAATAACAACCAATAAAAAGGAAAATAAAAAATGACTCAAAATGTGCAAGAAGATTTTTTAAAAGATTTATGCCAAAACAAAATATCAGTAACCGTATTTTTGGTAAATGGCGTCAAATTGCAAGGCATCATCACATGGTTTGACAATGAATCATTGCTGTTGAGACGGGATGGACATACACAACTTATTTATAAACATGCTGTATCCACCATTATGCCGAGTGCAGCCGTAAACATTGAACTTCCGGGTTCAGATAACAAATCAGCGGAATAAAAATTGCGAGATTATCAAATAACCCCTCGCGCACCCACGAGGGCCTATGTTATATTTCCCAATATAAGCGATAGCAAAATACAATTATCAGCCTCCTCCCGATTAGAAGAGGCGTGCGGTTTGGCACGTGCCATAAACCTAGAAATAGTCCATAGTGAAATCATCAACTTAAAAACCATCAAAGCCGGCAGCTTTTTTGGTGAAGGCGTCATCGAAAGATTAAAAAAAATTTTTGCAGAAGATGCACTTGATTTGTTAATTGTGGATTCGGCTTTAAGCCCTATCCAGCAACGAAATTTAGAAAAGAAACTAACAACAAAAGTTATCGACCGCACGGCCTTGATATTAGAAATATTCGGCGAAAGAGCCAAAACCAAAGAAGGTAAATTGCAAGTAGAATTGGCGCACTTAACCTATCAACGCAGCCGTTTGGTTCGCAGTTGGACACACTTAGAAAGACAAAGAGGCGGAGCCGGATTTTTAGGCGGCCCCGGAGAAACACAAATAGAGCTAGACCGCCGCATTATTGACGACAAAATCGTTCGCATAAAAAAAGAACTGGAAAAAGTCCGTCAAACCCGACAATTACAACGTAACGCAAGAGAAAAAATACCTTATCCCGTTGTTGCGCTTGTCGGCTATACCAATGCCGGAAAATCAAGTATATTTAATGACTTAACCAAGGCCAATGTTTTCGCTAAAGACCTATTGTTTGCCACATTGGATCCAACAATGCGTCAAATAACACTTCCATCAGGCCAACAAGCCATTTTGTCAGATACGGTTGGCTTTATCTCAGACCTGCCACATGAATTGATTATGTCTTTCCGAGCAACCTTGGAAGAAGTCCTGTCGGCCCAAATTATTGTCCATGTCAGAGATATATCAAATTCAGATACCTTGTTGCAAAAAAAAGACGTTCTAAAGGTTTTAGAACAGCTTGGATTAAAAAACATTGAAAAACAAAATAATTATATAGAGCTCTTAAATAAGTCAGATTTGCTACCATCAGAGCAACGTCAATATTATCAAGAACACATCAAAAACAAACCCAACCTCATTTTAACCTCTGCCACAAATAAAGAAGGTCTGGATAAATTTCTGCAAAAAGTTGAAGAAGAATTATCAGCCAACGAAACAGAATTAAACATCAATATTCCTGTTGCTGAAGGAAAAATAATTGCTTGGCTGTATGAAAATGCCCGAGTTCAGCAAAAAGAATTAAAATCAAATTTCATCAAATTTACATGCAAAATTTCCAAAAAAAATTGTGCAAGGCTTGAACAACTGCTAAAAAAATACGGCCTTGCCCCAAGGACAAAGCCGTAAATAATTTCCTCAAATCAATTATTCATGAGGGATTGGAGCCTCAGGCATTGGCGCATCGACCTCAGGTTGAGGCAAAGGAGCAGGTGCCACAATGTTGTGATGAGGTTTTGGCTCATGCATTTTCATTGGTTCAGGTCTTATCATCAGTCTTTCATCAGCCATGGGAGCCGGTGATACCTCAGATTTAGGCAAAGGTGGCAAAACCTCAGGATTTTTAGGGCAGGGGCGCTGCGGGCGCTTCATGTCTTCATCACGTTGAGAACGTTGCATATTTTCATCATAGCGGCCATGATGAGCTTTCATTTTTTTTGCCGGACAGTCAAAATTTTCATCGGCTTGCATCGCAGGACAACCAGTCATAGCGCATCCGTTGCATCCACAAGCAGCCATTCCAGGTTGATAGGGACAAGGATAAGCCTGCATATAACCATGTTCCATCCAAGGTTGATGCATTCTATATGCCGGAGACAGCATTTTTCCGACCAATATACCGGCCAAAAACAATACCACTGCGGCAATAATCGTAAATAAAGCCTTTTTTTCCATAAGAAAATACTCCTAAAATTTTTTTAACAACGGCACTATAAATCAAAAATCTAATGATTATATTAACAATCGCTAATTTTTAATATAATTATAGGGAGTTGTTATGTTAAATTTTGAACCCATTTCCATTGATAAAATGGAAGATTACATTAAATTATATAGTATCAACAAAGTGCAAAATCTATCTGCATCATTTTATTATATGTGGTTTCGGCGCAAAATCAGCAATTATCAGTGGGCGTTTGCAGATAATTTATGCTGGGTCCGATTCCAAAAAAATAACCAGTGGCAATATAGAGTACCGATAGGAGATGTTAACGAGCAAAAGATAGCCGCATTTTTTTCAACAAAAGATGCCTTGGAGCTGACCGATATACCAGAAGAAACAGCATCAGAATTTGCCAAAACAAATAACTTCAGGTTTGAAGAAGATTCAGAAAAAATAGAATACATGTTTTCGAGTGAAAATCTAAAATCTCTTCCGGGAGAAAAATATCACCTGCGGCGTCAAAATTTAAAATATTTTAATTGGTATTATGATTACCGATTTGTACCGATACGGGCAAAATACATCAAGGAATTAAAACACTTCATAAAAGCCGAATTTGAAGGCCAAATAAACAAGCCCGAATTTCAGCAATCCCACCAATTATTAGATAACTGGAAAATATTTCGGCAAAATTTGAGCGGTTATGTCTTGAGGGTCAATAAAAAAATCATCGGAGTAATAATAGGAGAAAAACAAAAAGACCAAGTTTTAATCCACTTGCAAAAAACGCATCCTGCATACAAAGGAGCCGCTGAAACCATAACCAAACTTTATCTGGAGCAAACACCGGAGGTCACTCAAACAAACTATGGTTTAATGAGCATGGCCGAAATAAAAAAACAAAAACCGGAACAAAAATTGATAAAATTCAAATTACTTGCTTAAATCAAACAAAAAAAGCCGTGCAGAAAACAAGCACGGCTTTATAACCTTATTTTTCCAAGGAAAACAGCGGATGAACAACACGCCTAACATTGGGCAACTTCAAAAAGTCATCCTGCATTTTTCGCAAATATTTCATATTTGGTAATTGTGAATGAATCTTATTTATAAGATAGATGACAAATGCCTTAGAAAACCAAGGCAACAATTTGCTTTTGCGCACAAATTTCCAATAAGCAGATACCGCTCGCTTATACATCAACCGTCTCGCAAAATCAGGCAATTGCGGATTATCTTGTAAACAATAACAATAAGCTAAAAAGCGGTCATTATCAAGTTGCAGCTTGTTTCCCGAAAAATTACCGATTTCTTTAGGAACCAAGACCACATCAGCATCCATTTTTACAATACCGTGAGCATAAATAGCCGCACGAATGGGAATAGACTCATCTTGAATAAAAACTCTCTCATCCGCACCTTTGGCTTTTTTTAACACCTCGGTTTTAATAAGCTGCCCCATACGCGTAAAACGCCCATGCAAAACACCATCCAAAGCGTTTTCCCAATATGTATAAGAAAAGTCACCCATAGTCTCATTTTCCAAAAACTGGGGTTCTTTTCCGGTTTTAACAAAACAGCCATACACCATATCAGCATTAATTTCTTCAGCAAGATCTAACATTTTTCGAGTTGAATCAATAGGAAAAATATCATCAGAATCAAGCATTCGCACATATTTTCCATGAGCCAAAGCAATGCCTTGATTGATACGCGGACTAATACCGCGATTGTCTTTATTTTCCGCCAAAATAACGTTAGGAACGTTGCGTGTAAATTTTTTTATAATATCAACGGATTTATCCGTAGATAAATCATCAATAAAAATAAATTCAGGATTCTCCAATCCGACTTGTCCTAACAAAGCTTTAAGCACCGAGGGCAAATAATACTCTTTGTTATAAACCGTCATAACAAAACTGACATCAATATTTTTTTTATCAGACAAAATACATCTCCGTAAAAAAATTATAAAGATTGCGGCACAAGAGATTCTGAATCATCCTCAAACATAATCAACTGATTAGGCTGCCCGTCATCTAAGGAAGATTCGCCGTCTATATTTTGTGGAGAATTTACATCATTCCCATTGTCACCAGAAACAACGTTGTTGTCAGCAGATATTTGCTTGTCAGTTGTTTGTACTGTTCCCAAATCCGGCAAAACAACATCAACAGGTTCATTGTCAGTAATATCAGAGCTGCCATCATCGGTATTATCTGAACGATAAAGCACGGCATCAGAGGAGTCAGGCTTGATGAGTGATTCAGGTCCAATTTGTTGTCCATCAGCAGATTTTGGTGCCGGTTCAGTCGTAAAAATAACCAGATTTTTATTTCCGTCCGCATCAGATTCGTCATTTTCATAAGCAGCCTCAGTTTCAAACACAGTGTCACCGCGTTTGGGGGCAGGGGCTGTGTCTTTGACATTGGTTGAAGCTTGACTTTCAGCATTGTTTTGAGGTACTTTTTCATCAGAAGAAATCTCTTTTTGAGACAAAGACGAACTTTCCTCATCTTGAAGTAAATCATTCTTCGTTGCATTGTCTTGAGAAATATCTGCATTTTCAGACAAAAGATTGCTTTGTTCCGGAAGTTGTTCTGCCATAACAATTTCATCGCGTACAGCTAATTCCTCAGCACTTAACAGCTTTGAAGTGTCGACTTGAGTATTTTCACATTGCAGCAACCACACATCATAAATCGGGTGGGCAACTGCGTGCAAAGCAGGGGAAGAAGAAACCATCCACCCCTTAAAGATATTCACTTCAGAGCCATCTTCATGCTTATCGACCACATCAACAAAAGCAAAATTATCAGGTGTTTCCTCCGGTGGACGTGTTTTACAAGCTCTGACCACGATCGAAAAACTGCCAAACTTGACCTCACCGTTAACGGGAGCTTCAAGGACACTGACTTTTCCGGTTAATTTGTTCATCGCCTGTAACTTAGCCGTGTTGGTGTCAATCTCACGAGCATAAAGATTGGAAGCAGAAGACAAAAGCACCAAAGTTAAAGCAAATAAAAACTTATTTTTCATCCGTTTTCTCACCGCTGTCCGTAACCATAAAGATAATTTCACCGACCATATCTTCAATGGTCTTAAAATCTTTAACATTTGTGATAACATCACCGTTTTTCAACAATTCTTTATCATGTCCAGGCTCAATTTTAATAAATTTATCACCGATAAGACCATCACCGACAATAGCCGCCACGCTGTCTTTAGGCAATTTAACATCGGGAGCGATACTCATAACAATTTCGGCATCATAATTTTCATTATCAAGCTTTTGAGAAATAACTGTACCGACTTTAATCCCATTAATTCTAACATCGGAACCGACATTAAGCCCGCCGACTTTCAAAAATCTGGCCGTAACTTCATATCCCTTAACGACTTGCAAATCAGAAACCTTATAAGCAAAATAAAGAAAGAAAGCCGCCACAACGAGCACCACAACACCCATAATAGTTTCCATAGGTCTTTTATTCATCACACATTTCCTTCCAAAAAAAATTATTTTTTCTGATTAGCTTTACCGATAGAGATAATTCTGTCAATAAGCTCTTCAATCACAAGCGCATCTTGAGTATAAGAGATAATACCGCCGGGCTGGATATAATCAGGAGACCCACCTGGTTCGATTTCAATATACTTATTACCCATCAAACCGGAACTGACAATCGAAGCACTGCTGTCATCCGGAATAAGCACATCATCGCGTACATTTAGCGTCATAATGGCATTAAAATGTTCATCAAGCTTGGCATCAACCACTTGACCGACAGTCATTCCGGCCAATCTGACTTTATCTCCGACGAGCAAACCATCCGTTCGCCCGAAGCGAGCCGTAATTTCATAAAAATGACCATCATCAAGTTCTGCGGAAGTTTTTTTACTAAAAAAAGTAAGCACCCCGATAACAAAGATGGCAAGCGCGGCATACAAGCCGATTTTTAAAGAATAAGTTTCTTCTTTAGAATAAGATTCTGGCAATTTACAGTCTCCTTAAAAAGCAAACATTTTATATATTGATAGAATAAAATAAACATTTTGTCACCAATCTTTTTAAAAAATAAAAAAAATGTTAAAATTTAAAAATAATCAGCTAAAATACAAAAATAAGTAATGGAGTTTCGGAAGAACAAAAATGATAACAATCAAGGGATTATCAAAACAATTTGGCCCAATAAAAGCACTAGAAGACATAAATTTCAGTGTAAGTCGAGGTGAAATTTTAGCACTTTTAGGTCCGAACGGAGCCGGAAAAACGACACTGATTCGCCTTTTAACGGGACTTTTATCCCCAAGCCAAGGTGAAATATATTATGATGATGAAAAATTATCCCAAAACAGAGTCGCAATCTTAAACCACATAGGTTATATTCCGGAAAATGCACCTTTATATAATGATATGAGTGTATACGAATTTTTAAGATTCGCCGCCCGATTGCATAAAATGAATGACCGCCAAATAGCCGAAAAACAAACAGATTTAGTACGCACACTTGAGTTGCAAGATGTCATCAATCGCCGCATCGGAGAATTATCCAAAGGTTATCGCCACCGCGTAGCCATCGCGGGGGCAACCATACATTCTCCGAATATTCTGATTTTGGATGAGCCATCCGAAGGACTTGATCCAAACCAAAAATATGCTTTGCGCCAATTTCTGAAAAGATTTTCGACCCAAGGCATTGTCATTATGTCAACGCATATTTTGGAAGATGTCGAAGCCATAGCCAGCCGCATAATATTGCTCAACCACGGAAAAATCATAGAAGACAGCACCCCGTTTCAATTACGCTACCGCATGCCGGAAAGAGATTTATCAACTGTTTTCCGGCGTCTGACCCAAACCAAAAAACAATAACGGAAAAACATGATTTCGCAGTTAAAAACCATATTTGCCAAAGAGTTTTATAGCTATTTTAGCAACATCAGCGCCTATTTTGCCGTTGGTGTATATGTTATTTTAACTTTAGCCTCAGCTTTTTACTTTGGAGATTTTTTTAAAATAGACAATTCAAATCTCATATCTTTATTCGGTTCCCAACCGGAAATTTTGTCTTTGTTAATACCTGCAATCTGTATGCCGCTATGGAGTGAAGAATATCGCAGCGGAACCATAGAATTTTTATTAACACAACCGGTGGAATATCGTGTTTTGATAATCGGAAAATATTTAGCATCGGTCGCATTCTGTTTTATAATGCTTTTTCTGACATTGCCGATATTTATAACCACAGCCATATATATCGGAGTAAATCTAGGCACGGTCATGTGCGGATATTTTGGTATTTTGCTTACAATTTTGGTATTTGCGGCACTTTGCAATCTAATGTCCTTATTGTCATCACGCCCGTTGATAGCTTATCTTGCAGGATTTTTGGTTATACGTGTGCTTATGTCCTTCAAATTTGAACATTTATCAGGCCTAAGTTTTGAACAAAATTATCAAAACATCATAACCGGCCGCATAAGCTTGTCATCATTCATATATTTTGCAAGCATTATTATATTGATTCTGTGGTCGGAAATAGCTTGCTTGACCAGTCAAAAAAAGAATTAAACGGAGAAAACAAAATGAAAAAACATCTCAAAAACATCATATTTTTTCTGCTTGTTTTAGCTTCATTTATATGCATAAACTATGCCGCCACCACATTGTGGGAAGAAAGTTATGTAGACCTAAGCACCAACAAAAGCTACACATTGTCTTCGGCCACAAAAAACATCATCAATAATTTGCAGGGCGAACAAACCATTGACCTCTACCAATCAACAGAAATAGCTCGTGATTATCCGCAAACGGCACAATACGCTGAATACATTAAAGATTTACTCCAACGATACGCCAAGCAATCATCAGGAAAAATCAATTTAAACATCATAAAAGTCAAGCCATTTTCTGAAGAAGAAAAAAGCGCCTTTGCCAACGGGCTGAAAGCTTTTTCTGATGCCCAAAAAAAGATAAATTTGTTTTTCGGCGCCGTCATTTATAACAGCAACGGAGAAAAACGCGTTATACCAAACTTTGTTGAATATCGCAGAGCATACGCTGAAAAAGACATTTCAGAAAACATCTACTGGCTCGACAAAGGCGGTAAAAGAGCCAAAATCGGTTTAATAGCACCGGATATAGACCTCAAATACAGCACAACCGGCTTGTTGGATAAAAACACAAACCTCAATATCTTCAACAAATTATCGGCAGAATATGATATCCAGCCCATTTCAGAATATGCGGTACAAATCGGCGTAGATATAAATACTTTAATTGTCATCAATCCTGCGCACAGCTTTGCCCAAATAGGTCAGTATGCACTGGACCAGTTTTTACTGCGTGGCGGCAATTTAATCATCTTTGTAGATGCCGTAAACGAAAAAACACATCAAGTTAACAATGATGAAGGACTTAACAAACTTCTCAACCATTGGGGTATAAAATATACTTCAGCTCAAACAATAGGAAATATAGATTACGCTGAAGATATTATATTAAATAATAAAATCACCAAATATCAACCATGGATGTCCCTAACACCGACAGCCTTCAATCAGGATTCGGACTTAATGCGAGGCTTAAACATCATTCGAACAAAATCACCGGCAGGATTAGAAATTATATCAAAAAATCGACAATCAGTTAAAGTAACCCCGTTGATAAGCCTAAATAAGCATAATGAAGTGGTCGACAGTACGCTTGTGGTAAAAAATTATAAGATGCTTGTACCACAAGAGCTAAAAACCACGGACCAAAAATACAACATAGCCTTGTTACTTGAGGGAAAATTCAGTTCAATGTTTACCCAAAACATAATGGAAGGCACAAAAGTTGCCCCCCAAATGCTGCCGTTTTTGCCACAATCTATGGAACAGGGAAGGGTGTTTGTTATATCAGACATTGATATATTGTGGGATGAAAATTATGTTGATACCAGCTTTGCAGGGCAAAATGCTGTTTACGGCTCCGTTCCGTGGGCCAATAACGGCGATTTGATAGAACACATTGTTAATATGGTAAATAATGATAATAAACTTTTAGGTCTGACCTCAAAACCCATTCTACCGCCCAAAGGTTTAGAATACCAATTTATGCAAGAAGCCCAAAAACACTACGCACCACAAATAAATACATTGGAAGAAAGATTACAACAATACCAAAAGCAACAAAATAATTACAATAGTCAAGATACTTCATTGGGTGACATTCAACAACAAAAACAGTTGGCAGAAAACATAACCCAAACGCAACAACAACTTCAACAAATAAATTATCAAATAGATAGAATGCAAAATGCCAAAAAACGCAACTTTGTCATTCTGAACATCGTCTTGATTTTGATATTACTAACAGCACTTGCTGCAAAATTTAAGTCTGCCCAAAAGAGCAGAAAATTTATGCCGACAGGAGAAAAATAAATGCAGTCAAAATACATAAAACAAGCCTTTGTTCTTTTTATATTTTCACTTTTGGCGGCTATCGGAACGTATGTGATAAACGAGCAAAAACAGCCGGAAAACATTCAAGGCGAACGCGTGTTTAAAACAAATACACAAAACGCAGCCACCATAGAACTGCGCGCTCCAAACTTTAAAATAACCCTAGATAAAATAGACAATCTCTGGAGCATACGCGAAGCCGATTCTTATTACGCGGATTATGAAATAGTCAAAAGTTTAGAAGACTTTATCAATAAAGCAAAAATATTAAAAAAAGCCCCAATAAACAAAGCTGAAGAAAAGCATCGCTACCAAAACGGCCTTGAGATTAACATCTACAATGCCAATCAAGAAAAACAAGACAGCATCATCTTGAGTCTGCAAGAAAAAATAGCCAATAACATATCCGCCAAAATTCAGGGAAAAACCGGAAACTTTATCATAGAAATGCCAAGAGTTTTACCTTTGAATATAAAGAATTGGCTTCAGCAACCCCTTCTGAATATTAAAACAGAAGATATAGAAAAGATATCAATTAATAACCTAAGCGCTACCCGCCGACAGGGAGAAGACTTTTTCAGAACCGATAATGGTAAATTATATAGCATTCGCAACATTGAAAAAATTTTAAATTATTTACCATTTGAAGATGTCAAATCGGCCCAAAATTTTGATGAAACGCAATATACAGCATTGAAAACTTACAAAATCACCACGAAATCAGGCCTGATTTATGATTTGACACTATACGGCAAGAATTCCGAAATTTGGTTAAAAGAAAAAATTAGCACGACAACTCTTCCAACCACGCAAACCAGTGATTATATAAAGAGGAACGAATTTTTATATAACTATTGGTACTTCAAACTACCGCCCGAATTAGGCAGCAGCTTGATACGCGAGAGGCTGGAATAAATAATGAAGGAAATAAAAAGAAAATATAGAAGATTATTAAGAGAATTAAAAGAATGTGAAAAAATAAGTAATTCAAAAACATATTTTCTAGCACAAGCGGTGCATGACTTACGCCAACCTTTACAGGCTTTACACATATATAGCGATATGTTGCTGGAAACACCACTAAATCCGGAACAAAGAGAATTAGGTGAACGCATTCAAGATTCCACTTCAGAAATAAAAGAACTTTTGGCAAATTATCTAGATATTTCAAAATTGGATTATGGCGGGGTTATCTATGAACCTTGCGAATTTAGCTTTAAAACCTTAACCGATAAATTGGCACAAGAATACAAAACAATTTGCTCACATCATCATAAGAGTTTTCATTATATACCCTGCAATCAAATGATACATAATGACCCGATATTAATAGAGCGCATGCTGCGCAACTTTTTGAGTAATGCCGTAAAATTCAGTAAGGACAAGGTAATGTTTGGCTGCAGGCATCAAGGAAAAAAGATTATCGTTCAAATAATAGATAACGGAAACGGAATTTCAAAAAAAGAGCTGCCATACATTTTTGATGAGTTTTACCAAAGCCGAAAAAATCCACATAATCGTAAACATGGCGCGGGACTAGGTCTGGCCATAGCAAAAAAAATAGCCGATATAATCGGCTCAAAAATAAAAGTAACCTCAACAGAAGGACAAGGAACAACTTTCAGCTTTAGTCTGGAGTAGACTTTTTATTTTCTTGAAGAATTTTAATATAATCATAGTGCTGTCTGGCCAAATCAAGCAAGCAGCGTTGCGTATTATAGTAAGAAGTACCCAAATATCCTTCCATAGAAAAAGCATATAAAGAACAATATTCATCACGATATTTGCGCCAATCATCATATAGATTTTTCAAATTACCGCGGAACATGCCCGAGCCCTTATTCCAAGCATTAAACATTTCATCGTTAGCCAAACTTTGATAAGCATAATCAATAAGTTTTTCAACTCGCAAATTTTCCTTAGCCATACATTCAGCCAAAGCATCATCACCAATAAGAGAGGCCTTTTGCTGACATTTTTTAAAATCAAAACCTTCCTCAAGCTGCAATGACTGATTCTGAGCAAACGCCCCGACAGAAAAAAGACCAGCAGCCAAAGCAAGAGAAAAAAGAAAAGATTTATTCATGATTGAGCTCCACGACTATTGAGGATTATTTTCGGTATAAGAAGCCATAACGGCATCAACATCTTGCAACAAACGCTTTGTCATATCTAAAGAGCACTGCGCATTAGTCAAGGACGAAATTGTACCTTTTCCCTGAGATTGAGTATAGGCGAGCAAAGTGCAATAATAAGACCTGAAGATAACCCATTGATCAAGAAAATTTTTCATATTTTGAGCTGTAGGAAGGCTTGGATTTTCCCAACCAGAAAAATAGGGATTAGAGGCAAGTGTTGCAAGCTTAGAATTAACGGAGCGTAAAACTCTTGCCGCTTCATTATTTGTGCAATTAATCAAGGCATAATCATCTTGAGCGGCATCCAAACAAGATTGATAAGTATCAGCCCAAGCCAAATGAGCAGAAAAGACAACGGCACACAAACTGCCAAATAAAATTTTTTTATTCATAAAAGCCTCCCGAAAAAGAATATAAATAAATATAAAATGAAATATTTAACATTCAATTAAGTGACATAAAAATAATATTTTTTTAACAATTTATCATTAAGCTAAAAAGAACAAAAAAGAAAGGGTGCGATCATGCTCAAAAAATTAAGTATATTAATTGCGGTAATAGTATTAGCTTCATGCATCAGAGTCGAATACAAGCGTTCTCTGGCAGATAGTTTTGTCGGCATGAAAGAACAAGAGCTTGTAACCAGAATAGGCCCACCGGATAATGTTTATGAAATAGGCAATGCGAGATATTTAACATATTATAAAATCGTACAAGGAAATAATGGTTACATTGCCGGCAGATGTAAAATAACCTTTACTTTTTTTGATAAAAAATTAGACAATTGGCAGTATGATGGAAATATCTGTAATCAATATATAAACAGTATAGGTTTGCATTAAAAAGAAAGGGCTCTTGCGGGAGCTCTTTTTTGTTACCGCAGAGAGTTAGGCTTTGATAAAAAAGCCTTACGAGCCAGAGCGAACCCTTTAGGGTGAGAACCCCTGAAACAAAAAATCCCCCAAGTTAATAAAACCTGAGGGGAAACTGGTAGGCGCGTGGGGGTTCGAACCCCAGACCCACTGATTAAGAGTCAGTTGCTCTACCAACTGAGCTACGCACCCGACAATGGGGTTGCCGACATCGACAACAAAGGCAATATAAAACACGATAAAATAATTTGCAACATAAATTTTACAAATTTTGCAATTTTTTTAATACTCGATTTTATCTGCCTTGTTTTTCCATAGATTCATAATATCAACAGCTTCTTTAAGGTCGATTCTGTGGAGGTTAACAGGATCATCTTCATAAAACACACGATCGCGAAAACCAATATTTTCAGCATCATACCGGTCAGCTGCATAATAAATTTCTTTGATATTCGCCCATTTAGCAGCATTTAGACACATAGGGCAGGGCTCGCACGAAGTATAAAGTGTGCAACCGGATAAATCAAAAGAGTTAATATTTTTACAAGCATTACGAATAGCCATCACTTCACCATGAGCGGTTGGATCATTATCCAAAACGACTCTATTATGCCCTTCGCCGATAATATTACCTTGAGCATCAACAATGATAGCACCGAAAGGAGAACTTCCGTTATCAACGGATTTTTTGCTCAGTTCAATAGCTTTTAACAAATTTTCTTGATGATTAATCATAATTGCCTCACAATAAATTTCAACAAAATGAATAATACGCCAAAAAAAATAGAAGTAAAGAATGTTTAGCATAAAAATCATTAAAAAAATTAGAGAAAAAACAACATCCGCAATTGTTCTTTTCTTAAATTTTTTTTAATAAAGACACTTTAGTATCAAACAAGAGGCAAGGTAAAAATGAATACAGCAATAACGGACATAGACACGACTAATGAAGAAAAAATACTAAAAGAATATTATAATCACTGTGTTGAAAAAGTCGCAGAAAATAATTTTCTGGTTATGTACGCAAAAGAAAAATTAAGGCATTCATATCAGGTTATCGGAGCAGGGAATTATATCTTAAAACATGAAAAAATATTTGCCCAAAGTAAAGACAACGATTTTTTGCGCTCAGCCAAATTAGCTTATTTATTCCATGATATTGGACGTTTTACCGAAATAGAAAAACATTTTTCCAGCCCCGAGCAAAAATATGATCACTCAGTTCTGAGTTATGAGATATTAAAAACATATTCGGAGTACGCCAAACCCGAAATTTTATTACCAATCAAACATCACGGACATATGATAGATAATTTATATAAAGACGAGGATTACCAAGCAATAACGGATGCAACACTAAAAGAAAGAATCAATCAAATCGCATTTTTGGTGCGCGATGCGGATAAAATTGCCAATTTTTACTTGTTAAAAACAGCATGGGCCAAACAAGCCCCGGAGCTAAGCCTCTTTTTTTATGATTTGCCAATAATCCGTCCCAAACAAAAGGCCTTTGACCAGTACTTAAATCATGAAATGGTTGACAGAGGGCAAGAAACTTCAAAAGGCGAAACATTACTTAATTATCTTTCATGGATATATGACCTAAATTACCAATCCTCTTTTGAATTTTGCCAAAGAAATGGCGTTTTTTCCATATTTTATCAAATAATAGATGCATATATTCCAGATGATACAGACAAAATCAAAGTCAAAAAACAATTTGAAAAATCCATCCAAACAACAAATATGAAAGGATAAACAAATGAAAAAAAGATATATCTTATTGGCAGGTATTGCCGTAATAGCCGGCGGGGCTTATTACGTATATAATTCGCTGGATGCCATTGTCGGCAAATTAGTTAATAAATATGGTAGCGAAGTTCTGGGAACAGAAGTTAATCTTGCAGGTTTCAGCATATCACCAACCAAAGGCACGGCGGAAATCAACCGCTTAACCATTGCCAACCCCAAAAACTACAAAGAGCCATGTTTATTTGACTTGAACAAGGTCGCCGTTAAAATAGATATGAAATCTTTAACCTCTGACACCATCATTATTGACAGTATTGAGGTAAACAAACCGGCCATAACTTATGAAATGTTGTCTTTGACACAAAATAACATCAAAGAAATACAGGACAATATCAATAACTATCTCAAAAAATCATCATCAGGTGAACAAACAAAAGCTAAAACAGAAACAACAGAAAAAGCCGAAGCTTCTGAAACCGGCAAAAAAGTCATCATCAAAAAATTAACCATAAGCGATGCCGCTTTAACAGCTGCAGTTGCCGGACAAGACGCGACCTTAAATCTTCCAACCATAGAAATGAAAAATCTTGGAGAAGAAAAGACCCAAACAAAAACCAACATTCCGCAGGTCATAGCAAAAGTTATGAACAAAATTTTGAGTGTTGCAATGGATAATGTTGTCAGCAACAAACTGAATAACTTTAAAGATGTCGCTAATGAAAACTTAAACAACGTAGTCGGTGGCGTCAAAGACCGCATCAAAGAATTAGGTATTTTCGGCGGCAAAGAATAATTTCCATTATTCAAAAAAAAAGCAGGGTCCAAGCGGCCCTGTTTTTTTTATTTAAGATATTGCGTAATACTGTCAAATGTCAAAATCTGAGGCAGAATATAACTTTTTTGATTAATATAAAAGACATAAAGAGGCACACTGTTGCGCCCAAATTGCGCCAAAGATTCCGTAATTTGAGGTGAACTATTCGTCCAATCCGCGCGAAAGAGAGCAACATTATTTTGCTTTGCCCAATCTAAAAATTGTGCTCTATCCAACACGGCTTTTTCATTCATCAAGCAGGTCAAACACCATTTAGCGGAATAATCCACAAACACTTTTTGGTTGCTTTGAACTAATTGGTTAATTTTAGCGGCATCAAAATCTTGCCATTCGGAATTAGAGTGATTTTTAGTATTTGTAAATATTTGAGCATAGAGCAACCAAGATAGCCATATACAAGTCAAAATCAACGGAATAGCAAGAATATGTTTCAAACGCACCATCCACATTCCTGGCTTAGGCAGCAAAAAGGCCACAACTTGAGGAAAAAATCCCGCGAGTAAAAAAGGCAAAGCGTAGCCAAACCCCAAAGCAAGAAATATCGGCACATAGACCCAAGACGGTTGTGTTAAAACAAAACCAATAGCTGTTCCCATAAAAGGAGCCGAACAAGAACTTGCTATAACAACAGAAAACACACCGGTTAAAAAAGCACCGCCTTTGCCTTCACTCATAAGCCACTTGCTGTTTAAAGAAAAACTAAGTTCAAACACATCTAAGAACATCAAGGTAACAATAACAAAAATAACTAACAGCACAGCTACAAAATAGGGTGATTGTAGTTGAAATCCCCAGCCGATACTTTCACCGCTTTGCCTCAAAATCATCATAAGCAAAGCCAATCCCAAAAAAGAAACAATCACCCCCAAGGCATAAAATACAGCATCGCTTCTAGCTTTTTTAATATCTGTAATATTTTTAACGAGATTAAGCACCTTAACCGAGAGCACCGGCAAAACACAAGGCATTAAATTTAAGATAATTCCGCCGGCAAAAGCCAAAATCAAAGCCCAAACCACCCCATCAGCCATAAGCGGTATATCATTATTTTCAGACAGATTTTGAGATTTGTTTTGAGCAAGACGCCTATGCTCCAACAAATGCCTCCATTCGGCGGAAGGCAAAACATTGTGCTGAACAATAGGTAAAGAAAAAACAAATTGCTTACTTTGCAACAAACATTCATCGCGACAAGCCTGCCATGACACATCTAACTTAAATTCAAGTTTTTTGCTTGATTTATTTAGGTTGATAGGTTCGAAAGAAGCCAAATAATAAGCATTTTTCTCAAAACCAAATTGCGTGCCCAAATCTGTCACAAAAGTTTGTTCATCACCAAAACTTTGGGAAATTAGCTTATACCCGACATTGTCCACCCATTCAACAGTAGTTGGCAAACCGATATCTCCGGGGTTAGGTGCCAGAATATGCCACCCGTCATCAATATCAAACACCACCATCATCTCAAATTTTTGTTGAGGATTAATGGCTTGAGAACTTGCATAAACCCGCACACTAACAGGAGAAGCATTATATTCGGCCACGACAGCCTGTGCCTGCTTAAACACACTTAAGCAAAACACCATCAGATAACAAGCTAATTTTCCCAATTTAAGCAACATGTTTATTTGCGCTCGGCAATCACAAAATTATAATAAGCTGTGGCAATAATACTAAACGCTTTTACCAAACAGATAATACCGAAGAAAATGGCCAATTCCATAAACCAAGCCGGAATAATGCACATAATCACCAGAGCGATAAGCGTTTCAGCACCTTGAGCAATACCGCCCAAATAAAAAGGAGACTTACTAATCACAATTTCCGTCAACTCTTTTTGTTTAGATGCCACCAAGGCATAGGCAAGCATAGCACAAGCAGAAGCCGCAAAACCAAATAACAAGAAAGTTGCCGCAATGGCATTTTGCTCAGGATTAGCAAGAGCAAAACCAAAGATAACACCGGTATAAAAGATATAATCCAAAGAGGCATCAAGAAAAATACCAAATTCAGTAACTTTTGTTTTGCGGGCGATTCTACCGTCAATAGCATCAAACAATCGATTAAGCAAAATACAAATCAAAGCCCAACCAAACATATTCATAGCCAAAAAGTTGATGGCCAGCAACCCAATAGCAAATCCGATAACGCTGGAAACATTTGCACTTACCCCGTTATCACTAAAGATTTGTGCGCTAGCATCAATAAATTTATAAATAAGCGCACGGCTTTTGGCAACAGAATTGTTCACAACCGAAACAGCCTTCTTGATTTTGCGCTCATCCAGTTTATTGTAAATTTTGTCTTTAACAGATTTAACTTTTTTGTTCATGGAAAATCCCTCATAAAAAAACACAAAAAACATAGTCCGAATTACATTCTAATGCAACAAAGCTTAAAAGTAAAAAACTCTTATCAAGTTATTAAACAAAAAAAGGTTCAATAAAAAAAATATGAGAATAATAAAATATATTTCAATAGCCATCATATGTGTACTGGTATTTTATTTTATCAGCTTTCAAAAAAATGATAAATACATCACCCTGCACGGACAAACCATGGGAACTTTTTATAATATAAAGATATTAGCGCCCAACCGACACATTCCCGAAAGCTTGCCGGCCGAAATTGAAAAAGAATTGGCCAAAGTCAATCAACAAATGTCCGTTTTTATTGAAGATTCCGAAATCAATCAAATAAACCGCTTGCCAGCCCAAAAAGAACTAAAATTATCATCAGATATGAGTATCTTATTAAATGATGCCCAAAAGATATACCATAAGAGTAGGGGAGCTTTTGACCCAAGCGTTGCTCCACTCGTTGAACTTTGGGGTTTTGGTCGAGGCAATATCTCGCATTTTCCGCAAAAAGCAGAAATAGAAAAGAGCCTCCAATCTGTGGGATTTGATAAAATTAAGTTAAATAAAACCAAACACACTTTGTACAAAACAATATCATCAACAACCTTAAATTTATCAGCCATAGCCAAAGGTTACGGCGTAGATAAAATTGCACAGGTTTTAGACAACAATCAAATCAACAATTACGTCATTGAAATTGGAGGTGAGATCAGAACAAAAGGCCACAAGGATGACCAGCAATCACCATGGCGCATAAGCTTGACCGCCCCCATTGGCAACGGCGAGGGAAGTGCTTATATATTAAACCTCACAGATCAGTCTGTGGCCACTTCGGGCAATTATCGCAATTACCATCAGGTCGGCAACAAAAGATTATCCCATAGCATTTCACCCCAAACAGGAATGCCGATAGATAATAATATGCTCTCAGTCACGGTAATAACCTCAAATTGCATGGAAGCGGACGCTTATGCCACAGCCATAATGATATTGGGAAAAGACAAAGGACTTAAACTGGCCGAACAAGAAAATTTGGCGGTTATCTTGTTCACAGAAGATGAAAACGGCCACATTTCGTCCCATATATCTTCATTAGCACAAAAATTTATTGAAAAGAGTAACAAATGATAAAAAGACAAGGACAAATCAGCAAAATTTCAGGCCAAGAACTTTACATCAGCTTCACACAAAGCGCCATGTGCGCCCATTGCCAAATCAAAGAAAATTGCCTCAGCAGCGCCCATCAAAAACGCGAATTAAAAGCACTCGTTTCCAATCCTGCTGATTTTCAAATCGGTGAAACGGTAGAGATAGAAATAAGTACTCTCAATTCAACTTATGCCCTATTACTCGGATACGGACTTCCTCTAATAGTGCTGCTAGGCGTATCTTTTTTATGCAGTATGGCAAAATTAAGTGAAAACACTAATGCTTTAAGTTCAATCGCCGCAGTCATAATCTATTATATCTGGCTAAGCTTTTATAAGAAAAAACTTGAAAAAAAGTTTCACATAACTGTGCATAAAATCGCATCGACAAGCAAAATTGGGTGTAATTGATAAAAAAACCTTTGAGAAGAAAACAAAGGTGGTATGATTGCCCAGAATAAAAGAGAAAAGAGGTAAAAATGAACATAATATTGTCAGGCGTGCTCGTTTTAGGGGGAATAGGTTTTTGCGCAGCCCTAATTTTATACTACGTAGCACAAAAATTTCATACAGATGATGATATGCGCGTTCAAAAAATAGAAAAAATCTTACCGGGGGCTAATTGCGGCGGTTGCGGACAAGCCGGATGCCACGATTTTGCCGTTGCATGCGCCACATCCGATGAAAAGAGTTTTGAAAAACTTCACTGCACGGTCGGCGGCAATAAATTAATGAAAGAAATTGCTGATATTCTTGGTTACAAAGCCGTAGAAAAAGCACCAACGGTTGCCGTTTTGCGCTGTCAGGGCAGTTGCCAAAATGCACCGATAAAATTTGAATTTTCAGGATTACAAAGTTGCCGTTTAGCCACTCAAATAGCAACAGCCCGTTCAGAATGTCCTTATGGCTGTATGCGTCTTGGGGATTGTGTTAATGCTTGCAAATTCGGTGCACTGAAAATGAATCCCAAAACCGGATTGCCGGAAGTTGACGAAAATAAGTGCGTTTCCTGTGGAGCCTGCGTTGCGGTCTGCCCGAAACAATTATTTGAGATTCGCCCAAAAGGCAAAGACGGAAAAAGGGTCTATGTTGCTTGCCGCAATCAACTAAAAGGAGCTCAGGCACGCAAAAATTGCTCTGTTGCCTGCATAGCCTGCCAAAAATGTGCTAAAATAAATTCCGAAATCAAAATAGAAAACAACTTATCCTATATTCCGACAAGTGTGGATGCAGAGCAATATGGAGAAATTTTAGCAAAAAGCTGCCCAACGGGAGCAATCGTCTATACGGGACTAAAAAAGGAGAATAACCAGCATGAAGACTAAAACCTTTCCAATGGGCGGAATACACATAGACAAGCACAAAATCACCAGCCACAAAGCAATAATAGATGCCGGTTTGCCGGAATATGTTTACATTCCGATAAAGCAACATATTGGAGCACCGGCCAAAATTCTTGTTCAAAAAGGAGACAAGGTAAAAGTCGGTACTTTGTTGGCAGATGCTGACGGGCTTGTATCTGCCGACATTCATTCTTCAGTTTCGGGTGAAGTCGTAAAAATAGAAGACATCGTCAATGTTGATGCCTATTTGACACCGATGATAGTCATAAAAGTAGAGGGTGATGAATATGAAAAGAGCATTGACCGCACACCTGATATTATCAAAGACATAACCTTAAGCCGTGAAGAAATCATTCAACGTATAAGAGAATCAGGAATTGTCGGCATGGGCGGAGCCGGATATCCAACGCCGATAAAAACCACCATACCTGAAGGCAAAACCGCCGACACCTTAATTATCAACGGCATTGAATGTGAGGCATATCTGACCGCCGATGACCGCTTGATGGTAGAGCACGCGGAAGAAATAATTATCGGAGCCAAAATTCTCAATAAGGCTTTAGGAATACAAAACGCCATCATCGCCATAGATGAAAACAAGCCCGAAGCCATTGAAAAAATGCAAAGTTTGTGTCGTAAATATGTTGGCGTCAATGTTGCCGTCTGTGAGAGCAAATATCCTCAAGGAGCCGAAAAACAATTAATTAAAGCCATTACCGGCAGAGAAGTCCCGTCAGGAAAACTTCCGATAGATGTTCACTGCATTGTGCAAAATGCCGGCACAACATTTGCCGTTTATGAGGCTGTCCAAAAGCATAAACCTCTATACGAAAGAATTATTACCGTCTCAGGCGATGAAGCTGCCGAAACACCCCAAAATTTCAGAGTAAGAGTAGGGACTCCAGCCTCGTTTTTAATCAAACAAGTTACCAAACATCCCAAAAAGATTGGCAAAGTTATATTTGGCGGAGCCATGATGGGAATATCTGCTGTTAATATGGAAGCCCCAACCACCAAATTAACATCAGGCATTTTGCTCTTAACAGACAAAGATGCCAACAAACCCCAATCCAGCGAGTGCATTCGCTGTGCCCGCTGTGCCGATTTCTGCCCCATGGGCTTGCGGCCATATGCCATAGCAACGGCTTTAAAGAATCATGAGCTATCGGAATTGGGAGGATTACATACAATGGACTGCATAGAATGCGGCTCTTGCTCATACATTTGCCCAGCCAGAATTCCTTTATTGGATTATTGCAAGCTTGGTAAAATGGAAGTCAGAAAACAACTTAAGAAATAGAGAAAAATAATGCTAAAGATATCAACAGCACCACACATTAATTCGCCGCAATCAACCCAAAGCATCATGAGAGATGTCATAATCGCCTTGATGCCGGCCTTTGTCGTTGCTTTATGCGTATTTGGCGTGTCCGCCTTGGAAGTTATAATAACATCCGTGGCCGGTTGCGTCGTGTTTGAATATATGATATGCAAATATTTAATGCATATCCAACCCACCACCTGGGACTTATCAGCTGTCGTGACAGGACTGTTACTGGGCTACAATTTGCCGGCCGGTTTTCCAATATGGATGAACTTAATTGGCTGTTTTGTGGCAATCGCCATAACTAAAATGGCCTTTGGCGGCATTGGTAAAAACCTGTTTAATCCGGCATTAGCAGGCAGAGTATTTTTGCTCATATCATTTCCGATGGAGATGACAACATGGCCTAAACCACATATTTTTGACTTTATGAATACGGATATGCAAACCGGCGCGACAACTTTAGGCATTTTGAAACATCTAGACGCCGAAACATCAGCCACAGCTTTATCTCGAGCTACCACCAACCAAGAACAACTTCCTGATTATCTGGATATGTTTTTAGGCAACATAGGCGGGAGTATTGGCGAAATTTCAACTTTAGCCTTAATTTTAGGCTTTATCTATTTGTTGTATAGAAGAATAATCAGCTGGCATATTCCGGTATATTACATAGCCACTTTTATGATACTAACAACCATCCATTGGTTGCTGACCGGCAGCACGCAGGCCGAACCGATGACTCAACTATTATCCGGCGGCTTGTTTTTAGGGACCATATTTATGGCAACAGACTATACAACCTCACCGATGTCAAGGCAGGGAAGGATAATTTTTGCCATAGGATGCGGCATTTTAACCTATGTTATTCGCTTTTATAGTGTTTATCCCGAAGGCGTATCGTTTGCAATATTAATTATGAACGCCTTTGTCCCAATGATAGATAATTTGTGTGTTCCGCGTGTATTTGGCACAAGGAGAAAATAATGAAAAAACAACAAGATAAAAAAGATAGTTTAATCAAAATGACCTTGGCTCTGACCCTAATAACGGTTGTCTCAGCCTTAATATTGGGTTACACATACGAAATTACCAAAAAACCGATAGCCGAGGCCGAAAATCGAGCTGAATTAGCAGCTATTGAGGCCGTTATCGGCACAGATTATGACAATAATCCCTATCAGGATAAAATGCTCATTCCGACAAAACACGGCAAAGAAAAGCTAGAACTTTATCCTGCGCGCAAAAACGGAAAAATCACATCATTTGCCATGAAAACGTTTTCAAATCAAGGATTTGGCGGAAAAATTGAATTAATAGTCGGCTTTAATATAAACGGACGTATATTGAATTACCAAATTCTCTCAAGCAAAGAAACACCTGGACTTGGCTCCAAAATATCAGAAAATAAATTTAAGAGCCAATTCAAAGGATTTGTAGCAAGAACTTCAAGTTTTAAAGTAACAAAAGATGGTGGAGACATTGACGGTGTAACTGCAGCCACCATCAGCTCCCGCGCCGTCATAGATGCTATAAACCGCGCTTACGGAGCTTATAAAAAACTAAATCGGGGAGAAAATAAAAATGAACAAAAACATTAGTATAGAAAACCTAACCCGAGGAATAATCAAAGAAAATCCAACACTGGTCATGTTGCTCGGAATGTGCCCGACATTGGGCGTATCAACTTCTGCCGAAAACGGATTAGGCATGGGGCTGGCCACTCTGTTTGTGCTGATATTATCAAATTTCGGGATATCTGTTTTGAAAAATCTCATTCCGGAAGGTGTGAGAATACCTTGCTATATTATTGTAATAGCATCATTTGTTACAGTTATTGAAATGCTCATGGCCGCATGGTTTCCGGCTTTGTACAAATCATTAGGTATTTACATACCCTTAATTGTCGTTAACTGCATCATTTTGGGCAGAGCAGAGGCTTTTGCATCCAAAAACAATGCATTCCAGTCTGTTTTAGACGCTATTGGAATGGGAATAGGCTTTACATTATCTTTAACCGTGCTAGGCAGTATCCGCGAAATTTTGGGAGCAGGGAGCTTTTTTGGAATTTCGTTGTTCGGAGAAGAGGCCAAAACCATTCTGCTGTTCATTATGCCACCGGGAGCTTTTCTGGCCCTGAGTTTTATGATAATAATGTTTAACAAAATACGCGGAGTAAAATAAATGAGTTATTTAAGTATCTTTATAGCGGCAATTTTTGTAAACAACATTGTTTTATCACAATTTTTAGGAATATGCCCATTTCTTGGCGTTTCCAAAAAAACATCAACCGCACTGGGAATGGGCTTAGCCGTCATGTTTGTCATGACTTTATCTTCCATTGTTACCTATTTGATATATCACAATTTTATTATCAAGTATGGCTTAGAGTTTATGACAACGGTCGTCTTTATTTTGGTAATTGCTTCGTTGGTGCAAATAGTTGAAATTATTTTAAGAAAAGTTTCACCGGCCTTATATCAGGCTCTAGGAATTTTCTTGCCGTTAATCACAACCAATTGCGCAGTTTTAGGAATTGCCTTATTAACAGTACAAAAGAATATGGGCTTAACACAAAGTATTGCTTATTCACTTGCAAATGCCATGGGGTTTACTTTAGCAATTGTATTATTTGCAGGTATGAGAGAAAGATTAGCCAAGAGCAAACTTCCTCAAGCGCTCCAAGGCACGCCGATAGCATTAATCACGGCTGGCCTGTTATCTATGGCCTTTATGGGATTTTCAGGTGTCGGAAATTAATTTAACTTAAGAGAGTAATGATTTGATTTTTAATATAATTTCATCAAACATTTCATAAGTTAAAACGCCGGTATTAATATTGTATCGAGATGTGTGATAAGAATCAACCATCAACAGATTATGCTTGTCCAAAGAGTGAACCGCACCATGCTTAAATTTGAGAGCTGACTTTTTATAGCCCAAAACACTTAAAACAGCATTATGAGCGATTCCTCCAAGGACAAGAATAATTTTTAGGTTTTTCATAGAGTTAATTTCTGATATTAAGAATTTGCCGCAAGTTTTCACCTCTTCACCGGTTGGTTTATTTTCGGGCGGTACACAACGCACAGAATTAGTAATTCTGAAATTAATCAATTCAAAACCATCATCTTTACGTTTTTGATAAATTCCTTGAGCAAAACCATGCTTTTTCAAAATAGGATAGAGCACATCACCGGCATAATCATTAGTAAATGGGCGAGCTGTCTGGTTAGCGCCATGTAATCCGGGAGCCAATCCAACCACCAAAACCTCAGCATCAATAGAGCCGAAAGGAGGCACGGGACCATTATAATAATTCGGAAATTTCAATTGGTTAGCATGTCTAAATTCAACCAATCTTGGACAATAAGAACAATTTTTATCCGGACAAACAAAGCTCATTTTATTTCCTCTATTAAAAAAAATACAATTTTTATGCATAACAGCACTTTAAATTCTATTTTTATTGATTAAGTAACACAGCGTATCATTCAGTATTTAATGATAACACATATTAATTAATAAAATCTATTTATATATAAATGGAGTAAAAAGATGAAAAAAATGTTACTTTTAGCGACTTCCGCATGCTTATTTGCCATGAATGCACAAGCAAGTGACATGATGAAAGAAATGAGACCTTATGTTGGTATAGATTATGCTTATAGCGATGCAGATATCTCTAAAATCGACAACAAGCAGTATTTTAACCACCAATTCAACACTGGTGACATCAACGTTGGTGTCAGAATGGGTAAATACATGGGTGTTGAAGCTTTCTTCCAAAAATCCATGGAAGAAAAGAAAACTGTGTTTAACACCATTAAAACCAAGGCAGACTTTTATGCCTATGGTCTTGATTTGATGGGATATATGCCTGTTCATGAAAAAATCGAGCTCATCGGAGCATTAGGTGTTGCACAATATGATGTAACAGCCAAAGCACGTAACACTGAAACAGGTGCAAAAATTCACAATGATGATAGCGGCTTTGGAATTCGTATGGGAGCCGGTGTACAATATAACATCACCGACAACGTTGCCGTTCGTGCATTAGGCCGTTACACATGGTTGGATGTTGACAACGTCAACCACTTAAAAGAATTCGTAATTGGTGCAAGATATTCATTCTAAAAGCATCAATAAATTCAAACATGAAACATCCTTTCTTGTGCATAAGAAAGGATGTTTATTTTGTGTATAAATAAGGAAAAACATAGAAAAAGCCATTAAAATAACTAAACTATAAAGAAATAAAACCAAAAGAAGAGGTAAGGTCAAATGATTTCACGCTTTCAAACTTATGTTTTAACAACATTTTTTGTATTATTTTTATTAGCCTTGTCATACATGTATAACATAACGCCTGTTCTCGATTATGCCGAAAGCGTTTATTATAATGCCCAAAACATATATATATTAATACCAGCACTTATCAGCACGATAGTATTAATGAAACAAGGGGGATACTGGCTGTTTATGTTTATCTGCGCCTTAGCTGATTCATTTTACATCTGCTATGATATGGGAGTAGGGATGAGCAATATGAGTTTTTTCATCTTAAACATTGTCACCTTTTTAGGAATAGCCTTTTTGATTAATACCGTAATCGCCTTAATAAAAGGATAAGAGAGAAAAGAGCACTTTCAGTAATTTTAAGAGGCTTAAGATTAAAATTCGAGTTGCCGGAAACTTACGTTTCCGGTATTTTTTTTGCCTAAAATCAATAACAAATCAGCCTCAAAGAAAAGTAAAAGCATTTAGATAAAACAAACACAAAACATAGACAAAACACACAGTTTCAATAAACAAACCATAGACAAAAACAACACATAAATAAAATTATTCAGTAAAATCAATAGAATATAGATATTGAAATAAAAACAAAGAGCAGGGTGAAGATAAAAAAACTTAAAAATGATTAAAATAAAATTATTCAATGAACATAACATAAGACAAAGCCAAGATAATGAGCAATTAGCAAATCAGCCTGTTTACTGAGGAATATTTATTTCTAGACTTCATAAGTTCTATGGATACTTAAAACATACATATTTTATATAAGGAGAATATCAGTGCCGCATACATAAAATGCCAATATTTTATAGAAGAACTCTATTATATATGCAGGAATCTTTGTAACAATTATTTTCTTATAAATCATATATTCTATAACACTTATATTCTTATAACTCAAATTTTCAATATTGCATATTTTTAATAACACACATTATCTTATGACTAGTAATTTCATAACAACACCTATATTCAAATCCATACAAAACACATACGTTTATCATGAAGCATACATACGGCTACTTTGGAACATAAAAATGCCTATATTTTTCCCCTCTTCTCCATAACACGTTTTGTCGCATAATATATATTCAGAGGCTATATCATCAACAGCCAGAAAACAAGACAAAGCAATACGACTACTTGACAAAATAATAAATAAATATTTCAAAATATTTGAATTAATACAAAACGAAAAAACAAAATCAAGACAAGCACTAATACACAACAATAAGAACCTAAAAAGTCTATTAATATACAGACTTGTAACAAAATACTACTTACGCGAAAGATACGGAACGATTAATCCGACAGAACTTTCAAACCTCAAAGAAAAAACACACAAAAAAATAAAAAATATAATGTCCGAAATCGGGCAAAACATAAAAAAAATAAACGAAATCAAAATCTAATTAATTAAAGGAGTAAAAAAAATGGAAAATTCAGCTAACAAAACAGAAAAATCAAAAGTTGTAAATAAAATGAGATTTTACGCGATATTTGACAAGAAAAGCGAAAAATTTTTCACACCAAACGTAAAACCAAACAATGCATGCGCTTTGCGTGACTTAGAAAGTTTCTGCAAAAGCAAAAACAGCATAATCGGACAATTTCCGAAAGATTTTTCAATGTATTATCTCGGATATATTGACGAAGACAATGGGGAAATGTTCGGAGAAAAACAATTAATAGGAGAGGCACAAGACTATGTCGAAATCGAAAACAACTAATTTACTCAATGAAATAGTAAAATATTTAGGTTGGGTAATCGTCGCAGTGCAAGAACTTGTAAAAGTAATTGCAGAATAAAAAAAAAGGGCGTGATTTTTCACGCCTTAATTTTAATAACAAGAAAGGAAAGGAAAAAATGTCATGCAAAACTTTAGTAGAACAGCCATTAAAACAAAAAAAATCAATGTCAGACCGAAAGTCTCTTTCGGCGGGAAAAGATTTTAAGATATTAAAAAAAATCAAAATACCTACTTTATACATCAATTTCGAAAGGTTAGGATAATGAAAATTGAAAATACAACTTATGATAGAACTAAAAAAACGCCGTTTAACGGTTGGAATAAAATTAACAAATGTTGCATCACTTATGATGACAATTCTAAAATTCGTAGAAATGGCAAAGAAATAAGTCTTCAAGAATTTATAAATGCAAATAACCAAGACTGCACAATTTACCAAGTATATGACAAATACATGGGAAATATGAAATTGACACAACAAGCACTTTGCAACATTTCGCATAAAGTAGCAGACGAATTGTCAGGAATGGACTTGGCAACAGCATTGAATACGATGAACAAAGCTGAACAAGCTTGGAATAATTTACCACAAGCAATTAAACAAGAATTTGGAAACAGTGTCCAAGCGTTCCAAAAAAACGGTTTACAATGGGCAAAAAATAAAATTGCAGAATTTAACAAACCGAAACAAAAAGTTACTGAAGAAAAAAAAGAAAATAAGGAGTAATACACAATGGCAAGAAACGAAGAAATCTCAGTTTATGGAATACCAGAAGTATACAAAAACCGCTATAATCACCAATATACATGTCGGAGAAAAACAACCTTCAACATAGGCGATATCGTACCGATTTATACCTCTATTTTGGTACAACCGGGAGATACAATCTCACTCAATGCACGTTCATTCTTTAGATTGACGACCTCACTATTTCCGCCTATGGACAATTTAACCGCGGACATATTCTGTTTTGCAGAAGATTGGCAAAATGTTTGGGAACACACAAAGGAATTCTGGGGAGAAGATGAAGCAACACCATTTGATGAATTACCAGAATACACCGTGCCACAAATAGAAATAACGCCAACAGATGAAATTTTGCATAATGATATTTTGCATCACATATCATTACCACAAATGAAAGCAGACGAAGCCGCAATTCCTGAAATAACTCGCGTAAATAACATATCCGTAGAAGCTTTATCATATAGAACGTATATAGATATTTATAATAGATTTTTCCGAGACCAAAACTATATAACAAAATATGACCTTGAAACAGGAGATACACAAACAAAACCCGAAAATGGAACATGGGCAGGCAAAAAAAGAGCAAGAACTCTTTTAAAAGCGGCCAGATTGCACGACTATTTCTCAGGAACACCAGAAGCTCAAAAAGGTGACCCAGAAACATTGCCTCTTGGAACAAGCGCACCAATCATAGGAACAGGGACAATCATAGGAAACGGAAAACCAGTAACTTGGACAAATGCTGACGGGACAAGTTCGACTAATATTGCAACCGCGGCCTCAGGTGACGGGGAATTAAGACTAGCACCGTCATCCGGCTTGATTTCAACTATGTACGCTCCAACAGACGCAGCAGACGCATACTTAAAACTTGATATGACGAACACTCAAGTTGACCTTGCGAATGCAGTCGCGAGTACCTTAAACGCTCTAAGGCTTGTAACAGCCAACCAGCACATTAAAGAAGAGTTAATGTGGTACGGCTCACGATTTGAAGAAATCATCTTTAGCCAATGGGGCGTTAGCATGGACGCGACCTCATTCCGTATTCCTGAATATCTTGGCGGAAAACGTATTTCTTTAAATATGGACACTGTTTTACAGACATCAAGCACAGACGCCGAAAGCCCACAAGGTAACGCGGCAGGATATTCCGTGACTTTTGATGAAGACCATCTATTCACAAAATCATTTAAAACATGGCAAATTTTGATGATTTTAGTAGTGGTAAGACAAGACCACACATACTCATATGGCGTAGCAAATCAACACCTTAAAAAACGCAAATTTGACTTTTATTGGGATAAATTTGACGGATTAGGCGCACAGCCAAGAAGTAAAGCCGAACTTGCATTAACTGGAACAGATTCCGATAATGACACTTGGAACTTTGCGCCAGCTTGGAGAGAATACATCTCAGAAGTTGACCGCGCAACGGGTTTAATGGTGCCAGGGGTAGAAAACAGCCTTGCAAACTACACCTATAACGATGAATACACCAGTGTACCAAACTCAGGCGAAGAATGGATTAATGAAATTCCGAACTATGTCGACCGTACCTTGGTTGTACCATCATCAACAACAGACCAAATTATGGCTGATTTTG
This sequence comes from uncultured Alphaproteobacteria bacterium, assembly GCA_944391615.1. Lineage (GTDB taxonomy): Bacteria > Pseudomonadota > Alphaproteobacteria > RF32 > CAG-239 > HGM16780. The sequence continues at coordinate 85,931 of CALXUE010000002.1, forward strand.
TTTTTGAAATCAACAAAACATCTATTATCAAAAATTACAAATTGCCAGGATTGGACAAGCTCTAATGGCTGAAAGTTTGGATTTATACATAGCCGAAATTGATGAGTTGGCGGGAAAAGTCCAAGCAGACTTGGTGCGTGCAGTAGACAACTATTGCACGCTTTACCAAGCAATGCAAGACATTAAACCAACTGTCAAAAAAGAAAAACCGAACTATGACAAAGAAATCATAAAAAAGCTACAAAATGCAAGCTATTCGGACAATTTGTTTAATAAAAAAATTCTTAAAAAGAAAGGGTTGAAAAAATGGGATTATTTAGCTCTATTGGCGGAATAATTAACGATTTGACAGGCGTATCATCAAGTGCAAATCAAGGTTTTAAATATTCACAAGCTTTATCAAACCTCAATTTCGAACAACAAAAATATTTTGCACAAAATGCACACCAAATGGAAATGGCAGACCTCCAAAAAGCAGGACTCAACCCTGCATTAACCGCAACCGGTGGTTCAGGTGCTTCCGCAAGCGGGGGAGGAGGCATAGCCGGAAATGGTGGATCGCCAACGGCGAACATATTCGGTATTATGTCAGAATTAGCAGGAGTATTTAACGCAACTAAACAAACCAATGCAAACACCGAGCTACAAGGCGCACAAGCAATTAAAACGCTTGCAGAAACAAAAAATCTACCTCAAGAGCTTAAAAATGACACTATGCGAGCACTTGCCGACAAAATGAACGCCGAAACAGGCGCAACAAATGCAAAGACAAACCAATGGAACGCATGGAACAACGAATATAACAATATGACTAATAGATTGCAATATCTACTTGATGAAAAACGCGCAAATGCTGGAAAACTCGGCGAATGGGTAGGAGCTGAAAACGCATCTAAAGTAACACGCGGAAAATATTCATTACCGAGAATGTTTTTCGACCTTCTATTCGATGGGCAAATTCCAAAATTTTAAAACACAAACAAAAATTAATTGAATTAATAAAATAAAAAGAAAAATGCAAAAAGGAATAAAACAGCGAGCCAAAAAATTGCCAATAGTCCAATTAAAACCGCGTGAAATATCTTTTTTGTTAAACATGTCAAAACCTCAGTCAATAGGAGTTAAAAGTAATGTACGGAGCAAATAATAACACAAATAATTTATACGGTCAAGACAATGGATTTGATAGAATTAAAAGCGGAATTAATAACGCAAAATCTATTAAATCGGGCTATGACAAAATCAATGACATAGCTAAATCAATATTAGCAATGATTGCAGGTTAAAAAAATGACCCAAAAGGACAGGGTATAAGCTTATACACCGATATTTTTAATTAATCGGTGTCACTGGGCGGTATAGTATCAAGGCGCACAAGCAATTAAAACGCTTGCAGAAACAAAAAATCTACCTCAAGAGCTTAAAAATGACACTATGCGAGCACTTGCCGACAAAATGAACGCCGAAACAGGCGCAACAAATGCAAAGACAAACCAATGGAACGCATGGAACAACGAATATAACAATATGACTAATAGATTGCAATATCTACTTGATGAAAAACGCGCAAATGCTGGAAAACTCGGCGAATGGGTAGGAGCTGAAAACGCATCTAAAGTAACACGCGGAAAATATTCATTACCGAGAATGTTTTTCGACCTTCTATTCGATGGGCAAATTCCAAAATTTTAAAACACAAACAAAAATTAATTGAATTAATAAAATAAAAAGAAAAATGCAAAAAGGAATAAAACAGCGAGCCAAAAAATTGCCAATAGTCCAATTAAAACCGCGTGAAATATCTTTTTTGTTAAACATGTCAAAACCTCAGTCAATAGGAGTTAAAAGTAATGTACGGAGCAAATAATAACACAAATAATTTATACGGTCAAGACAATGGATTTGATAGAATTAAAAGCGGAATTAATAACGCAAAATCTATTAAATCGGGCTATGACAAAATCAATGACATAGCTAAATCAATATTAGCAATGATTGCAGGTTAAAAAAATGACCCAAAAGGACAGGGTATAAGCTTATACACCGATATTTTTAATTAATCGGTGTCACTGGGCGGTATAGTATCAAGTAGACCAACCGCCCAGTTTTTTTTCCTAAAAAAAAATCCAAAAAAAGAGCAGGGGGCGCAAATGGTTTGTTTATGTCCTAAAGTCGCATACCAAAGGAAATTTTATCCAATAGACGGCAATATATCCGAAAGAAACTTAAAAAGATTAAATAAAATATCATTTCAATATCACAGAGGTTGGAAACAAATATTAATTCCATGCGGAGAATGTCCAGCGTGCAAACTTGCAAAAGCTAACGAATGGGCTGTCAGAATTAACAACGAAGCAGAAACATGGAAAAATAAAGGAATTTTTGTCACCTTAACTTATAATACACCAAATTTGCCACTTACAAAAGACGGATTAATGACCCTACAAAAAAGGGACATGCAACTATTCAAGAAAAGATTAAGAAAATACATATCGAAACATAACGAGGGAATAACCGAATGGATTAATCCCAAAAACGGAAAAATTGAAAAACCGATTCGAACTTTCGAATGTGGAGAATATGGGCCGACAAAAGGAAGACCACATTATCACCAAATCATATTTAACTGGATACCAAACGACCTAGTCGAGAAAGAAATATCAAAAGACGGATATCCACTTTATAAATCAAAAACACTACAAAAAATATGGGGCAAAGGCTTTGTTTTGATAGGAATGATAAGCTTTGAAAGTGCCAGCTATGTTGCAAGATATACCATGAAAAAAGCAGGACTTGCAAAAACAAAACGTGTCTATTATGACGCTTGCGAATACAATGAAGAAACCAAAAATTTTGAAATGAAAACAAAATACAAAACAGAAAAGGGGGAGATAGAACCAGAATTTATAACGATGTCAACATCGCCAGGGATTGGATATTGCTATTTTATAAAAAATCAAGAAAGTATTATAAAAAACAATGGGTTATTGATAAAAGTTAAAGGAAAAGTAAAATTAAAATCAATACCACGATATTATAGAAAAATCATGGAACGCCAAAACTGGAAAAAATACGAAAAATGGAAATACGAAAACCAAAAACAAGCAGACGAAAAACAAAAAAAACTTGTCAACAGCTACAAACTGCCAGAAGAAATGATTTTCGAATTAAAAGTGCAATTTGTAAACAATATTTTTCTTGACACAATTAGAAATAAATTTAACTTATTGAAAAGAAACAATATTTTATATGACGAAGAAACAAAAGAAGATGAATAATTGATTAAGTTATACACAATCGCTACAGCGCATTGTGAGGTGCGCGCTCATGTGCATAACTTAAAAAAAAAATAATTTTATATATTGACAACAAAAAAAATTTGTGATTCCGTATAATCACGGACAAGGTGAATTTGCTCTTTTTCACCTTGTCTATCATAAAGAGTTAACAAAAAGAGCAAAGAAAGGGCTAAAAATGTCGCATAATATATATTATGTTAAATATAACTGTTTTTAAGACACTAAAATAAGATAAAAAGAATATGTGTACAACAAAACTATATTGCAGCTTTAATCAATTCTTGAGTATAAATATGCTGCGGCTTTTCAAAAAGCAACTTTGTCGGCTGACACTCAACAATTTTTCCTTGATTCAAAACAGCCACCCAATCAGACATAGCACGAACAACACGCATATCATGCGTAATAAAAATATAACTAAGCTGCTGTTCATTCTGAATACGTTTTAACAAGCTTAAAACCTGAGCTTGAGTCGTCACATCAAGCGCCGATGTCGGTTCATCCAAAATCAAAATTTTAGGTTTCAAAATTAAACTTCGTGCTATGGCAATCCTTTGCCGCTGTCCACCTGAAAATTCAAACGGATACTTATCTAGCACATCGGCATCTAACTCAACTGATTTCAAAATATCAATAACTTTACGTTTTTTTTCAGCCTTTCCCATTTCCGGAAAATGAACATTTAATCCTTCCGCAACAATCTGCTCGACAGTCATTCTAGGATTAAGCGACGTATAAGGATCTTGAAACACAATCTGCAAATTACGCCTAAACTGTTTATTATCAAAGCTTTCTGCAGACTTTTGCAATAATTTTATTTCTCCGCCAGCCTTAGGGTTAAGTTTGGCCAATGCAAACCCCAAAGTTGTCTTTCCTGAACCAGATTCTCCGACAATACCCAAACACTCACCTTGTTTTAATATCAAATCAACCCTATCCAACACCGAATGATAAGTCAAAACCCTTCCCCAAAAATTCTTCTTTTCCGGATACTTAACAGTAATATTTTTTCCTTCTAAAACAATAGGTTGATTATCATTTTGCAACAAGTTACTCTTTTTTTCATCAAGTTTCACCGCTTTCAAAAGAGATTGAGTGTAGCTTTGTTTTGGCGCATTAAAAATTTGTTCAACTCCGCCCTGCTCTACGATTTGCCCATTTTTCATCACACACACACGGTGGGCAATTTTTCCGACCAAGTTCAAATCATGGCTGATAAACAAAATCGCCATACCCATTTTTTGCTGTAATTTCAATAACAAATCAATAATTTGTTTTTGCACGGTAACATCCAAAGCCGTTGTTGGTTCATCAGCAATCAATAACTTCGGCCGATTTGCGATTGCCATGGCAATCATAACACGTTGCCTTTGACCTCCGGACAACTCATAAGGATAAGCCTTAAATTTTTGTTTAGCTTGTTTAATTCCCGTTGCATTCAAAAGGCGTATTGCCTCACGGACAGCTTGTTTTTCCGTCATTTTTTGATGTAATTGTATAGCTTCGACAATTTGTTGCCCAACTCTATGTAACGGGTTAAGAGAAGACATCGGTTCTTGAAAAATAAAAGCCACATCCCCACCCCGCATTTTCTGTAATTGAGCATCATTCATAGTCATAATATTTTGATTTTCAAACAAAATTTCAGATTTATTTTGATAATCAGCCCCTTCGACTAATTTCAAAACAGACAAAGCCGAAACCGACTTACCAGAACCTGACTCACCCACCAACCCTAAAATTTCACCGTTTTGAATGGCAAAATTAACATCATGAACAACCGTTTGACCATTAAAAGAAATTGTCAAATGCCTGACATCAAGCAAAATATTATCTTTAATATCCGCCATCAACGCCTCCTTCTCGGATTAAAAGCATCACGAACACCTTCACCGATAAAAATAAGCAATGTCAATAACATAGACAATACAATAAAAATCGTAATTCCAATCCAAGGCGCCTGTAAATTATCTTTGCCTTGCCGCACCAAATCCCCCAAGGAAGGATAATCAGCCGACAACCCCAATCCCAAAAAATCCAAAGCACTTAACGCCACAATTGCATCAGAAAGCAAAAACGGCACATAAGTAATCGTTGCCACAACTGCATTAGGCAAAATATGCTTAAAAATAATTTTAACATTGCTAACACCTAAAGCCTTTGCCGCTTTAACAAACTCAAAATTACGCGTACGCAAAAACTCTGCACGAACCACCGGAATCAAAGCACTCCACGAAAATAACAGCATAATAAACAATAAAGTCATAAAACTAGGAACAAACACACTTGCAACAATTATCAATATAAAAAGCTGAGGTAAAGCATCCCAAATTTCCAAGAACCTCTGCACAAACAAATCAATTTTTCCACCAAAATATCCTTGCACTGCGCCAATAACAATTCCGATAACTGAGGCAAAAAAAGTCAACACAACCGAAAAAACAACCGAAAGTCTAATTCCATAAAGGATACGCGCCACAATGTCCCGCCCCTCATCATCAGTTCCCAACCAATGTTGAGCTGAAGGCGGCGTCGGAGTTGGTTTATCCAAATCATAATCAACAGAGTTAAAAGAATATGGAATAACAGGCATCACCATCCAACCGTTTTGCATAATTTTTTGCACAATAAATGGATCTTTATAATCAGCCTCAGTAGCAAAATCTCCGTCAAAATACTCATCCGTATATGTTTGAATAAACGGAAATAAAATCTCTCCTTTATATTTCACAACCAGAGGCTTGTCATTGGCAATAATCTCAGCCAAAAAGGACAACAAAAAAATACCAAGAAACAGCACCAACGACCAATAAGCGCGCCGATTTGCCTTAAAATTCTGCCATCGTCTTTGGTTTATCTTAGATAAAAACATACCACCCTATTGAGCTATCTCGCGTTGAACATTTGTTTCCACATTAACCTTTACCTGAACTTGAGGCTTTTCCGGCTTAGGAGCAGGCGCTTTAGTTTCTGATTTTTTCTTTTCAGCGTCTAAAGTTTCTTGAGGCTTTTCATTCTCTAATTTCTTATCAGCTTTCGCCTTTTCTTCTTTTTTATTTTCGGTGAGAGTAATTGAGGGCTCAACTTCTTTTTTAAACAATGGCTCCACCTTAACCTCCTCTCCTTCTTGAATCATATCAGGAACTTTTGGTGCCGGCGCAACTTGTTTATCAGCATCATTTTGTATAGGCAAGATAGTTTCAGTTTTATTGCCATCCGCCGATATATTTTTTTCTGCCTCTTGAACATCTTTTTCCAATTCCTTAACTAAGCTTTCAGAAGAGGCATCATCTTCTTGAGCCTTATTCCAATACTTATACCAAAATTTATAAAAATTCTGGCTTCTAGCAATTTCTTCTGCACTAAATTTGAAATCAGCCAAAGTCTGCAACGTTTTTTGTGCTTCTTTCGTATAATACAAATCGGCAAACGGCACGCACTTTTTCTGACGATAGAGATAATCCGAAACCAACGCCGCACTTGAGCAAATTTTTGTATCTGTTTCAAATTTATTAATCGCGCTATCCCGAATAGCCAACCAAACATTCTGTTGAGAAGCAAAACGAACCTTAACATCAGAATTAGCTTTGTTATTACCATCCAAAATCGGAGAAATTCCTTGCAAAACAATAACATTCTGCTTAGATTTGCCTGAAGAATTCAAATCATCCATAAATTTTTGCAGCCGCCCGAACAAACAACTATATTGCTCAGCATAAGCAGCATATTTTTCAGACACTCCCGACTTTGTGCTTTTCATACTAATCCATTGATTTTGAGGTTTAAGCATACAAAACTCATTATAAACAAAGACATCAGCCGGCAAATCCAAAGCCACCAGATAATAAGTATTACCCTTGTCCTTCAAAATATCTTGTGTCAAATTATCCAACACATTCAAAGAATGCACAATATAGAGCTTGCCAAAACTTGGAGATACCAATCCGGCTTTCTCCAACATTGCCTTAAATGTTTTAGAAACCTCATTATTCTGGCTCAAAATACCTGTTGATTCAAGCCACTGTGAAAGAATAAATTTTTCCTTATCTTCAACATTTTTGAATTCATCCAACATCACCGGCATAGAAATCTTAGACGTGCATCTTTGCGAATTATTATCATGATGATAAGTGCACAAATTCATATTTTCGGACTGATAAGCACTTATATTATATAAGCCCTTATCAAAAACATAAGCCAATTTATTTGCCTTAAGCTGTGGCAAGTGCCGGCTCAGTTTAGAAAAATCCCAGCTTCTGTTAGAAAGCGGAGCTTTAATAATATCATCCTCTGATTTGTCACCCAAATTCATAAGATAAGCCAAATTTTCTTGCTCACTTTCATCCGTAACATAAGCATTAGGAAACACTTCAAAATTATTTTTCTCAGCAAATCCCAGCATAATGTTTTTCAAATCTTTAAGGGACTTATTGCTTTCAAACTTGCCAGACAACTCAGCCACATAAGGATAAGCGGCAGCGTTTGGCAACAAAATATGCACAAACTTTTTATCCCCTTTATTATTGACCAAAGGCTGAGCATTATCCGTTTTCCAAAACTCATCTTTAGGCTTATCATTCCAATAATTTCCAAAGATAACATAAGCGTCAAGCAAAGCCAAAAAAGCGCATAGAAAAGCTAAATTATAATTATGAGCAAAAATCAAATAAATAAACAACAAAACAAACACCAAAACGGCAGCCGCAATATGCGAATAACCGCTGATGGCATTTCCCCAACTTTCATTAACATACATCTTAACCGTGTCGCTCAAAAAATTATAAATATCAAACAGAGCAAATTGATTAAGAAGCGCAAATACAAACAATGCCGCCACAATCGACAAAGCCGTATTTTGCAACAAACAAGAAAAAGACAAAACAAACATCACACCCAAGGACACATAAAACAGCATCCACAAGATACCGCTTATTTCGGGTGCCATAGACGATTCGCCAAACACGTCAAAAGTGCCAGCTTTTACAAACAAGCCAAAATTCAGGCTCAAGAGCAAAAACATCAAAAATGTCTTGATAAACAAGCTTAAAAAATAATTTCCGACACAATAAGCCTTTAATCTAAGGCGGCTTTGCGCCGGCAAAAGCATTTCTTGAGCATTATTATTGGTGTTATTAGTGCCATCAATAAAAACATCGTCCATGGAAAAGCCTCCTGAAACAACAAAACAATATTACCCAGATTTAAGCATATAAGAATAGATATTTAAAGCAAAAAACCCCGAGATTGCACAACCTCGGGGATATAAATGAAAAAATAATCCAAATTATCTTGAATAGTATTCGATAACCAGATTTGGTTCCATCTCGCAAGCATAAGGAATATCAGCAAATTTCGGAACAAAAGTAAATTTGGCAGTCATTTTTTTGCTATCAACTTCCAAATATCCCGGAAAATCGCGTGTAGTAGATTCCAAAGAGGCAGCGATTAAAGGATTCTGTTTAGACTTTTCTCTAACTTCAATAACATCACCAACTTTAACCATATAAGAAGGGATATTAACTTTTTTACCGTTAACCAAGATATGATTGTGGTTAACAAATTGACGAGCAGCAAAAACGGTCGGAACAAATTTAGCTCTAAACACCAAATTATCCAATCTGCTTTCCAACAAACCAACCAAGTTTTCAGCGGCATCGCCTCTTCTTCTGATAGCTTCTGCATAATATTTAGCAAATTGTTTTTCAGAAATATTACCATAAGAAGTTTTTAACTTTTGCTTAGCATTTAATTGCTCGCCATAGTCAGTCATTTTCTTTTGTCTTGCACCATGCTGACCCGGAGCAGTTTCTCTTTTAACATAAGAAGAATGTTCTTCACCGAAGATAGAAGCTCTATAACGGCGAGTAGCTTTTTTCTTAGCGTTTTCAATACTTTTCATATAAGTTTTCCTTAACTTTTATTAACACAACATTATTGTCTCGGTAGTTTTGATACCGTACGGAAGACAAGCATACACTCCAACATCCAACGCACGCTTTCATCCATATGAACCAAACGGGGCGCAATACACAAAGAAAGCGTCCACATTCCCGAAAGTGACTTGAAAATAACACAAAAAATATAAATTTCAAGCAAAATCTTCACATTAAACTGGATTTTTTATATCAAATTGTATACACTAAGCCCAATATAAGGAAAAACAAATGTCATACAACTATTTATTTGAGCAAGCCATTAAATTACATGAAGCCGGCCGGCTAAACGAAGCTGAGCAAATTTACCGCCAAATTCTTGAGGCCACCCCCGAAAATCCGGATGTTTTAAACCTGCTCGGACTAATAGCACAAAGCAAAAATATTCACACTGAAGCCATAAGCCTATTTGCCAAAGCTCTCAGGCAAACACCGCAATACGCTCCTTATTTATTCAACCTCGGCGTATCATATGAGGCTATAGGAAAATATCACGAAGCCCTGGAAGCTTATACCAAAGTTGTACAACTTGCCCCGGAAATAAAAGAAACCTATTTCAAATTAGGCACTATTTATAAAATCATGGGCAATCAGCCAACCGCCATAAATTATTATAATCAAGCCTTAGAAAAAGACAAAGATTATATTGATGCCTTAGTCGCCAAAGCCCTGCTCTCCGACATTCCGGAACAAACCTTGCAGTCTTTGTGCCAAAAATACAATAAAGAACCTTTGCCCAAATATGAATTAAGCCGCTTTTATATCGAACATAATCAATACGCCAAAGCCTTGCCCTTGGCTGAAAAAATCCACCAAGCTTTCCCCAACACACCGCAGTTTTGTTATATTCTTGGCCAAATTGAAGAGCATATAAATGAAAAAGACAAAGCAGAACAACTTTATCGCCAAGCAATAAGGCTTAACCCAAAATATATTGATGCACTTAATGCTTTAGCGGCACTTCTGAGTCGAAAATCCTGTTATCAAGAGGCAGAACAACTTTTCAAAGAGGTTATGAATTTATCACCTCAAAACATTGCCGCCCGCATAAATTATGCCGATATGCTTTATCACGCCGGTCGTTTACAGGAAGCGGTTGAACGTTATCACGAAGCCCTGCCCTTAGCACCAAACAGCCCTGAATTATCCAACAATTTCGGCATAATCTTAAAAGATTTAGGCGAATATGAAGAAGCTTTAGGCTTGTTTTTCAATGCTCTGAGTAAATACAAAAACAATGACTCCGTCTCCATTAACATTGCGGAAACACTCACCAAGTTAGCTATTCAAGATTCACAAAAAGCTCAAGAAATTGCCAAGAATTGGCAAAAATCATATCCTAACAACATTTTTGCCCGCCATTTCAACCAAGATAATGTAGATAAGGAATATTCAGCCAAACTTTTTGATAATTTTGCTCCAACTTATGAAAAGACATTGGAGAATATCCAATACAACTTGCCCCAAGAAATACAAAATACCATCGGTGTTCCCAAAGGATTAATTATTGACCTTGGATGCGGCACGGGCAAAATCGCTGAGCGACTCAAATCAGCTGATAACACATTTATAGGCGTCGACATTTCTCAAAAGATGCTCGACATTGCCCAAACCAAAGGCTTGTATAAAGAACTAATCTGTGCAGACATTTTAAATTGGTTAAAAGTAAAACTCCCCAAACAAACATCTTTAATTATAGCTGCAGATGTTTTTTGTTATATCAAAGATTTATCGGAGATTATTCAGGCTTGCGCACCCTACCCTTTGTGCTTTTCAATAGAAAAATCATCAACAGATAAAACCGAATTTTCAGCCACCGGGCGCTATCAACATGCCGCAGGCGAGATTAATCATTTGTTAACAAAAAACGGATATTCTAAGATAAATCAAAAACTTATAACTTTACGACAGGAAGATAACAAAAATGTAGACGGACTAATTTTTACTGCCGAATAATTTTTTAAGGAGGTCAAAATGACTACTGAAGAAATAATAGACATCTATGATGAGAATATGACACCCATAGGCACAGCCCCCAAAGAACAAGCTCATCGTGAAGGTCTGTGGCACAAATCCTTCCGTTGCTGGGTCATAAGAATCACCCCTGAAAAAAAATGTAAAGTATGGTTGCAATTGCGTAGCAAAAACAAACGCCTATACCCGAGCTTGTTGGCAACATCTGCTGCCGGACATCTAAAACAAGGTGAACAAAACCGCGATGGCATCCGTGAGTTGGAAGAAGAAATCGGCTTAAAAATTTCCAAAGAAAAATTAGTCAAACTATTTACTTCAAAAAAATCATATCGTGATGAAAATATGATAGACAACGAGTTCAACCCCACCTATTTATATGAAACCTCTCTTGATTTCAGGGATTTAACCTTATCACCTGATGAGGTTGATGGTATTTTTGAGTTTGATTTAGAAGACTTGCAAAACTTGTTTAATCATAAAATTGAAAAAATATTTTCATCAGGCTTGGTTCGTAATGAAGATACAGGCAAACAAGAATACAAAACCGGATATTTTTGTTATGAAGACTTTGTTCCGCACGATGATAGCTATTACTTAAAAGTTTTTTCAATTATCAAACGTTATTGTGATTCCAAAATTGCCGCTTCGGCCGCCTAAATTCCAACAATGAATAATAGCTGAAGGTTAATTTGCAAAAAATGTTATTTTTATAAAAAAAGTTCTTGACCTTTGAATCGTTTTTATGTAAAAAGCTTTCTGTGAGTGTTGCAAAATATTCTCATTCTGCTGGAGAGGTGGCAGAGCGGTTTAATGCAGCGGTCTTGAAAACCGTCGAGGGCGCGAGCCCTCCCAGAGTTCGAATCTCTGCCTCTCCGCCAATTAAATAAAACGTTCTTTCAGAAATGAAAGAGCGTTTTTTTTGTGGCGGAGATACGCTTCGAACGGCGTGGCGAGGCCACTTGTTCTCACCGGGCAGAGCTTTCAATTCATCTATGGCTTATGACAGGCACTATCGTGTCTTTATAAGCCAAGATATCATTGGTTTTACAGAAGAAAACGACATTTAAAGTCGTTTTCTCTTAGCAACTCTCTCCGCCAATTAAATAAAACGTTCTTTCAGAAATGGAGGAACGTTTTTTATGGCGAAAAAAAACATTTCAAACAGAGTGGTTAAAACCGCTTGTTCTCACCGGGCATAGCTTTCAATTTTGAAAGAAAATCGATTTAACGCTCAAAAAGCTTTTCAATATTTTTGATTTTAAGTTCCACATAAGTCGGGCGCCCATGGTTACATTGACCGGAACGTTCGGTATGTTCCATTTCACGCAAAAGATGATTCATCTCATCAATGCTTAACTTGCGACCTGCGCGAACAGAGCCATGACAAGCAATTGTAGCACAAGCCAAGTGCATTTTATGCGTAAGTGTAAATTCTTTGCCCCATTCAGCCATTTCCTCAACCAAATCGACAATCAATTTTTTAACATCACAATCTTTAAGCAAAGCCGGTACTTCACGAACAATAACCGCCGTAGAACCAAATTCTTCCACCACCAAACCAAGTTGCTTCAATCCTTCGGCATTTTCCAAAATTCGTGTTTTATCAGAAAGGCTTAAGTCAACAATTTCCGGAATAAGCAAAATTTGCGTTGCAACTTGTTGATTACTCATCAAACTTTGCTTAAGTTTTTCCATCACAATACGTTCATGCGCCGCGTGTTGATCAACAATAATAATACTATCTTCCGATTGAGCAATAATATAAGTATCATGGAATTGAGCCTTAGCCAAGCCCAAATGTCCAATATTTTCAGATTCGAAATGAGATGTAGCCAAAGAGGACACATCATCAATTTTCACGGAATAAGCCCGTTCCAAAGCGGGCAACTCAGCTTGACGCCTACCCCCGCCATTACCATGCGGCATCAAGCTTTGATAAAATCCTTTGGGCGCTGCCATCACATGCTCTTGCAAAATTCCTGAACGTCTATAATCAGCCTCAAAATCAGGATTAGCAGCTTGAGCCACATCACCGATAGGTTCACTTATCTCTACCAGATGAGAAACATCCAAAGTATCCGCAGCTCTTTCTGCTCCTTGAGCCAGAGCCTGCCGCACAGCACTCACCAACAAGCCGCGCACTAAAGCATTATCAAAAAACCTAACTTCTGCCTTAGTCGGATGCACATTAACATCAACATACGCCGGATTAACATCAAAAAACAATGCACACATCGGATACCGATTAGATGCAAGCACATCTTGATAAGCACCTTTAAGCGCGCCAAGCAAAAGTTTGTCACGTACGGGACGATTATTCACAAACAAATATTGCGACAGAGAATTAGCACGGTTAAGTGTCGGCAAAGAAACATAACCACTGATTTTAACACTTTCTCGCTCAGCATCAATCAACACGGAGTTTTGAGCAAATTCTTTTCCCATAACTTCAGATAAGCGCTTCAAACGTGCATCAAAGAGTTCTCCCTGACAAGCGTTAAGATTAATTTTCTTTTTATCATCTGAAATAAGAGAAAAAGAAATATGCGGATTAGCCATGGCAATCCGATTGAGCATATCAACACATTGTCCGGCCTCAGCAGCCGCAGACTTCAAAAACTTCAAACGTGCCGGTGTTGCAAAAAACAAATCACGTACCTCAATTCGCGTTCCTTTCGGATAAGCCGCTGGAGCAATTTCTTGCTTTTGTCCACCGTTTATCTCGAGTTTCCAAGCATTTTCAGCTCCCTGTTGACGTGATGTTATGCTCATTCTGGCAACAGACGCAATGGAAGGCAAAGCTTCACCCCGAAAACCTAAAAAGTTGATATTAAACAAATTATCATCGGGGAGTTTGGAAGTTGCATGCCGCTCAACCGCCAAAGACAAATCTTCTTGAGACATACCCTTTCCGTCATCAGCCACAGCAATAAGACTTTTACCTCCGTCAACTAATGTAACGGTGATTGACTTTGCTCCGGCATCAATCGCATTTTCTACCAACTCCTTAACCACCGACGCCGGCCGCTCGATAACCTCACCGGCGGCAATCTGATTAACAAGGTTGGATGGAAGAATGCGAATAGGCATATATTTTCTCTTATTTTCTCAAATACTTAACAAGTTTAATTAAAGCATTTGTTGAACAATCGTGGTTAAGCTCAATATTTTCATTCTGCAACTGCGGCAAAATTCCCAAAGTCAACTTTTTACCAAGTTCAACACCCATCTGGTCAAAAGAATCAATATTCCAAATAATCCCTTGCACAAAAACCTTATGCTCATAAGCTGCAACCAAAGCCCCCAAAGTATAAGGATCAACCTTTTTCAAAATAAACGTGTTAGAAGGACGATTTCCGCTAAAGCTTTTGAACTTTTTCAAAAATTCAACTTCTTCAGGATTTTTACCGGCAGCTTTAAGCTCCTCAGCAGCTTCTTTAACCGTTTTGCCTTTCATCAAGGCCTCACCTTGAGCCAAAACATTTGCCAATAAAATTTCGTGATGATTGCCCATTTCGTTATGAGAAATTGCCGGAACAATAAAGTCGCAAGGCACAATTTCCGTTCCTTGATGAATAAGTTGGAAGAATGAGTGCTGAACATCTGTTCCTGCCCCGCCAAACAAAGCCGGACCTGTTGCATATTTGATAAAATCACCACTCAAATCCACAGATTTTCCGTTTGATTCCATATCAAGCTGTTGCAAATAAGCCGGTAGAAACTTCAAATATTGATCATAAGGAATAACACAATAACGATGTATTCCCATAAAATTATTATACCAAATACCGATTAAAGCCATTATAACCGGAATATTATGCTCAAAATCCGTTTCAGCAAAATGCTTATCCATGGCATAAGCCCCTTCAAGCATTTTTTCAAAGTTATCCATTCCGATAGCAATGGCAAGAGACAATCCGATAGCCGACCACATAGAATAACGACCGCCGACAAAATCCCAAAATTCAAACATATTCTTTGTATCAATACCAAATTTTGCAACTTCTTCCGCATTGGTTGAAAGAGCCACAAAATGCTTAGAAACAGCAGGCTCGCCCAAAGCATCAACCAACCACTTGCGGCAAGTCTTGGCATTGGTAATGGTTTCAATTGTCGTAAAAGTTTTTGAGGCCACAATAAACAGCGTCGTTTCAGGATCAACTTTATTTAACACTTCGGCACAAGCTGTTCCATCAATATTTGAAATAAAATAGCACTGAATTCCTTTCATCCAATATTTACGCAAAGCCTCAGTAGCCATAAAAGGCCCCAAATCAGATCCACCAATACCGATATTAACAATATTTGTCAGTTTTTTGCCGGTATATCCCGTAAAACGTCCAAAGCGTACATCCTCGCTAAACTGGCGCATTTTTTTCAAAACAGCATTTATTTCGGGCATAACATCTTTACCGTTAACCATAATCGGATGATTGTCACGGTTACGCAATGCAATATGCAAAACAGCTCTTTTTTCGGTCACATTGATTTTATCACCTCTAAACATAGCCTTTATCTTTTCATCCAAATGGCGAGAACGAGCCAACTCCAAAAGATAAGACATTGTTTTATCCGTAATTCTGTTTTTAGAATAATCCAAAAACAACGTATCATTGAGGGACAAAGAAAACTTTTCAGCTCTTTTATCATCTTTTGCAAATAAATCCTTCATCAACACATTGCGCATAGACTTTGCATGACTTTCCAACTTTTTCCAAGCCTTAGATTTATTAATTGCACTGCTAAACATAATATAAGATTCTCCTATTTAGACTGAACACTAATCAAATTAAACCAAACCAAATTTTGCGGGTCGAAATACTTTTTCGCGGCATTATTAACCTCCTCCAAAGTAACAGCCTGCACATAAGCATTACGCTTAAGCAAAAAGTCCTTACCCAAATTTTCTTTTTGCATAGCTACCAAAGTAGCAGAAATATTATCAATATCGGCAAACCTTAAATTAAAAGACGAGAGCAAATATCCTTTAGCCGCATCAAGTTCGTCTTCTGAAACGCCCTCAGCACCCATTTTTGCCCATTCCTGCGTAACAATTTTTTTTGCCTCATCAAAATTTTCAGGAGTTGAAGAAAAACCGCCTCTCATCATCACCGCTTTATCTGCCAAAGACAAATAGTTATATACCCCATAAGTCAAAGCCTTATCCTCACGAACAGCCTTAGACAAACGGGAGTTTAACCCCTGCCCGGCAAAAACTTCATTTGCAATATAAAGCGGATAAAATTCAGGGTTATCACGTTTAACGCTGGGCGCCACGAATGCGGCCATATTTTGCGCTGCCTTAAAATTCATAGCTTCTTGCCTTGTGGCAAAATCAATCCTTGCCTCAGGAACAAAAACCTGCATACCGGTTTCGGGCAAATCCGCAAAAATATCATCAATCAAACGCTTTGCATCATCTTCGGAAATATCACCGACAATCCCCACAATCAACTTATTGCGCGTAAAATGATGTTTAACAAAATCATTCAGCTTTTGTGCATTAATATGTCTAATGTCAGAAGCCTCACCGATGGGATTATGACCATAAGCATGATTTCCAAACAAAGATTTATTAACAAACAGCCCGAACTGGCTTTGCGGATATTCTTTTTGTTGCTGCAAAGCAGTCAAAAATTGGGATTTAACACGTTCAATATCTTCACTATCAAATCTTGGTTCACTTAGAACAAGCTTCAACATTTTCGCAGCCAACTTTTGATTTTTTGTCAGCGTTTTTAATAATCCTGAAAAATCATCTTTATCCGTATCAAAAGAAATAACAATACCATTTTGCTCTAAAATTGTCTTAAAAGCATCACTGTCATATTTTCCTGCGCCATCCGTCAATAAAGCTGCAACCATATTAGCCATTCCAAGCTCGCCTTTGTCATCATAAGCCGTACCCGCATTTTCAAAAGCAAAACTTATAGAAATAATCGGATTATTCGTATCTCGCAAATAATAAGCTTTTATACCGTCTCGCGTAATAATTTCTTTAACATCGGCATGGAAAGTCGTATTTTTAAACATAGAGTTCTCATTGATTTTTTGAGGATTAAATCCAAAATACGAAACAACTTTTTCACCCACCAGCCACAACAAAGCGCAAACGGCAACAAAGGCAATCAATTTCAAAACTGCCGGAACCTTTGATGACTTTTTATGATAAATTCTTCGAACCATATCAATCTCCCTTAGCAGGCATCAAGACGCCCTGTGCCGAAATAGAATTTTCCAACAATTTTGCGGCCTGTTGAACATCTCCAAACTTAACAGCCTGAATATTAGCATCATAATTTTGTATTTCATCAACATTCATCCCCGCCAAAGCAAACCCACCGGCAATATAAGCAGCATCGTTAGGATTATCTTTCAGATAAACAATACCGGATAACATTTTGTTTTTCACGATATTAAGTTCATCCCAAGTCAACATTTTCATTGCATCTTTGATAGCATCATTCAGCTTATCTTCAAAAAGCTGCGAAGACACGTTAGGCGACAACACGGCCGAAATCGAAAAACGCCCATAACTTTGAGCCGCAAAATCATAAGAGGTAGAAATTCCGACAGCCACTTGTTCTTCTTTAACCAAACGTTTATACAAATATGAAGTCTCACCTTCGCCCAAATAAGCGGACAAGACCGACAAAGCATAACTCATCTTTTTATCTTGAGAAAAAGAGGGTACAACAAAACTTCTGACAAATCTTGAAGTATTAATATCTTTGCTTTTCATTAAAGTTTTTGTTGAACTAATATTTTCAAGCTTCGGAAAATCAATATTTTTTAAAGTTTCGCGAGGAGCAATATTGCCATAATATTTTTCGGCCAAAGTCCGTGCGGCAACGGAATCAACATCACCGGCAATAACTAAAACAGCATTATTGGGTGCATAATATGTATCATAAAACGCCTGCACATCATCCAAAGTTAATGACAAAATTTCATCTGGTGTTCCGGTAACAGGCCGACCATAAGGATGCTCTTGCCACAAATTGCGCTGCATCATCTCCCCAAAATAAGCTGTTGGATTATTTTCAATAACTTGTTTGCGTTCTTGATAAACAATTTTTTGCTCTTTATCAAAGGCTTCTTGTGTTATATTCAAGTTTTGCATACGGTCAGATTCCAACGCCATCATCAATTCCAAACGGCTCAAATCAGCAAACTCGTGATAAGCTGTTTCATCAAGAGATGTAAAAGCATTGGCATCGGCACCGTTTTCAGTCACAATTTTATTAAATTCACCATCTTTAACTTTTTTTGTGCCCCGAAACATCAAATGTTCCAACAAATGTGCCATTCCGCCTTTGCCAACCGGCTCATTCACCGCGCCAACCTTATACCACACCATATGTTTAACAATCGGTGCTTTATGATTGGGAATAACCAACACTTGCAATCCGTTATCCAAATAAAATTCTTCAACATCAAAGAGCTTTGCCTGAGAAGAATCAATCCTTAAAAAGCTACCAAAGGCAACACTTAAAAATAAATATTTAAGCCATTTTTTATTCATGCTTTGCACTCATTTCTTGATTAAGTTCAGTGCGAATATTGTCATTAGTCTTCTGTGCGTTTAATTGTTTCAAAAAAGCTTGTTCTCCTTTCGAAAGACCAGAGAGCTTGCTTTGAAAAGTTTTTTGCTTAGCCATCGGCGCCAACGGACGATTATCATACTCCGGCGGCAAGTATAAAGGAGCCCGTGACATCACCATAAATTCATCCGGAGATTGTTTAGCCAAAGACATTTTATCGCTTGTTCCACAAGCACCCAACAAGCACACAAGTCCCAACAACACCAAAACTTTTTTCATTTAATTTTCCTCCTTTGCCTTAAATTTATGAAATAAAGCATCAATAATAATAAGCGCAGCCCCGATACAAATAAAAGAATCCGCAGCATTAAACGCCGGCCAATGATGCCCGCCGATATGAAAATCCAAAAAGTCGAACACGGCACCAATACACACACGGTCAATAACATTGCCGATAGCGCCACCGACAATCATCCCTAACGCAACTTGTAAAAGCTTGGAATTTTCGTGTTTCATCCACCAAAGCAAATACCCAACAATAATCAATGCTAAGAGAGATAATGCAATCATTCCCCACAATCCATGATTATTAAACATCGAAAAGCTCACACCGGTATTCCACGCCGTAACAATATTAAAATAGTCATTAACCATAATGATACCACGTCCGGAAAGCAAATTCTCCCGCACAAAATACTTGCTAATCTGGTCCACCACAAAAGCTAACAAAGCTACACAAAGCCCTAAGCGCAAAACATATCTCCTAAAAAAAATAACCACAGGCAATTATACGCATAGATTTACAAATGATAAAGCCTTAAAAAATATATGTGAACAAAAAAACAACCTTAAAACAGCAAAAGCTTAGCCAGCCCAAGAAAAATAAAATATCCGCCAGAATCAGTCAACGCAATCAAAAACACACCGGAAGAAACGGCCGGATCAACTTTAAGTTTGTTCAAAATAAGCGGAATAAGGATACCTGCCAAACTTGCAATACACAAATTACAAACCATGGCAATAGCAATAACCAAGCTCAAATCTTTATATTGAGGAAACACAAACCAAGAAATTGCGGCAATAAGAGAAGCAAACAACAAGCCATTCATTAAGCCCACCATAAATTCTTTGCCAATCATACGCAAAGTATTTCTGGAAGTAAGCTCTTTTGTTGCCAAGGCGCGCACCACAACCGCCAAGGTTTGATTACCTGTTGTTCCGCCCATAGAAGCCACTATCGGCATCAAAACCGCCAAAAGAGAAAGCTGAGCAATCAAACTTTCAAATCCCTTAACCACAGAAGAGGCCAAAAGCGTTGCAAACAAGTTTGTAATCAACCAAGGAATTCTTGATTTCCAAATACTATTAACGGATTTATAAACATCACCCTCTTCAGCACCTGACAAATGCATAATATCTTCAGAAACTTCTTCATGCACAATATCAACCACATCGTCAATATTAATCACGCCCACCAAATGTCCTTTGTTGTCAACAACAACGGCCGAACGCCACCCATATTCACGGAACATATGCGCCACTTCTTCTTGGTCGGTATAAACATCAACCGGCACGATTTCCCCGTTCATAATATTGCTGAGTTTTTCATTTGCTTTGGCACGCAAAAGTTTATCCAAAGCAAGCTCGCCTGTTGGATGCATTTTGTCATCGACCATAAAAAGAGTATAAAATTCATCAGGCAAATTTTCCTCGGTCAACAAAAAGTTTTTGGCTTCTTTAACCGTCCAATCATCCGGTACGGACACAAAATCACGAGACATAATACGTCCGGCAGAGTCTTCCGGATAATGAAGGGATGATTTGACTTGAAATTTCAGTTCGGGAGAAAGTTTATTGATGATTTGCGTTTGTTCGTCATCATCCATATGTTCCAAAATTTCAACCGCATCATCAGAATCCAATTCATTAACGATGTTAACAATTTGCTTTTCATCCAAGGATTCAATAACTTGCTCTTGAACAACTTCATTCAGTTCCGGAAACACACTAGGATCAAGATGTCCGCCAATAATTTCAATTAACTTTTTACGGTCATCAACATCCAATGCCTCAATAAGTTTGGCCAAATCATATTCATCAAGGCCTTCAACAATTTTTCGAATATGAGAAGTATCGTTTTCTTCCAAACCAATCATAATGGAATTAACAATTTTGGGCCCCAGCCCCAAAACCTGTTTTTCAGGAGTCAAAGATTCTTTAACACGTTTTTTGCGCTGAGATTTCAGAACGAGCTTACGCGATTTGACGTTTTTTTTCATAATCCCTCCTCCTTCTACAAAACCAAATAAGATTCCATAACTTGATTAACCTTTTACCCGTTTTAAATAACAAGCAAAAGCCCAAAATAAACATATACACAAAAAGAAAACGGCAGGATATTGCCATCCAACCGCCTTCAAAACAGATTTCACGCAAAAGCACTAATCACGAAGCACAAAACCACCAACACAACAAATTCAATAAAAGCGGCAGTAAAGAACAAACGTTGATCAGAAACATCAACCACACGGTGAGCACACTTTTGCGAAGCGAAACATTTTCGCATAAAATACCAAAAATTACCCATAATAAAAATAATAATATTAAAAACACTCCGTGTTTTGCCACCAAAAACAACAATTGTCAAGCAAGATAGAACAGATACAAAAAAAATCCCTCAAAGGGATTTCAAAAAAATGGTGCGGTCAAGAAGACTTGAACTTCCACGGGCTTAGCCCATAACGACCTCAACGTTACGCGTCTACCAGTTCCGCCATGACCGCAAATCATCATCAAACACAACATTTAATAATCTAGTTCGAAAAATAAATCAAGTATTTTTTTATAAAATTTTGCAAAAAAAACAAAATAACCTAATAATTAAAACTCAGATTTTGTGAAAAATAATAAGATTTAAGAAAAAAAATGCCGCAGCATACAAAGTAGTATGTGAGGACATTTTTTGTTCGCAAAATCTGTATTAGTTTTCCAAAAGATGAGTTTTAAATAGTCATTTGCATAATTTCTTTATAAGCCTTTACCGCTGAGTCACGTAGAGCAACGACCGTATCCAAGGTCTGCTCGGCATTGGCAATAGCTAAAACAACATCCTGCACATCGGCTTTGCCGGCGATTCCTTGCATAGATATTTTTTCAGCATGATTAGCCACGTCAACAGCTTCATTCATCACAGAAGAAAGAACATCACTAAAACCGGAAGATTTAGAAGGTTCTTCAACCGGTTTTTGAGGTTGAACCGGCCCCATACCACTGATACGTCCCAAAGCTTGCTGATAAGCATTCATTGCACTGGCCACATCACTAATCATCGAACTTTCCCCCTAATCTTTATTTTAACACATCCAAAATTTTAGAATTCAAATCACGCGACGTCTGCATAACCGAAAGATTAGCTTCATAAGAACGTTGCGCTTCTTTCATATCCATCATTTCGATAAGCGGATTAACATTTGGCATAGACACATAACCTTGCGCATCCGCAACCGGACTATTGGGATCATATTTTTTAATAAACTCAGACTGGTCTTTTATAACCTTGTCGACTTTAACCATATCGGCACCGGTTTCTTTATCAACATATTGCTTGAAGGTAACAACCTGACGACGATAAGGCTCTCCGCCTTTTGTTGTTACCACAGATTCGGCATTAGCCATATTTTCAGAAATAATGCGCAAGCGCTGAGCCTGAGCTTTCATCCCTGAAACAGCAATATCTGCACTGACAGACAAATCACCTCTCATTTACCGTCCCCCTTTATCCTGAAATTTTAGTATTAGCAACTTTTATCAGGTTTTTATATGCGCTATAAATCGTTACCATACGATTATAATCACCTTTAGTTTTGCTGACTTCATTGAGTTGATCTTCAAGCACGACGCCATTACCGTCTATACTGAGCGGATTTGTCGGCTTAGGCGTATAAACGCGGTTTGGCACATTTTGTGCAGTTTTGCTTGGCAAATCCATATGCAAAGGATTCGTTTTAACAAGTTCCAATTCTTGTTTTTTTTGCGCTTCACCGAGTTCTTTGGAAAAATCAGGTTTTTCAACATCTTTGGGCAAATAATCAGGCGTATTGGCATTGGCCACATTTGTTGCCAAAACCTTCTGCCGCGCACTTAAATAAGAGCGCTCTTTATCAATCATACGAAACAAAGTCAGATTATTCAAATCCATAACTTTATTCACTCCCCAATTACCCATCGACAAGACATGCATATAGAGCATAATCCCCACAACTTTATATGCAAGAACGGTGCCAAAAAATAAGCTGTTGCCAAAACCAAAATAAAAGCATACACTATTCATAATGACAAGAACAACTTAAACAGGCACACCACCATGTCTGAAGCAGATAATAACAAAACTGAAAAAAAATACAATGCAGAGGATGAGTTTTCCCCAGCTTATGCTGTTGCGCTAGGTTATCAAAAAGAAAGAGACAACGCACCAAAGGTTTTAGCCAAAGGCCAAAATAAAATTGCACAAAAGATTGTCGAGATTGCAGAGGCTGAGGGAATAGAAATACATCAGGATGCAGACCTGGTTGAGATATTAAAAACCGTTGATATTGATGCCGAAATTCCGGTTGAAGCCTTTGCCGCCGTGGCAGAAATCATTTCATATATTTATAAAGCAAACGCCAAAGCATAAAAAAAGCCTCGTTAAACGAGGCTAAAAAGAACTATAAAAAAGAACTATTCTTTTTTCGAATCAAAGAAATTTTTATCATCCGGTGCTGCCAATTCGAACTGAGCCGACCGTTTATGAACATCTTTAGTCAGCAAGTTAACCACAATAAACTTTCCATCGACCTGCCCCACAACCCAAGCAGCATTTTCAGGAACACAAGCATTTTCATAAATAGGAATCAAGTGTCCATAAAATTTGATATTAGGATAATGTTTTTGAATAACCTTAAACATTCCCCGCACTTCATCTTTATTCAAGATTTCAGAATGCCGTCTGACAAAATGCGTTCCGGTAAAATAAAAGACTTTTCCGCTAGGCAAAGTGAGCAACTTCGGTGCATTTAAAAAGGTCAACTTACCAGCATCAAAACAACGTTCCACCGAATTAGAAACCTCAACGGCACATTCCTTATGTTCAAACTCATAAAAATAGCCGTATTTTTGGCCATCAAAATAAGGAAGCAACGACTTATTTGGCACAAAAGCCTCTCTCTCCCACATTTTGTTAGAAGAAAAAAGCAACCGAGCATTAAGCCGCAAGCGAGCTTCATTTTCATTTTTAGGAGCTTCTTTTGGAAATTGTTTGAATTCCAAACAAAAATCATCTATGCGAGTATCAAAATAAAGACGCACATAAGCATTTCCCACATAGACACGGTCATGTTTCAAATAAGATGTAGACAAAAACACATTTTTTTCTAACGACGTTTCATTAGCTAAGGGATAATAGAGCACATAACACTTAACATCCGGATTTTCTTTGTTTATAAAAGAAACCACAACAGCAAAGGTATGTGCCTCATCTTTTTCACCCAGCAAGCCGACACGCTTCAACTCAGGTTGTTCCGCCACACTAAAGCCCATAAGCTCACGCTGATAAACATCTTGCAAATGTTTGCCAATACGCATCAAATCCAATTTCTTTTTTATTTCCATAATAACACAAATTATAATTATACAAATAAGAATAAAAAATATCTGGAAAGATACCACCTTTTCATATTTTGTCAAGATGGAGGAAGGCAAGAAAAACAGGATGCTTTTATTTTTTCTGCAAAACACAAACAAAAAAGCCATCTGTTTGTGTCAAATAAGGAGAAAACTTTGCCATATATGGATTAGAAAAAGGATAAGCACCATTGAGATTGTTTTCCCAAATTGGACGCAAATCAACGGCTTTTACATCAGCATGTTTTTCCACAAAGTTTTGAATAATACCCTCGTCTTCATCTTCCAAAACAGAACAAGTCATATAAACAATCCGCCCACCTGCAGACGTGTGTTTATATGCTTTTTCAAGGATTTCAGCTTGGACGCGGGTTAATTCGGCAAGTTGCCCTAGCGTCAATCTAAACTTTGCATCTGGCGCGCGCCGCCACGTGCCTGTACCACTACAAGGAGCATCAACCACAAACAGATTAAAAGTTTCATTTTGCAAATTATCAATAACTTCAAAACTTTTGGAGTTCAAACGGCAGGCTCTGTCTTTAAGGGCATCCATACGTTTTGGATTAGCATCATGCACAAATACTTTGCCCTTACCTTCCATAAGATATAACATTGTCAAAGTTTTTCCGCCGGCTCCGGCGCAATAATCAATAATTTTTTCATAAGGTTTAGGCTGAGCTAAAATTGCCCCAATCTGAGAAGCTTCATCCTGCACATCGACCTCTCCGTTCTGATAAGCCGCACAATTATTAAGATTAACGCGTTCAAAGGAGCGAATTCCGATTGGAGAATAAGGCGTCGGCCGAAAGAATAAACCCTCACTTTGCAAATGCTTAATCACATCGGCCACAGATGATGTATTAATACGCAAATCAGCACTGGCCGGCTCGTTTAATGATTTTAAGATAGAAATATTTTTAATTTTATCAAACAACCACTGAGGAGTCTCAGCCTCGACCCAAGTAGGATAAGACTTTTCTTCAAGATTTTTAAGCCAATTTTTTTCATCTTTGGTTAAAGACGACAAAGCATATTCATCTGTGCCAAAAATCAAATCCAAATCTTCGTCTTTAAGATAAACCATTAGGATTTTACGGACATCCAAACTTTCAGCCTCAAAACTCAAACGACAGCGATGACGAATAATATCCCACACTTTTTCAACAATAAAACGCCTGTCTTTAGACCCGATATACTTATGCGCGCGTAAATAAGTGTTTATGATATTATCTGCCGGATATTTATCTTCAAAAACCTCCGTTAAAATATCGGCCACAGCGGCCCAACGCGCACCAAGTTGCATTTTAATCAAGCCCCATAATTACTTCTCAGCATTACTTGTTTCAACAGAATTTCCTCGAAACCCCATAGCCACCAAATATTCCTCCGGCGACCCTTCACGACTGGCATCCGGTTTAGCATGAACAACTTTTACAAAATTCTTTTTAATATCATTAAGCAAAGAGTTTTCCATGCCGCCTTTAAACACTTTGGCAATAAAAATTCCCCCATCATCCAAAACTTCTTTTGCAAATTCATAAGCAATTTCCACCAAAGCAATAGTGCGCAGATGGTCTGTCTGCTGATGACCAATCGTATTTGCCGCCATATCACTCATCACAATATCGGCTTTTCCATCAAGCAATGTTTTAAGTTTATCAGCAGCATCCGGTTCGGTAAAATCTTGTTGAATGAGTGTGGCTCCGGCTATCGGCTGTGTTTCCAAAATATCTATGCCGACAACTTTGCCGGTTCCTTTATTACGCATAACAGCCACTTGCGTCCATCCACCGGGCGCACACCCCAAATCAACAATACGCTTTCCTTTTCCCAGAAAATGGAACCGCTCATCTAATTGAATAAGCTTAAATGCGGCACGCGAACGATATCCCACACGCTGAGCCTCGGCCACATATGGATCATTAAGTTGTCTCTGCAACCACTTTGTAGAAGATTTGCTGCGAAACTTGGCCGTTTTAACACGCACAGCCAAGCTTTTACGCCCTCTGACTTCTTTAGCGGATTTTGTGAGTCTTGTCATAGCTAATCAACTCTTCAACGATTCCGTCTTTAGCACTACGCAACGAAGCCACAATCGTGTTAGCACCAAGACCGGAAAAAATTTCTTGCAACATAACCACGGCCGGCACAAACATACTGGCTCTTTTTTCACCGATGTTAGGATTTTTAGCCATATCTTCAACCGTGGCAGTTTTCAAATCATCCAAAACTTTATCAATATCTTTAAGCTTAAAAGTCAAACCGTCACATTGATTGCGGTCATAAACCTCAAAACCATGAATAAGAGAAACCAAACGTAGCGGTGTGCTGGAAGTTGCCACGAAACTGATTTTTCCGGCATAATCATCATAATTACTGCTGCGCTTAAACCCTTCGACCCAGCGTTTAACTTCAACTTTAAGGCGTTCTGCATTATTATGATTGTAAGTTTCGAGTTGAAAAGCATCCGCAGCCGTCCGGGACCCCCAAGGAATGGAAACAGCCCCCATCATTTCGGGGTTATTTCCATTGGTTGCCAACACAATTTCGGTAGAGCCGCCACCCAAATCCACGACCACGACATAAGGATTTTTATTACGCACATGAGAAACAGCCCCCTTCAAATTCAATCTGGCTTCTTCAAAAGGGGTCACCACATCAATATGGATACCGGTTTTATCATAAACTTTACTAATAAACTCGCCGGCATTTTTAGCACTACGACAAGCCGCCGTGCCGATAGCCCGCATTTTAACGATATCATAATGCGATAAAATCTCATGAAACAACTTAAAACAATCCATTCCGCGGGCAATAGCCTCATCAGTAAGCATCATTTGTGCCTGCATTCCCTCACCCAAGCGTGTCGGAATAGAGTCTTGATAAGCCACCTTGCCCTTTTGATTAACAATCAACAAGCGGCAAGAATTTGTACCCAAATCAATCGCAGCATAATATTTATCAGCCATAGTCACTTCCTATTTTCTGTTGAAGGGTTAAAAGATTTTCGTTTAGAATTCGTATGATTATTAGAACTTCCACGCCGATTAGAAAACCGATGTCTGCCATAAGGCGAGCGGCGATTATTATTTTTCTGAACACGGTTAGGATATTTTTGATTTTGGTGCATCAAATCAAGAAGAATCCCCTCTCGAATACCTCTGTCAGCCACAGTAATTTCAGCAATAGGCCAAAACGAGCAAAGAGCTTCAATAATAGCACAACCGGCAATAGTCAAATCAGCCTTTTGCGCCCCGATACACGGATGCTTGCGCCGTCCCTCATCTCCCAAAAGTTTAATTTTAGAAATAGCACGGCTAATATCGCGCTTAGAGATAGAGATACCATCAACCGCCGAACGATTATAGCGCGGCAAATTAAGATGCACGGCCCCCAACACGGTAACCGTACCGGAAGTACCGATGACTTGAATTTCCTGATTTTTAATAGCGTCATAAATATGATACTTGTCGTCAAATTCTTTTAAGATTTTGTGGGTACGTTCAATAATGGTATTATAAGCCAAATCCGTCATATCTTTGGAGGGAAAAGCTTCCGAAATAGTCACCACCCCATAAGGCAGAGAAACAAAACCTTCAATAAAGGTTTTACCCGTATTTGTAATGCGAGCCAACGAAATTTCGGTAGAGCCGCCGCCAATATCAAAAACCAATGTCCGTTTAATACAGCGGTTTAAGAGCGGAATACACCCCACCACAGCAAGCCTAGCCTCTTCCTTTGAAGAAATCGTTTCGATTGTTAACCCGGTTTCACGCTTAACAATGTCCATAAATTCTTTGCAGTTTTTAGCTCGTCTGCAAGCAGCCGTCGCCACAAAACGAGAGCGGAATATAGGGGAATATTCATTAATCACACCGGCACAAACTTTAAGAGCAGCCACAGTCCGACGAATAGCGTGCTTGGATAAAATATTATCCTGAATAATGCCCTCACCCAAGCGAGTCACTTTAGAAAAAGTTTCAATCACTTGAAAAGCCGTCGGCGTCGGAGAAGCAATCACCAAGCGGCAAGAAGTCGTCCCCAAATCAATCGCCGCGTAAACAGGGCGAGCTTGCTCATCATCCAGACGAGCAAGCCCCTTACGATTTTCATAAGTTTTGTGCGGCCAATTCGTGTTCATTCATGCCCAACTTTCATCAATCTTCGGGATATAACTCTCCTCTAACTTTTTGACGCAATTCATCAATTGAGACCAAGCCGCGTTTTTTATCTTCAAAATACCAATAGACCCAACCATTGCAAGCCGGAGCATTTTGAGCAGCGGCACCAACCTGATGAATAGAGCCTTCCATTTTTTCACTTTTAATTGTTCCATCCGAACGCACGGCAGCACAATGCTTTTTCGTTGCATCATAGAGCATATCTCCGGGATTAAGCAACCCTCTTTCGACCACAGCCCCAAACGGAATTCTGGGCTGTCTTTTCTTTTCGCTAAACTCAAGACAAATTTCATTTTCCACCGGCTGCACTTCATCAATGCGCTTCTGAGCACCGGCACAATAATGAGCATCTTTTTCAATACCGATAAAATTACGCCCGATTTTCTTTGCCACGGCACCGGTTGTACCTGTTCCAAAGAACGGATCCAAAATGACATCACCGACTTTGGTCGAGGCTAAAATCACCCGATAAAGCAAGGCCTCCGGCTTTTGAGTGGAGTGGAGTTTTTCACCTTTATCATCTTTGAGGCGTTCTTTTCCCGTACAAAGGGCAATGCTCCAGTCACTGCGCATTTGCATATCTTCATTCAGAGCCTTCATGGCTTCATAGTTAAAAGTATATTTAGATTTAGGATTTTTTGCAGCCCAAATCAAAGTTTCATGTGCATTTGTAAAACGTGTCCCCTTAAAATTCGGCATTGGATTAGACTTATTCCAAATAATATCATTCAAAATCCAAAAGCCCAAATCTTGTAGAACAGTTCCCACACGGAAAATATTATGATAAGACCCAATGACCCAAATGGCGCCGTCATCTTTCAGCACCCTGCGTGCAGCGCTCATCCATTCACGCGTATAGTCATCATATTCGGCCATACTCTCAAAGTTGTCCCACTCTTCATAAACACCGCTGACATGGGTGTTATCCGGGCGGGTTAAAGCCTCACCGAGTTGGAGATTATACGGAGGATCCGCAAAAATCAAATCAACCGAATTCGGCTCCATTTGTTTCATAACTTTGATACAATCATCATTAATAATCGTGTTTAATATTTTCTTAGTATGGATACTGCTCATAACGAACCGCTTTCCTTTAGTTAACTTCTGTATGCAAACAATAATGCAAGAATAAAGTTATAATTTTATTAACGCAACAAAAAAATCAGAATTTTTTGAATTTTGACTTAAAAACAAAGGCAAAAAAAAATTACGAAGCACGCAAAAATTCCGAAACGGGATTAAAGCTTTCGCGGTGCACACCCTTGACTGCGCCATATTGCCTGAGGGCATCAAGATGCGCTTTTGTGCCATAACCGGCATTTTTATCAAAAAGATATTGCGGATATTTTTTAGCCAAATCAGCCATATAATGATCACGATAAACCTTTGCCAAAATTGAGGCTGCAGCAATAGAATAAGACTTTGCATCTCCTTTGACAATGGTATCATTTTCGACAGGAAATCCTTTTGGATGTTGATTACCGTCAACAATCGCCCGATTCACTTTGACTTTGAGTTGAGAAAAAGCCCGATTCATTGCCAAGAAAGTCGCTTGAAGAATATTGAGACGATCAATTTCTTCCACATTTGCCTCACCTATTCCGAAATCAATTTTTCCTTCTTGCCGGAGTTGAAAGAGTTGAGCAAAAAGTTTTTCACGTCTGGCCGGCGTTAATTTTTTAGAGTCATCCAGATGAGCTAAAAAATCCTCAGGCAAATTTTTATCCAAAATAACAACTGCTCCGGCCACAACTGGTCCGGCCAACGGCCCGCGCCCTGCCTCGTCCACACCTGCCACAAGTTCATCATAAGAATTTTCAATTTTAAAATCAGGCATTTGCAAAACTTTCTTAAATTCAAACTCGAGGTTTACATCCACAATAATTTTGACTGTATAGGTTAAGTTCTTTTATAAGCTGTGCGCGGCGTTCTTGCATACCGCCTTTGCGCCCTTCAACAAGATCATAAGGAACTCCGGTTTCTATTGAGGCTAACTCAGCCGCTTGATTAACTTGCGCCAAATTTTTGTAGCGAGATACGCCCAAAACCGACGCCACAGCAGAAAATCCATGGGATAAGGCATATTCCATAACACGTTTTAAGCGCATATGAAAGCAAACAGAACAACGCTTGCCGCGTTCGGGTTCATTTTCAAGTCCAAGCGTTAAGGCACACCACCGTTCATTATCATATTCCAACTCAATAAACGGCACCTGATAGAGTTCACACACCTTTTTGTTTTCGGCACAACGCTTTTGATATTCGCTCACAGGCCTGATGTTGGGGTTATAAAACACCACGGCAAAATCGCGTTTTTCTTGAGCCAGTTTTTCAATCACGGCACAAGAACACGGCGCGCAACAAGACAACAGCAACAATTTATCTGACATTTTTTCTTTCCTCAAATTTGGCTGATAATACCAAAATATCCTCTTTTTTTCAAGTATAATAAGTTACAAATTCAACAATTCCTGCCGCCACTTGCGCAATTTTTCCGCTTGGGGGATTGAGGCATTAGCCGGACTTGTTGAGGGCATAAGCACACAAGAAATACCTTTTTCTTCCGCCCAAGCTTTGTTCAAGCTTTTCATAAAAGAATCATAAGCTTTGCGCCCGTTGAACAAAAGTTTTTTGAGCTTTGGCGCTTGAACGGAGAGAACGGAAAAATCATTCGGCATGGCGTTTTTAATAGCGGAATCAAGGCTCCCTGCCCGCTCACAAACTTGCAACACATCCCATAAGCCGATATGATGATTGATTAACCCTTGCACACGAGAGGAATATGGATTGTTAAAAGCAATATCGGGAAACACTTCCTCAACAAATTTCCAAAACAAGTTTTTAGGATGACCATAATATTCCTGCTTGGCTAGAGAAACTTCTCCGGGCATAGACCCAATCACCATAGCCACAACATTTTCATCAACCTTAGCCGCCATACATTGCTTTTTATTTGTCATTGCTTCACCTCTAAATAAAAAAAAACAGCCCAAAGATTCGCATCTTCGAGCTGTAAAAATTCTCAAATCTCTCAGAAAGAACACCGTAACTATATATCACACATCACGGTATTCAAAGAAAAAAATCAACCGACGATACCGTCATAATTACCGCTTTTTTTCTTGCGTTTTTGATTAGCGGCACGTTCCCGTTGGTATTCGGTCATCTGTGATGCAGATTTTTTGAATGAACCTTTTTCTTTCTTCTGATTTCTCGAGTTTGTAAAATTTTTGTTTCCCATAATGGTAAAAAATTTAGTTAATAATAAAGTTAATAATCTCAAAACGAATAGTGTATTAGCACATTATTTTCTTTTGTCAACAACTTTTTGTCAAAAAAATTATATTTTTTATAAATTATACAATTGACAAAAAACACAAGATAGAATAACTTGAATCCGAAAAGAAATTATTATAACTATAAAACTTTACAATTATGCTGATAACATTCAATTTTTTCGAAATTTTCGGAATTTTATGTTTAGCGTTTATCTGTTCCTCAATTTTGGCCTTTATCGGCTACAAAATCACCTGTTGGTATGAAAACAAAAAATACCAAAAGAAACAAGCCCAAGAATTTGCTGATTTTGCAAATCATCTTGCTGATAAAAGTGACTGGGAGTTAAAAACGGCCCTAAAATTTTATCAAAAACATCCCAAATACGGAAAGCCGGAGTACCCCAAGTTGATTGAAGCGGAAATGCAGAGCAGAAAACAGACTGATGAAGCCATATTTCAAGCTCAATTACAAAACGCTAGTGATGTTGCGCTTACCGCTATGTTAAAAATTCAAACTTTTTCAGGCGATTACAAACGCAAGCGAATGATTGAAGCGGAGTTGCAAAAACGCAAACGACAAAAAAGCGTAATCTAAACTAAAAAAAAATAACCACCTGCCCCAAAAAGCAGCTGGTTATTTTTTTTATGCTCTACGCCATAGCAGACTCCCTTAATACCCAAATAACAGAAATTCTTAGCCAATCCTAAATAAGATTGAAATTATTCTTCATAAATCGGTTGATAATTTTCAACATCAGCATCTTTAATAAGGTTAATTGTCGTCATTGCATTAGCCAAACCAATGTAAGGAATAGCTTGAACCATCGCTGCCAAGAGTGTTTCTTTATCATTACCGGCTTTCAAGGCACCAACAACATGTGCGCTTAATTGTTTTTCCGCCCCCAAAGTTGTTAAAACAATAAGCGACAATAGTTCACGTTGCTTAATAGATAATCCATTTCGTGTATAAAAATCACCGAAACAAAATGTGGTTAAAGTATCTGGCACAACCTTTTGATATTCATTGGGCAAGGTAGACATCGCATGTTTAACCTCATCTCCATACAGCTTATTTTGAATTGCCAAACCTTTTTCAAGCCTGTTGTCATCCGTTGTAGTTGATGCATTTTCTATTGGTAGCTTAATTCCGCGTTCTTTGGCAACTTCGTTAAACACACCTATGGCATTAAGTGTACGCGGAAAGCCAATAAACGGCGCACATTGATAAATAGCTTCTCTAATTTCTAAAGGAGAGTTTCCAACATTAAGCGCTGCATTAATATGAGCTTTCAGTTGTGGCAAAGTCTGCATGGTTGATAAAGCCACAACCGTGATTAATTCCCTATCTTTTTGCGACAAATTTCCGGTAAAAAAGACTTCGCCGAAAATATTCCGTTGTAAAATTTCCATAAATTCAGGATCAGTCGGACTAGGCGTACGCTCCCCACCAAAAAGTTCTTTATAAACCACATCAGCTTTATCTGCCCTTGTCATAACTTTTTTCTCCTCAGCCACAGCAATATGAATAAAACACAATACCCCTAAACATAAAGCACAAATAAATCTTTTCATTATAATTTTCCTTGCAATGTTTTATAAAAAGTCCACCCTCCGGCATAACTCAAAACATTATCAAACCCACTTTGCATAAGGATTCGAGCCACGACATAACTTGTATACCCCTTAAAGCAATGTACCATAATCGGCTTATCTTTAGGGAGTTCGTTCAAACGGGAGCGAATTTGCGCTGCCGGAATATTAATGGCTCCATCAATATGCTCTTTTGCATAAACATTTTCGGGCCGTACATCCAGAACAGTCAAACCGCTAAAATCAGTACCAAAATAAGGTTTCACAAGCCCTTGGCGAACATTTTCAATTGCCATACCGATAAGATTGACAGGGTCTTTTGCACCGGAATATGGCGGAGCATAGCAAAGCTCGGCATCACGCAAATCAGCCGTTGTTCCTTTGAGGCGCATAATGGTTGCAATCACATCAATCCGCTTATCGATGCCTTCTTTGCCGACCGCCTGAGCACCAAGTATTTTTCCTTCTTGAGTATAGATAACTTTTAAGGTCAAGTTCTGAGCATGAGGATAATATCCGGCATGAGAGTTAGCGATAATAACCATTTTTTCATAAGCAATTCCGGCTTTTTGCAATTGTTTTTCATTGTTACCGGTAAAAGCTGCGGTTAGGTCAAACACTTTAACAATTCCCGTTCCTTGTGTTGCGGTATAAGGATATGGATTATTTCCGGCAATATGGTCGGCAATCAAACGCCCTTGCCTGTTAGCAGGCCCCGCCAAAGCAATCATAACCTGCTGAACCGACACAAAATCTTTGACTGCCACACTATCACCGCAAGCATAAATATCAGCAATATTCGTCTGCATAAATTCATTGGTGATAATAGCTCCACGTTCGGTTAAAGCAATACCTGTAGCCTTTGCTAACGCCGTATCAGGCCGAACCCCAATTGCCAAGATCACCATGTCCGCCTCAACTTTTTGCCCCGAATTAAGCATCACACCATCAGGAACAATTTCCTTTAAGCCATCGGAAAGATAAAGCTTCAATCCCTTACTTTTCATTTCTTGGTGAATTTGCGCCGCCATATCTTCATCCAACGGCATCAATACTTGAGCAGACATTTCAACTAAAGAGGTCTGGAGTCCGAGATGACAAAGATTTTCAGCCACTTCAACACCGATAAACCCGCCACCGACAACAACCGTATTGCGAGGTTTCTTCTCAGCAATAAAAGCCTTTATTTTGTCAGCATCGGATAAAGACTTAACCACAAAATGAGGCAAATTATCTAATCCGGAAATATTCGGCACAAAAGGCGCAGCCCCTGTTGCCAACACCAACTTGTCGTATGCAAATTTTTCACCTTGAACCGTTACAACTTCTTTGGCTGTTGGATTAATCTGCACGACTTCTGAATTAAGATGAATATCGATATTAAATAATTTTTTCATAAAAGCCGGCGTTGCCACTTGCATTTCATCTCTGCTTTCAATCACATCACCGATAAAATAAGGCAACCCGCAACTGGCAATAGACGTTTCAGCCGTTTTTTCCAAAATGGTTATTTGCGCTTTTTCATCCAAACGACGCATACGTGCGGCAAAACTAGCTCCGCCTGCTCCACCGCCGACCACAACAACTCTCATCTTTTCCTCCCGATTTTTGATAAACTCATCACAGTTTACAATAAAAAAACAATCTTTCAAGCAATATTCCTAAGACATTCATGCCTTAATTATTTATTCAAAACATCAATAACGACAAACTCTGACTTACAGCCGGTTTTGAATTTCACACGCCAGTCGGAGATACCTGAAGTCACGATAAAATCAGTTTGCCCGCGCCTTTCATACCCATAAATTTTATCATTAAGCCCCGCCCACAAACTGACATAATTGAACGGGAACAGCTGCCCGCCGTGCGTATGTCCGGACACAACCAAATCAATCCCCGCCGCTTGCTCGTTGGCATAATCATTAGGCTGATGGTCCATCACAATCATATATTTGCTTTTATCAAGATTTTGCAACAAAGAAGATATTGACTTTCTGTCGCGCCCTCGCCTGTTTTCATAAGCATCTTTTCGCCCGATAAGATAAAATTTATCATCAATAAGAATAGCCTCATCTTGTAAAACAAAAATACCACGTTTTTTTATTTCATTCATAAGCTCTTGATTGGAAAATCCGCGAAAAGCCTCACCGTTAGAACTGATATCATGGTTGCCGAGAACAAAAAATATGCCATAAGTTGTTTTTAAGCTGCTCAAAGCATCAAGCGCATCCAAAAAATTCTGCCTTGAGGTATCATTATCCACAAAATCACCCACAATCAAGACCATATCTGGATGATGTTTCTGCATTTGTTGAACATATTTTGCAAGCTCTGCACCCGAAAAAGTCGTGCCTATATGCGCATCCGCAAATTGAATAATCCGCAAAGGAGAAGATAACTTGTCGGAATGTAATGAATAAAAAGTTTCTGAAACATAATGCGCTTGATACCAACCAACAAGCAAATACAAAGCGCTAAGAATAAGGGCCACTCCACCGGCAAAATAAGATTGAAACGAATATTTGCAAAACTTTTGTATTCCCCAAAAGACAACATCACAAACAATCCAAATACAAAACAAATAAAATAATCCAATAACGGCATTCATAAAGCCGAGAAAATAAAACAAAATCGCAAAAAACAAAGAAAAAAGCACTACTCCAACTGCAATTTTGACCGATTTATGCTTAAAAAAATGATTAAGAAACCGAAAACACGTAAAACGCACACCCAAATAAGTCAAGGCACAAAAAGTAAAAGATAACATCAAAATATCTAACAAACGCCAAAACGACATAACCACCTCAAAAAACAAAAAATCTCACAACAAATAATACCGCAAGTACAAATTTTGACAACAAAAAAAGCCTTTTCATAAAGAAAAGACTTCAAGTGGTGGGCTCTGATGGACTTTTCTTGCTCCGTAAATTTCGCGCGCCGCGCTCAATAACTGCGCTTCGGACAAGCCAGCGATAACGACGGCTTAATTGCCTGCCGGCAAGCTGCCGTCTAACCGCTGCTATAGCTCTCGGCAAAAAATGTTTCCCAAACATTTTTTGTTCCTGCGAGCCCAACGACCGTCGTTGGTTCAAGAAACAACAATCTAACCATAAAAAAACTCCCCACATAAAGTGGAGAGTTTCTCTATGGTGGGCTCTGATGGACTTGAACCAACGACCAGACCGTTATGAGCGGCCTGCTCTAACCAACTGAGCTAAGAGCCCAACATCCAACCCAAGAAAGAACATAAGCGATTCATCCAACCAAGTCAAGAAGATTTTATAAATTTTATAAAAAAAAACTCACAGCAATAATAACTGTGAGTGTAACAAACGCTCTTATGGCTTTTCAACAATTTCGCCATGAACAAACTGATAGTTCTGCACCGGAAAGCGATTTTGCTTATCTTTCAAAGAAAACTCTTCCCCTTCAGTAATTTCTTCAAAAAAAGAAACCATACCTTTTTTCAAAGGAATAAATTTTGCAACATTAGCATTTTGAGAGGCAAATGCCTTAACATAAACGATTCCGTTTTCTGTTTTTCCAGAATTTACCTTTTTCTGACAATCGCAAGCAAAACAAGGACATCCGATAGCAGCATCATTTTCAACCAAGTCTGGATAAATCCAAACCAACTTAACCTCAGCCTCAGCTTTAAGCTTGTGTGCTTTGGCAAAAGCATTAATCAAACCGCGAGCCTTTTCAACATTCGACACACTAATTTTTCTTAAGTTCATACGCAATAATATAAATAAAAATAAATGAAACCTTTTAAGGTGTATATGTTTTTAAAACACTTTGTCAACTAAAAACTTTCCAACAACTCCACAATATTGTTATTATTATCCGGAGATTTCACCAAAAAAGTTGTCACCAAAGCATCCGAATGTTTTTGAAAAAGCAAACCATGCCCTAAACACAAACCAAAATTAATGTTAAAATCCGTTTTTTGAGCATTAAGATATTCGGCCTGAGAAATCGGATCACAACTAGGCCCGGCCATTTCCGGAGAAATTTCAGCCCCATCAAGTCCGCTTTCTTTGCAGTTCATAGACACAACTTCAAAGCCCTCGTTTTTCAAGATATTAATAAGTTTATCAGCCAATTCTTGTACAGCCTTGCAGTTTGCAATACCAATTTTCCTAAAGCCTGAAATTTTGCAAAAATCAATCAACTCCTGTAACCGAGAACGGCTCTTAGCCTGAAAAGCAACTTTCATAGCCTCTTTATCTTCTGTGCTATAATTAATAGACATAACCAAACTCCTCTAAAAAACCAAAACAAGCTTGATAATATCAACAAAACAAAAACACTCAAGCAAAATCTGCCTGAGTGTTATAAAGAAAACAAAACTATCTGCTGACTTCAGCCAAAAGCGACTTCCAGTCATGCAAAGCCATTGCTTCATTGTTATCGGCCATTTCAGCAAAGATTGCAGCATCTTCAAGAGTTTGAATTTCCACAGATGCAGACAGCGACATAAAATAATCGCGTATCTGGATCTCCCAATTTCTAAAAATATCCTCCACACATTGCATGTGCGAGTTGACTAAAGAGACAGACACCTTACAAGCTTCTGCCAAATCAGCATTTCCATTTTTCCGGCAAATTTCAGCTTCTTCGTCATAATGCTTACGCCACTTTACCAACAAAGCATACAAATGCAATAGACCTACAACCGGCAGTCCCAAATTTCCATCTTCAATCAAAATTGCTAAATTAATAGCTTCTTCCAAAGAGCTCTCCGCTCTCCGTAATAATTGTTGTTGTTCTTGATTCATAATTATAAAATTAAAAATTAATACGCTACTTAAAAGCTACACAAAAATAATTTTTTTGTCAAGTTTTATTTACCTCTATGATGAGATATAAAAAACACCCAAGCAAATCTGCCTGAGTGTGGTAAAGAAAAAAAAGATTATTTGCGGACATCTGCCAAAAGCAACTTCCAGTCATGGAATACCATATTTTCGTTTTTGTCAGCCATTTCAGCAAAGAGCAAAGCATCTTGAAGAACCTGCTCCGACAAAGACTGTTCTAATAGCAATTTACGAAAATAACATCGTATTTCAAATTCCAAACCTCTGAAAATATCTTCGAAGTGTCCAATTTCAGAAGACAACATATCTTTAACATCTTCATAAGATTGCACCATGTCGTCATCTCCCTTTTGCCGACTGTCTTCTACCTTTTGTTTATAGGTAGTATACCAGTTTTTCAAAACGGCATAGAGCCTTAACAACCCGCTAGCAGGCATCGACACACTACCTGTTTTAACTAACACAGCCACATTAATAGCGTTAATAAATTCTTCTTCCGAGGCTTTCAATAATTCATTGTAATCCATAATTATAAAATTAAAAATTAATACGCTACTTAAAAGCTACACAGAATAAACTTTTTTGTCAAGTTTTATTTATAACACAAAAAAAGTCCTCCATTTCGGAGGACTAAAAGATTAACTATCCAAGAACGAACGCAGCTTGCGCGACCTGCTCGGATGCTTGAGCTTGCGCAAAGCCTTAGCCTCAATTTGACGAATACGTTCACGCGTAACGTTAAATTGCTGTCCGACTTCTTCCAAAGTATGGTCTGTGTTCATCCCGATACCAAAACGCATACGCAATACACGTTCTTCACGCGGCGTCAATGAAGACAAAATGCGCGTGCAGGTCTCTTTTAAGTTTTCATGAATAGCTGAATCCAAAGGCTGTAAAGCATTTTCATCGGCAATAAAATCACCCAGAGAGGAATCGTCTTCATCACCGACCGGAGATTCCAACGAAACCGGCTCTTTAGCAATTTTCATAACCTTGCGCACTTTGTCAATCGGCATAGACAAACGCTTAGCCACTTCTTCAGGCGTAGGTTCACGGCCCATTTCCGAGAGCATCTGGCGAGATGTGCGAATAAGCTTATTAATTGTCTCAATCATATGCACCGGAATACGAATAGTGCGTGCTTGATCGGCAATAGAGCGCGTAATGGCCTGTCTAATCCACCAAGTTGCGTATGTTGAAAACTTGTATCCGCGACGATATTCAAATTTATCAACAGCCTTCATCAAGCCGATATTCCCTTCTTGAATCAGGTCTAAGAACTGCAAGCCGCGGTTTGTATATTTTTTGGCAATAGAAATAACCAAGCGCAAATTAGCCTCAATCATTTCTTTTTTAGCTCTGTCAGCCTCACGCTCACCTTTTTTAATTGTATCAACCATACGGCGATATTCATTAATCGGTAAGCCGCATTCTGTCGCCATCTGGGCAACTGAGCTGCGCAAATCAACAATTTCTTTAGAATATTTTTCAACAAAGGCCTTCCAGTGCTTATCCGTTTTTTTAGAAATCTTTTCCAGCCAATTAGAATCGAGTTCCGATTTTTGATAAGCTTCCAAGAAATCCTCACGTTTAATTTTGCAAGACAGCGCATAACGCAAGAGTTTTCCTTCCAGTCCCATAAGTCTGCGGTTAAGTTCGTTAAGTTGCTCAACCAACTGCTCAATTCTGCTGGAATTCAAATGGATAGAGCTCATTAACTCAACCAAATCTCTTTTGATTTGGATATACTTTTTCTCGGTAGCAGGAGAAATTTTCTTACCACTGATAATAGCTTCAATTCTGTTGCATTGAATTTTTTTCAAATCATCATAATAGCTTGAAATTTTAGAGAGTATTTCAAGCACTGGCTGCATCAAAGCATCTTCCATAGCGGCAACGGAAGCCGACGCCCGACCGTTTATGCCGTCTTCGTCTTCATCTTCGTCCACGTCATGATGTTCCCCATCATCAGAGACAACACTTTCGTCATCTTCATCCTCGTCGACATTTTCATCTTCAACGGCATCTTCGAGCTCAATATCATCCTGCAAATCATCATCAATATCGTCAAGATTTTCTTTATCTTCAAGCTCTTCGGCAACCTTATTTAAGTCTTCGACCTGTTGCGTATCAACATCATCAAAGACCATAGCCTCGGCATCATCGCCATACATCATTTCCAAATCGACGATATCGCGGAGTTGCATTTTGCCGTTAACCAAATCATCACGCCAACCTGCAATAGCTTTCAGGGTCATAGGGCTTTCGCACAATCCGTCAATCATAACGCCTTTTCCGGCTTCAATACGTTTAGCAATAGCAATTTCGCCCTCACGAGACAGCAACTCAACGCTGCCCATTTCTTTCAAATACATTCTGACCGGATCATCTGAGCGTCCGAGTTCTTTTTCATCAAAATTGCCGGATTCGTCGTCATCATATTCATCATCGAGCACATCGTCATCTGTATCTGAGCCATCGGCATCAGATTCAGAAACAATACTGATACCAAGATCAGAAATTTCAGTCATAATATCTTCAATTTGCTCAGAAGACTCTTTATCTGAAGGCAAAGCCTTGTTAAGTTCTTCAACCGTAATATAACCGCGCGCTTTACCTCTATCGATAAGGCGTTTTACAGCACTGCCCAAGCTGTCAATCAACGGAGCGTCAGCAGCATTAGCATCATAAAAGTCTGGATTATCAATATCTGACATGTCGGTCCTTAAAATCGATTTTTTACATAAGTTACGAGGAGTCACCCGACTCCACAAATTGCTAGCAAACAACATTTAATAATTTTTTGTTTATTTGTCAAGCATTGACTGCACCAAAAAAACAAAAAAAGATCAAATATTGTTCACATTAATAAAATATTATGAAATTTTAGTTAATCAACATCGCCTTTAGCATCAATGAGCGCCTGACGCTCTTTTTTCAAATTTTGATAAAGTTTATAATCCTCTTCTGACAAAGAATCGTCATTTTCCATTTTTGTCAGACAATCTCTGATTTCAGCTTCCAACTGACGAATTTGCACTTCAGCCAGTTTGGTTTCAATATCGGCACGTAAATTTGCAACCATCGGCTTTTGGATACGAAACATTTTGAGTTCCCAAAGTCCGCCAAGAGCAGACTTAAAGCCTTTTTCAATTAGAATATGACACATTTTTTGAGAATCAAAACCCTCTTCGCCCTCATGTTCCTGCATAATTTCAATCATAGCATCAAGCAAAGACTGATATTCAGCCTTAGGCAAAGCAAACATCGATAATTTTTCTTCAAATTCAGAAATAAGCTCAGGATAAAAAATAAGAGCGGAGATAATAAACTTAGCCACTAACTCGTCCAAACTTGTTTTAGGCCGCGCCACTTCGACCCTCACCTGAGATGCCGCGGCAGAAAAATTCCCCTTTCCTTTGCGATAGCCGCCGGAATTTGATTTTTGATAAGCATTTTTTGCATAACTTTGCGACCACGAACCTTTTCCGAGCTGGTAATAAATACGTTGCCGCATTTCCTGCCGGTAATAATTGCGCACTTGTTCATTGGTAATTTTAGCCACTTCTTCCATAATGTTTTGTTCAACCAAAGCCTTTTGCTCAGGGGTAGACATAGGCACATTTTCGGTATTTTTGCGCCACAACAAATCCACCAAAGGCGTAGTATTTTCCAAATACTGCTCAAAAGCATCATGTCCTTTGTCTTGCAAAAATTCATCCGGATCTTCACCATCCGGCAAAAAAACATACCGCAAAGAATACCCTGGTTTAAGAATAGGCAAAGCTCTGTCAACCGAGCGGATAGCCGCGCGAATACCGGCCCCATCACCGTCAAAACAAAGCGTCGGTGTATTGCAAACCCGCCAAGCTTCTTGAATCTGGTCTTCAGTCAAAGCTGTACCCAACGGAGCCACGGCATATTCAAAACCATATCGGCTCAAGGCAATAACATCCATATACCCTTCGCAAACAATAATATTTTTGGCATCATAGCCTTTTTCTCGCGCATTATTAAGGTTGTACAAAACATGGCGCTTGTTAAAAATCGGCGTTTCGGGAGAATTAAGATATTTAGGCTGACCATCATTCATCACACGCCCGCCAAACGCAATCGGACGATTGGCTTTATCAAAAATCGGAATAATCACACGGTCGCGAAAAAAATCAAAAACTCTGCCTGAATTATCACGAGACGAAATAGCCGCCAAGCCCAACTCCATCATTTCGTGTTCACTAATACCTTTAGAACCGAGCCAAGCCTTAAGCCCATTGTTAGCCGGAGCATACCCAAGCCTAAAATGAGAAATAACCTCATCACTCAGCCCGCGATGATAAAAATATTCCAATCCATGCCGACCTTCAGGCAACCTGAGACACCGCTCAAAATACTGCACCGCCATTTCCATAATTTCATACAGCGTTTTGCGTTCTTCACTTTTGGCATGTTCCTCGTGAGAGAGCTTTGGCATTTCCAAACCGGCTTTATCAGCCAGTTTTTTCAAAGCTTCCAAGAAGGGCAACCCATTGGCTTCCATCTCAAACTTAACAATATCACCATGCGCCCCGCAACCAAAGCAGTGATAAAAACCTTTGGCTTCATTAACGGTAAAAGAAGGTGTTTTTTCATTATGAAACGGACAACAAGCAGTATATTCACGCCCCTTGCGAACAAGTTTAACTTTAGCGCCGACAACATCCACAATCGACACCTTTGCCCGCAACTCATCAATAAATTTCTGTAAATCCGCCATAAAAAACCAAAGTCACAACAAAAAAAACAAAGATTTTCGCCGACGAAATACAAGACGGCGAAAATCTATAAAACCAAACAAATATTAGAACAAAGTTTTAATAACACCGCTAACCTTGCCAAAATCCATCTGACCGGCATATTTAGATTTAAGAATACCCATAATCTTGCCCATATCCTTCATAGAAGTCGCACCTGTATCTGCCACAGCAGCTTTAACGGCAGCCAAAATTTCATCATCATTCATCTGTTTTGGCAAGAATGTCTCAATCACATTAATTTCAGCTTGTTCTTTATCAGCCAAATCCTGACGATTGCCTTTAAGATACATATCAATAGAGTCTTTGCGTTGTTTAATCATATTTTGCATCATTGAGAGCAACTCCGTTTCAGAAGCTTCTTTTTGACCTTTGCCGCGGGCATCAACATCTTTTTCCTTCATACCGGCAATAATCAAACGCACAGCGCTAACACGTTGTGTATCTTTAGCCAACATAGATTCTTTCAAAGCCTTTTGCAAATCTTCTCTTAACATGATAATTCTCCTCTATCAAAAAACAATTTTTTTAGAGGATAACCACATTTGCCACAAATTGCAAGCCCCAAAACCACAAAAAAATATCACACCATCCTTACAGATAATTTTCTTTATTACAAAAAAAGCTGCGACCCATCACGGGCAGCAGCTTTCAAATAAGTTTTTAAGGTAACAATTAAGGTTGGGAGTCAGATTTTAATATGTCCGAGCTGCGTGTAGCAGTAAAATACTGGTCTCACGCGATATTCACCTGAACCAGAAACACCGCGAACCACGCTTTTCACGCCCATATCAGCAACCTGACTACTAT
Organism: uncultured Alphaproteobacteria bacterium; assembly: GCA_944391615.1. Classification (GTDB taxonomy): domain Bacteria; phylum Pseudomonadota; class Alphaproteobacteria; order RF32; family CAG-239; genus HGM16780. The sequence goes on from CALXUE010000002.1 coordinate 129,811, forward strand.
CATCCAGCATCAGCCAGTAACATTCTTTTGTAAGCGGCTGAGCACCTTGATCACTAAAGGCAGAGAGAATTTCATTCACCTCCTCCAAATGAGGAAAGATAAAAGGCATCTCCCGAGGCATAAACGCCCTCCCTTCTTGGCTTTTGAAATGCTTAGACTTGCAATATTGCAAAGCATGTACATAATCCATCTTCTTTGGCGCATCTTGCGCCGTAATCAGCACTCCGCCGCAGATAACACCGACAAATTGTTTTCCCTCTAATTTTTCATAAACCATTTCACCACTGGCATAAGCCACCGGAAATTTGAATTTCTTCATATTAATAATAATTTAAGTTAAAGAATAATTTTAATTCACCCGACAACCTATCATTAAGTTAGACAAAAGTCAACAAAAAAAATCAAAAATAAAATCTTACCGAGGCTAAAGTTTCATCAACATCAAATTTTCCTTTGTTTTGCTGATATTTATATTCCAAAGCCAAAGCCCAGTTTGTAGACAAAGTATAGGCCGCTTCCGCATGATAAAGCACCTTATCGCCAAAATCAGACGAAGCAAAAACCTGCTCCACATCAGCCAGCAACCGAATTTTTTGAAATCTGGCAAACACGCCGCCTTTAATCCCTAAACCAACATATTGATTACGTGGCAAAAATCCACCATAAGCCGCATGAATATTGGTCAGCGCAAATAAATAAACATTTTGCCAAGGTTCAATGGTCCCACCGCCGCCGAATTGTGTGTTAAACGCATACCCCTCCTCACCTGTCTCAGGATTAATCTCACGGTTAATCCCCAAAGCAATGTCATAAGACACCGGCATAAACATCGCGTTAATAGGAGAAATGGATTTAATATTCAAAATATCAAAATCTTGGAGCAAATATTTATCAGAATTATCATAGTGGCGCATGGTTAAGTTCAGAAAATTAATCTCAGCCCCACCGAGTAAGCCGTATGGATTATCGGTTAAAGAATGATAAGCCGGCCGCAAAGAAATCTGCTGAAATCCTTCTCCATTTCGCACACCACCGCCCACAACCAACCGCTTAGATTCGTGTGAGTTAACCGGATTTTCTCCCTCAAGAAGCGGCTCAAAATTATCGGATTCTTTAATTTTATTGCGTGTAAACAAAAGCTTAAAGCTGCGCTTGCGATAATCCTCAAGTTCCAAATCTTTCGCCACATATTGATATTGCACATATTGATAAGCCGCCTCGGCCGCCCCGGCTTTTTCTGCCTCACTTAACCCTGCAAAATCATAATTTTTATCATGAATGGCGGCAATAAAAGCCTCACGTTGAGAATCTGACATTTGCCCATATTGGTTCAAAATTTTCTTCTGCCGCGAGGGACGATAATAAACGCCTTTAACCAAATTCGGCTTGCGATAAACTGCCTTGAGGGTATCCAAAGGGATAGCCTGCACCGGAAATTCATTGGCAAGTTCTAGCTCTGGACGAATAGCGTCCAACACCTCCATCAGCATATAAGAGCAATTCTGTGAAAAGAAATAATATCTCGTCTGTGTCTGTCCCAACTCCCAAATATGCGCCACAAACATCATCATTTCTTCATGGCTCAAATTGAGGTTAAGCTCCCAAATATCGCGATTTTCAATATTATTGTAAGTGTTAATAATGTCATAATAAGGCTTAACGGTAAATCCCCCCATATATCCACCGGTCAATCCCAAAACGGCATAAAGCGGACCGGCATCTGGCCCCGTAAACGCACCATAATTAATTCCGTGAGCCAAAAGCTGGGTTCCTTTGCGCGCCGTGTCAACTCTGATAAGCGTATGTCCGAATAATGAAGATGGATTGTTCATATACGCATCCGTAAACAAAAGAGTCACACCTTGAGGCTGCAAATCTTCAACAAACTTTTCATATTCCGCACATTGTGGAAAACGCTTTGTAATCAAACCTTTTTGTTTCAAAAAAGCATACCGAGCTGGAAAAAGACAAATTTTTTCCACATCATCGCCTTTTTCAAATAACGAAACGGAGGCCAAGAGTTCGGATTCGGGATTGTTCCACCCATCATCAGCCAAATAAAAACTTTCGGAATCAATTGTTCCTTCCACCCCACCGAACATAGTCGGTCGGTAATGCACCAACGCTAACCATTCTTTAGAATTTGCGACAGCAAGCAAATCGCCTTGCACAGCCAATACCTCAGAGCATTCCCAAAAACAAAAACAAAAGCAAATAAGAGCCCAAAATTTTTTCATAACACCTAAAGACAAAACAAGGAGGAAAGATCCAAACCCCTTCCTCCTTTAACACATTTACAAAAGAACGACTTAAGCTTTCATAACTTCAAACAAAGCCAAAGTCACAGAAACAGCATCAGCATTTTCATCAGGGAAAATAAATGCAAAGTTATCTTTACTCTTCTGAGCCAAAACCTTACTGTCAACATTCATAATACCTGCTAAAGTATCAATGGTTTCACCCTCACCTCTGGCAGCATCCATAGCATACTGTTCCATATTATTTTCAATAAAGGCCAAAACCATTTTCTGAGTACCGCCGGTAATACGACCGTTCGGATCACAGCCAGAAGTACCAAAAGTAATACCAAAAGTCTGTGTACCGAAAATACCGTTTGTAGTCGCAGCCAAGATTTGAGGCACCCGACCGCTTTGTCCTCTCCAAGCCATAGAGCCCAAACCGCAACCAGTGCTGTCAACAGCCATTGCCTGAGAAGAAACAAACATTGCTCCACCCAAAACAGAAGCCAATAAGATTTTTTTCATAAAAATTCTCCTTATAAAAAGCATTCACATAAGAAAGATATCATAAAATATAAATAAGTATAGCATTTATGCAATTTGACCACAGATTTTTGCATAATGAATAAAGATGCTTGCAAAACACAAAAATTTGTGCTAGAAAGACTAACAGAAATTAACAAAGATTCGAACGGCTGTGACGGTATCACCACCATCGCAGTCAAATTTTTCTAACATTTTTAATAACAAAAGCCTAAACAACCAAATTTAGGCTGCATTTTATTTGAGGTGTAAAAATGGATAAATTTCCTTTAACCAAAAACGGCTATATAGAACTAGAAGCAGAATTAAAAAGATTAAAGAGTGTTGACCGCCCGAATATAATTGCGGCCATTGAAGAAGCACGTTCTCATGGTGACTTGTCAGAAAATGCCGAATATTCATCAGCCAAAGAAAAACAAAGCTTTATTGAAGGGCGCATACAAGAATTGGAAGCCGTCATCAGCCGCGCACAAGTTATTGATCCGACCCAAATCAAAGGTGACGTCATTCGCTTTGGGGCAACGGTTGTTGTGGCCGATGAAGACACCGATGAAGAAAAACAATACCAAATAGTCGGCGACTATGAAGCAGATATTGAAAAAAATCGTATTTCACTATCTTCTCCGTTAGCAAAAGCACTTATTGGCAAAGAAACCGGAGACATAGCCGAATATATGGCTCCCGGTGGCAAAAAATCTTTTGAAATTGTAGAAGTTATCTACAAATAAAGCATAGAAAAACTTATATATAGAGCCGGAAGCTAAAATCCGGCTTTATTTTTATAAAAGAGATGATAAAATTCTGCCAACAAACATAATTTTACAAGAGGTATAAAATGGAAAAACATCAAAGCAAAGTATTAATCATAGGTTCAGGCCCGGCAGGCTATACTGCAGGAATATATGCTGCCCGTGCCGGATTAGAACCGATAATGGTTTCAGGTTCTCAGCCCGGAGGACAATTAACGTTAACCACAAATATCGAGAATTTTCCGGGGTTTACAAATTCAACGGATGGTAATGCTTTAATGTTAGCCATGAGAGAACAAGCCTTAAACCTCGGTGTCAAAATTATTGAAGACACCATAACAGAAATTAACTTTGCGCAAAAACCCTTTATCTGCAAGTCAGAAAGCAAAGAATTTCAAGCAGATAGCGTCATAATTTCAACCGGAGCATCCGCACGTTGGTTGGGGCTGGAAAGTGAGGAAAAATTCAGAGGATTCGGTATTTCATCTTGTGCCACTTGCGATGGATTCTTTTATCGCAATAAAGAGGTTGTTGTAATTGGTGGCGGCAATACCGCTGTTGAAGATGCGTTATTGCTATCAAAATTTGCCAAACACGTTACCCTAATTCATAGAAGAGATTCTTTAAGGGCTGACGCCGCTTCACAAAAAAGATTGTTCGCCAACGAAAAAATTTCCGTTATCTGGGACAGTGTTGTAACGGAATTTTTGGGCACCGAACAACCTCGCTCCCTTACGGGAATAATGGTCAAGAACATCAAAACAAATGAAGTCAAAGAAATGAAGATAGACGGCGTGTTTGTCGCAGTCGGCAATCACCCCAATACCGAACTGTTTAAAGGACAATTAGATTTATCGGACGAAGGCTATATCATCACCGCACCGGATAGCACAAAAACATCAATAGAGGGTGTTTTTGCAGCCGGAGACGTACGCTTTGGCAACTACCGCCAAGCCATAGTCGCGGCAGGTTCGGGCTGCATTGCCTCTCTAGAAGCAGAAAAATTCTTGCAAGAAAAATAAGGACTTTCGTATGAATATTAAACAAAAACTTGAACTTTGGCAAAACAATAATTTAATTTCGGCCGAACAAAAGCAAAATATTTTGAGCTTTGAAAATAAAAAAAGCAACAATTTTGCAGAATTCGCCTTGCTCACAATAAGTGCTGTTTGCTTTGGTATTGGTTTAATCAGCATTATAGCCGCCAACTGGGACAAATTGAGTGATACCTTCAAATTGATTGGCTATTTTGCCTTAAGTATTGCAATTTCATATGGTATTTATACAACTGTAATCAATAAAGCCAACTATAAAATTACCGAAGCTTTACTTCTGCTTTATGCATTTGATATTTTAGCCGGCATCGGGCTAATTTCCCAAATCTACAACCTATCTTCGGATTCTCTTAGCTGGGCGCTGTTATGGAGCATATTGATAATTCCATTAATCTTTTTAAGTAAAACACCGATATTAGCCTTTTTCTGGTTTTATGCATTTCCGATAAGCCTGTTTGATTGTCTGAAAGAAATTGAGTTTATAAACCACTGGATAGATCTGATTCTAGATTACATTCCAGAAAACCCCGCCTTATGGCTAATCACAGCAATCTATTTTTATGCAAGTTGTTTTTTTAAGCAAGAAAACAAAATGTTTGAAGGACTGCGTGCATGGGTTTATATTTTATTACCTAGTATTTTTATGGCACTATACACCGATTTTCCTGCTGGATCAGAAAAGAGTGTGGATTGGGGACAGTGGTCTATACTAGGTCTATGCCTCGCCCTTTCAGTCGGATTTTATTATATGCCAAAGGCCAAGGAGTTTCGAGGAACAAGCATCTTTTTAGGCATTTTTGCATTATTTAATATCATAACCAACCTGATATTTGTATACGCCCCAGCCCCTCAAAATATGTATCAAGGTAATCATACCATTTATACGTTAACCCAGCATTTCTTTTCATTAGCCGTATTGTTGACCATGCTGTTCAGAACAATACAATTAAAAAGATTAAACTGGGCCAAAATAGCTTTAGCGATGGTTGCCATAGACATTTTTGTGATTTATGTGGATTATAGCCAAACATTATTAAGTACAGGATTAAGTATGATAGGTTGCAGTTTGGTATTTTTAGGACTAGCCTACGCCACATCAAGAGGCATAAAATTAATCAACAAATACAAGGATTAAAAATATGAAGTTAAACAAAGACAACAAGTTAATATTTGTACTTTTATTTCCTATGCTAATACTTTTGCTATGGGTTGGATATGTATCATGGCTGACATATGTGGGTAAAACGGTAAAACTCCCAGGATCTGGATATGACCCGAGAGATTTACTTTCTGGGAAATATATTTTACTGAAAATAGATTGGGAAAAAGCGGACTGCAAGCAGTTTTATGATAATATATGCCCGCAAGAAGAATTTGAAAAAGTATATCGCTATTATGCTCCGGAAGATGAAACCCAAACGATGGAAAAATCCATCAATACAGATTCTCCAGAAATAACAATGGAGTTTACATATAAAAGAGGTAAAATGCCGATATTAAAAGAAATATATTTTGATAACAAGGTATGGAAAGATTACCAAAAAGCAGATAAATAAAGAAAACAATAAGGGGTTCACCAAATGGTGAGCCCCCTATTGTTAATAAGAAAAATCTACATTGTCAAAATAATCCAGCGGAACACTTAGGGACGGACTGTCGCCATATTCCACTTTAACCTTGTCCCCTGCTTTGGTCCATTTTAGTTCAGGAAAGAACTCGGACGAAGCATAGAATTCTTTGCCAGTTAAATTGTCAAACAGCAGATAATAAATTCTGCCTTCACAAGTAATGGCCTTAACAACATAATTTTTCACTTGCTTAAAAACTTGTCCATCTTTAACAATATCTTGAGTTAAGCGGCGAAGTTTTTCCAAATAAGCTTGTTCGGCTTCTTTTTTAGTCGTACCACAACCTAAAGCCTGACGATTGGATACCGCCAAGAAACAATACCCGACAATATTTCCAGACTTACCTTTCATAGTCATAAAATAAGTCGGAACATTTCTGACATTATACAAAACCGGCCAATCGGCAGAATATTTAGCGGCACTGGCAAACGGACTATCTTGAGCAATTTTTCTTGCTTCGGATTCATTAAATCCACCGGAGAAAGAATAAACATTTCCAACCTCAGTTGTTTCAGGAACTTGATAGTATTTTGCAGTTTTTGTTTTGGTATCAACCAACATAAAACCGTTCGTACCATTATCACGCCCTGAAGACTGAACACCTGTGTACCAATAGCTCCGACCTTCAGATTGCACCAAAGACATCCCCGGAGTTGCAACTTTAACATCATACTTGCTCCACCAAGAATTTATCCAGCCATTAACATACTTTCCCCAATCATTGATTTGTATGTCAACAATTTTCTGTGGTTGGATTCGGTCAATCCAATCAGGAATTTTGCTTGCAGGATAAGACTTAATGTCACCATTCTGTGCATCAACGGTTAAGACTTCAACAATATTGTCGCCGGAAAAGCCGACGGTTGGTTGATAAACAGGCACAACCCAATAAGGATTACCATGATTATCAATTTCAAAGTTAAGTTCGCTCAAACCTTTGTTGATATATCCGTTCACACGAATATGTCTTTCCAAATCGGTAGCCCAATAACATTGCTTGGCATACTTGATGGATAAAGGCTTTCCGTTAAGGTTGGTAACCAGATAACGATGCGTCAAATCAGCCGCATCAACCAACACATACCCTGGAGTAATTCCGTTAGCCAACCACTTCCAGAAAGAAGAATGTTCCAAAGGAGCAACCCAAACCAAATCATTATCAAATTTAAGTTTAACGCCATTATCAACGGTAAACTCACCGGATAACATTTGTAAGGTCATATCACCGATTTCACAACGAGAACCGAGACCAGAATGTTCCCCAAGCTTATCGCTGGCAAATTTCATAGCCAAACTATCATCTCCGACCCGCATTTTTTCAACCGGAACGGGAGAAATATCGTGTTTAAACACACTATCAGAAACAACTTCAACCGAAAGCATTTTCTGATAAGTTGAGCTATGAAAGATAGGCATTGTCATCAGAGCCATAACACAGAAAGCGATTATGCTGATACCAAGTGGCATCCATCGACAACAAAGCAAAAACTTATGTTTTAGCTCATACTTGCCGATAACAACACTATCATAGAGCATACCTTTTTGCCTATAGCCCAGATTATCACTTTCTATAGAGCGAGAGGCATAATAGACCCCCAACCCCATGACGGATGTGAAGAAAAACTCAATCCACGGGTCGTGGAAACGCCAAAAAGCAAGCGCAGGCAAAGCCCAACAGTAGTTTACTACGAACCAAAACAGAGCAACTGCAATGGTTAAGTATAAACAACTTTTTTTAGAATAGCGGCGGAATGCTACTGCGCCAAATACGAGTGCTAAGAAGCACGAAAATAAAAAATAATACATATACAAAAAAATTAAATATTACAAATACTGAGTATACACGAATTTAGACAAAAATCAAGAGTTTTATACAACGCAATAAAATTATAAAAAAAAGACTTGCAAAATAAAAAAAAACGGGTAAGTTAAGGGGTGTTGAATTAATCGGGACTTAGCTCAGCCTGGTAGAGCGCTTGCTTTGGGAGCAAGATGTCGTAGGTTCGAATCCTATAGTCCCGACCAACTGCGCTCTTAGCTCAGCAGGATAGAGCAACAGCCTTCTAAGCTGTGGGTCGGGCGTTCGAATCGCCCAGAGCGCGCCATTTACACAAAAACCCTCATCGTCAAGATGGGGGTTTTTGCGTAAATACGAAGCTCTCGCGAGACGAACGCAGTTCGGAGTTGCTAGTTGGTGAGCGTTAGATAAAACGCGAACCTTACGAAACGAGGAGGACCCGCTTGCGGGAGTACCCAATCCCCAGAGCGCGCGTAAATACGAAGCTCTCGCGAGACGAACGCAGTTCGGAGTTG
>CALXUE010000003.1 GCA_944391615.1 uncultured Alphaproteobacteria bacterium
CACACACATTTATCTTTGAATGGAGCTTTATCTCCACAACAAGTTTCAAAAAATCAAAAATCTTTGGTTAAGGTTGCTCAAGTCTGTTGGATTATGGACACGGGTGATTGCGCCGGTTTGGACTTTGTGAGTTCAGATATCGGCAATCACGGTGGAGCCGGCGGCGCTGACGACAACCCCGAAGAATTTGACAAGAAAGGCCCTGAAGATTGTATCAAAGAGGGTTATACCATCACCAACTGCCCCGAGGGTTATGAAGGAGATAAGGCTTGCTTGTATGCGGATGGCTATTATGCCGCCTGCAAAGTGGCTTGTCCGAGCGGATATAAAAAATGTGAAGACCCTTATTATGGTGTGGGTGAGGCTTGTGACGGGATGTATGCCAGCTGCACCTGTGATTCTTGTGATGGTTATTCTTATTCTAAAGACAATGTTCCCGACGGTTATGTTGTGGACGGAGAGCCATGCAATTCTTGCACGGGCTTGAAGTATAAAGTCAAACCCAACCCTTGCACGGGGTATTTATCTTGCGGCTCAACCGGCGGGCAAGCTGGTGCAAGCGCGTGTTTGTCGGGAACAAATATGATGTATAGCTCATGCCGCCCGTGTGAATACAAAGGCACGTTGGACAGTTGTCCGGTGGGGGCGGTGTGTTCTTTTGAAGAATGTTCAAGCAAATGGTATGTGACCGGCTGCAAGTCAGGTTACACCGACTATTGCGGTTATTGCGACGTTTATTATTAATTTACGGAGGAGAAAATGAGAAAGATTTTATTAATGAGTTCGGCGTTGGCTTTATCGAGCGGGGTGGCGGAAGCGGCCTGTATTCAAACGCCGACTTGCGGAGCCATGGGCTATGACAGCACGGTTGCCTGCGAAGGCGGCATCAAATGCCCGTTTGGCAATGCGTGGAACTGTACATTCATCAACAAAATTACCGAGTTGGAAAAAGTTATCGAAAACATTCAAAAAGAAGAGGCTTTGGCCAATTGCAAAATCGGTGATATTTTGTATCATGATATGACTTGCAATACCAATATGGTGGCTTCTAAAACGCCAATTGGCGTTATCTTTGATGTAACCAATGGTTTGGCAATTGCGAAAGACGAGTTTAAGAGTGTAGGATGGAGTCGATTAAATGAAGACATATCTCAAATATCAAACTACACAGACTCAGCAACAGTAACAGCAGATTGGCAAGGTTTTAACAATACAAAAGCGATGTATAACTACATAAAATCTAAAGGCAACCAATTTTCTGCAGCAGAAAGTACACTAACATATACGACTTTAGGAACATCTATGGGGCAATGGTATTTGCCTGCCGCAGGCGAATTAAAAGCGATATCGGATAACAAAGATGTTTTAAACACAACACTCTCCAAAATCGGTGGAACACAGCTATCAGGTACTTATTGGTCCTCATCAGAATACAACAATAATACTTGTTGGAAGATGAGTATTAGCGGAAGTTTTATTACCTCAGATAAAAATGGCGGAGGAATCGCTAGACCTGTTATAAATTTTGCGTCAAAAGATACAATTTATATTGGAGATGAAATACCTTGTCTTGTAGGAGATGCTATATATTCAGATAAAAAATGTTATTTAGATGGAGCCCCATTCGGCAAAACACCGATTGGTGTTGTGTTTGATGCCGAAAAACGTTTAGCTATAGCATTAGAAACATCAGTAAAACAATGGGCTGAAAAAGATGTTAAAATATCCGGATTAACAACTTATTCTACCAGAACTGAAGCAGACAACGATGATAATGGCAAAAATAATACAGCTACAATCATGGCATATGCAAAAACAAATAACTACAAATTTCCTGCTGCAGAGTATGCATATAACTATACAACAGCAGGCACAAAAGCAGGAGACTGGTATTTGCCTGCTGCCGGTGAAATAAAAACAATGTATTATGAGAAAACTAAACTAAATAAGAGATTAACATATCTGAAAAAAAATAATATTGGTCAGTCTAGTTTATGGTCTTCTTCAGAAGATAGTAAATATTACGCATGGATAGTTGGTTTTGATGGTTGGGATGATACAATATCAGAACGAAAAATTTATTCATATACTGTCCTTCCAGTCCTAGCTTTTTAGGTTCTTCCTCGTAAAAAAACATTAAGCCCGCTCATTTAAGAGCGGGCTTGATGAATGGTGAAGTTTACATCAGTCGGGGGCTGGTGTTGCTCGATGCGGAAGATGGCTGCTCCGTTGCCGCGTTATCCTCTTTTTCCTGAACTGCATCCTCTTTCGGCATTTGCTCTTCTATGTAACCAAATATATTTTCTCCAAATGTTCTTCTGACATAAATCGTGAAGTTTGACGGAGTTTCTTTATATTGTTCCGCCGAGGTTTGGGCTTTCAAGACCATGTCTATTTGCAGCTGCTTTTCTATCGCATCTCGCTTTTCTGCCGCTATTTGACTTCCCCTTACCGAGGCTATGTTATACAAAACATGCGCTTGCGGCAAATTCTTGGTATATACTTTTCCTTGCGCATATATGTCTCCAAGCTCTACTATGGCATTCACATTGCCTTGATTGGCCGCTAGACCAAAATATTTGACCGCATTCACGTAGTTTTTCATTACGCCATACCCGTTTAAGTACATTTGCGCCATGATATATTCGGCTTCATCAAACTCGGCCTCTACCGCGGGGGTTATCAGCTCTACCGCCTTATAATAATCTTGCGGCACCATAAAACCTCTATAATAGGCGTAGCCTAACATAAATCCGGCCGTGATGTTGCCCTGACTGGCCGATTGACTGAAATATTTGATGGCTTTTTCATTGTCTTTGGAAACCCCGCTGCCGCTGATGTATAAAAATGCCAGATTTAAGGCTGCTTCCGAATTGCCTAACTCTGCCGCTTTGGCAAACAACTGCGCCGCTTTATACGGATTGCGTTTGGTGCCTATGCCGCTATAAAACAAACTGCCCAAGTTATTAATGGCAACATTGTCATTCTGCGCCGCGGCCATACTATAATATTCAAATGACTTTTCATAATCCGGTTCGACTTTATTTTCTTTATCACCATACAAATACATATAGCCTAATGACAACTGCGCCTCCACGCTGCCCTCGTTGGCTTTGCGGGTGATGGCCTCTAAATATGTTTCCTGCTTGACTATTGCTTCTTGGGCTATGGCTTCATCTTTCGCTGTATCCTTGTCCCAAAAATTCAAGAAAGAAAACAGGCCTTTTTCTTCCTTGTTTTCTGCTGATGGTTGGGATTTTTCGGTTTGTTCGGGCGTGCTCTCTTTGGGGCGCATATCCTTTATCTCCGGCAAGCTGCTTGCCTCCGGCAGGGAAACTTTGTTTTCCTCTTTTGTCGGCTCAAGCGGTTTTTCTTCTATCCCTAAATCTATGACTTGCGCCAGAGATACTCCGCTATACAACATCATGGCCGAAAAATACACGAATCCTTTATTCATCTCTTGCCCCCTTTATGTCCGCGTTTTGTTTTGATGATAGCAAGTTATTTTTTGTTGACAAGTATATCCTCATTTAAACTCACTATATTTAACAATTTTTAAGCAATAAATGTTATTTTATCGGTATATGTTTTTTGAGAATCGAGTTTATCCGTGATGAAAATGATTAGGCCTATTGTAAATATCAGTAAAATTATTGATAATTATGACGCTGTTATTGTCGGCTTTCGCGGCGTGTTGACCGAAGGCGACAGCATTAAACAAGACGCTGTTAATGCGCTTGTTAATATCCGTAAAGCCGGTAAAAGAATCGTGCTTTGCACGAACTCTGCCCTACGTTCAACTCAAATTGCCGACTTCTTTGTCAGCTATAAAGTGCCTCTCAAAGTTTTTGACGCTCTTGTTTCTGCCGGTGAAATTTTGCACTATAAACTGAAATTTCCTAATCAAGAGTTTAGCTCTCTCGGAAAAAATTATTTGCAAATCGGAAACAAAAAGCACTACGCCATTTTTGACAACCTCGATTTCAAAAGAGTTTATAGCTTTAACCAAGCGTCTTTTTTGTTTGTCGGTGAGGCCGAAAATGAAAATGATACCATTGAAAAATATTTGCCGATTTTGAACCAAGCAGCGTCCATGGGGTTGCCCTTGCTGGCTGTCGGTAATGACACATCTACTTTTATGAATGAAAAAATCGCACTCAGCGCAGGGGCTATTGCCGAACAATATGCCGTGCTCGGCGGAAAAATCCTTACCATAGGAAAACCGGACCCAATGGTCATGACTTATTGTATTGAGGCCTTACCTCAAGACATTGCTAAAGAAAAAATTTTGGTTATCGGCGATAATATTGCTACCGATATCAAGGCAGCAAACCTCTTGAATATGCCGAGCGTGCTCATCTCTAAGGGCGTGCATATTAACTTTTTGGGTGAAGGATATATCTCCGATGTGGCTAAAACTCGCGAGTTGGCCACAAGTTTGGATGCTTATCCGGACTGTGTGGTTTCAAACCTGAGATGGTAAGCGGCTTTATTTGTTGTTTTCTAAATCTTCTTTAAGCAACTCAACTTCAAGCCACTCATTTTCTTTGTTTTCTTTTGCTGCTTTGGCCTCTTCAAGCGCTTTAAGCGTTTGTTCAAACTTTTGCGGATCTTTATTATACAACTCAGTATCAGATAGGACTGTTTCAAGCTCTGCAATTTGTTTTTCCAACTGGGCAATTTCTTGCGGCAAAATCTCAAGCGCGCGCTGCTGTTTATAGCTCAATTTTACTGTTTTTTTACTTGAACGGTTATCCGTTTTGGGCTCTGATTTTATTGATGGCTTTTTTTCTGTGGATGATTGCTTTTTTCCCTCATCTTGTTTGAGTTTTTGTTCCAATTCACTATAGCTTCCGGGGTATTCATAAACCGTGCCGTCGCCTTTCATATATATTACAGATGTTACAACCCTATCCAAAAAGTCTCGGTCGTGACTCACAATTAAGGCCGTGCCTTGATATTCATCCAATATTTCTTGCAGTAAATCTATCGTATCCATATCAAGGTCGTTCGTGGGTTCATCCAAAACCAAAAAGTTGGATGGTTTTGCGAGTTCTAAGGCTAATTTCAAACGGTTGCGCTCGCCTCCTGACAAAGCTCTGACCGGCATTTGTGCCTGCTCGGCCTTAAACAAAAAGTCTTTCAAATAGGCCACAACATGACGATATTGGCCTCTGACATAGATATGGTCTCCCTCATTGCACAAGGTTTTCCATAAAGTTTTTTTGTTATCTAAGTCTGACAAGTTTTGTTCAAAATAGGCTTCTTCTAGATTTTTACCCATTCTCACAAAACCCGAATCGGGCTCTAGTCGTTTGGTTAATAATTTTATCAGCGTGGTTTTTCCGGCACCGTTGGGACCGACAATACCTATTTTATTGCCTCTCATCACTTTGATGGAAAAATCCTTGACGATTTGTCTCTGTCCAAAAGCTTTGCTTATATGTTTGGCCTCTATGACCAGTTTTGAGCGCCCTTCCGCCTCTTCAACCTCCATTTTAACCGAACCGGTTTGTTTGATTTGGGCGCGGCGCTCCTCCCTTAATTTTTGCAAGCGGCGCAAGCGTCCCATGTTGCGACGGCGGCGGGCCGTGACACCTTTGTGCAGCCACTCGGTTTCTGCATCTATTTTTTTGTTAAGGTGTTTTTGCTCTATTATTTCTTGGTCTAGTATTTGTTCCTGCCACTCTTCAAAATACTGAAACCCTTTGTTGTTGCGGTGCATTATGCCGCGGTCCAGCCAAAAGGTGGTTTGAGAGATATTTTTTAGAAACATTCTATCGTGCGAAATGACAATGACTGCACCGGAAAAACTCTTCACTATTTCTTCAAGCTTTTCTATGGTCATCATATCAAGGTGGTTGGTTGGCTCGTCCAAGAGCAAAATGTCTGGCTCACCTATCAATGTTTTGGCTAAAGCGGCTTTGCGGCACTCCCCTCCCGACGCTGTTTGGGGCGATAAATCAGCGTCTATGCCGAATTGTTCTATTAAGATATCGGCGCGATATTCGTCTGTGCGTTCTTCTTCCGGCAAGCCTGACAAAACAACTTCCTTTAAGCTATGATAGCTGCTTAAACCCGGTGTTTGCGGCATATAGGCAATTTTGGTTCCGGGTTGAATGAAAATTTCGCCGCTGTCGGCGTCTTGTAAACCGGCAATGACTTTCAGCAACGTTGATTTGCCGGAGCCGTTGCGCCCGACTAATGCTATTTTGTCACCACGGTTTACGTATAATTCTACATCAGAAAATAACTCCTGCGGGCCAAAACTTAATTTTATACCCGACAGGGTGAGAATCGGTGCTTCTGCCATTTTTTTACAAATCACCCTCTATCAGCTGCAAGCCTTCAATTTCCCACTCAAGACCTTTGGCTGCCCAAATGAAGAAATCGCCAACCTTTTCTTCTTTGATGCCGATATTGGCGCCGATGGTGTATATTGTGGAAATTTCTTCATCCGAAAGCTCATGGTTGGAGATGGCTACCAATATCATTTCTCTTAAAATATAGCGACGGACTTTGATGTCTTCGATTTGTTTAATAAGTCCGTATAATTCCGCTGGGGTTTTGACGTGTTTTATTTTTTTTAGTACGCTTTCATCAAAGCCAAGTTCTTTTAGACGGCTGTTTAAATAATCCTTCCTTTGATTTTTGCTCAAATCCATTATATACAGCAGGCTGGTAACAAATATTGTTTTTTCCTCTGCGGTTAATTCTTTCATTGATATCGGCACGGTTTTCTTTCCTTTAAGTCTTTTTTTATCTTTATTCTTTATACACTAAAAATAATGATTTGCAAAACAAATTAATTTTATTATAATGCTTGTTAGTTTTTTTTTGCTTTATTTATAAGAGGATTACACCATGCCCTTGAAAATTGAACTCAAGCCCCATGAAAGTATTATTATCGGCGAGGCTTTGATTACAAATGACAATGAGAGAACACGTTTTTATATTGACGGAAACGTGCCGATTTTGCGTGAGAAATTTATTTTGCGCGAGAAAGACGCCAATACACCGAGCAAACGTGTTTATTTTATTGTGCAACAAATGTATCTGTCAAAAAACGTTGCGGAATTGCAGAAAATGTATATCGAATTTGTGCGTGATTTGCAGCGTGCCGCTCCCAGCCTTATTCCATATACCGCATCCATTACCGATAATATTTTGAAAGGTGATTATTACTGCGCCATTAAAGCCGCCAGTGTTTTGGTTAAAAAGGAAGATGAACTCTTCGGCGAGGCTTTGCATCCATCAAATGTTGCGGCTGACGATAATCAAAAATAATTTTATTTTTCTTGTTTTTTTCTTTAGCTCCTTGGCTTTCAAGGAGTTTTTTTTGTATTTATCCACATACTTTTCTAAACTGTTGCCAAAATTTTTCAAAGAGTTAATATTTTCTTAAAATTATTGTAAATCATCTTAGGAGATTGATATGTCAGATATTTCTTTAACCGCCAGTATGCGCACTAACTTGCTCTCCTTGCAAAATACTCAATCTTTGATGGATAGAACTCAGGAAAGATTGTCTACCGGAAGGAAAGTTAACTCCGCTATTGATAACGCCACTTCTTATTATACGGCACAAAGCTTGACTAACCGTGCTAATGATTTGGACTCTTTGTTGGATAGTATGGGACAAGGAATCCAGACTCTTAAAGCTGCAAACGAAGGTATTGAAGCTATTACCTCTTTTGTGCAACAAGCTAAGGCTGTAGCTACAACTGCTCGCGATACTGCTCCGAGACAGACGGTTTCTTCTTCCGGTTCTTTTGTTAATAGAATTCCCGCTGGAAACGGTGTTGCAAATACGCAAACTGTTACACTTCAGGTCGGTGATGTTGTGTTGTCAGGTGAAATTAAAGGTGAAGCAACTGCCGGTGGTGGTAATGCCAGTGATTTGGATGATTTAGTTGATGCTTTAACCACTGGTACTAATGCAACCGCTTATGCTGGGGCTGATTTTACTGTCGAAGCTGAAAACGGGCAACTTGTTATTAAAACCAAAACAGGTGAAACTGTTACCGACCAAGCTATCTCTTTTGACGGAACGGCTTATACCGGTCTTTCTATTACCGGTAAATTAGACAGCACGCTTAGAGACAGTTCTATGCAACAATATAATGATATTTTAACCCAAATTGATCAGTTAGCTAACGATGCTTCTTATAAAGGTGTGAATCTGTTGAAAAACGACAAGCTTAAAGTTATTTTTAACGAGGATCGTTCTTCTTATCTTGAAATTCAAGGTGATGATGCTTCTTCTACAGGTTTGAGCTTGACTACTCAGACTGATTGGAATGATAATGCGGCTGTCGATAAAGCTATTACCGATGCTGAAAACGCTATTCATGAATTGCGTGATATGGCTTCCGTTTTCGGTAACAACTATTCTATCGTTCAAACTCGCCAAGACTTTACTGAAAGTTTGGTGAATGTTTTGGAAGAAGGTTCAGACAACCTTATTTTGGCCGATATGAACGAAGAATCTGCCAATATGTTGGCTTTGCAAACCAGACAGCAATTGGGTGTCAATTCTTTGTCTTTGGCTTCTCAAGCTGCTCAATCTGTCTTGCAGCTCTTTGGCTAAAGCATTTTGTAAGTTTAACATTCAATCTCTTGAAAAGGGCTATGTTTATAGCTCTTTTTTTTGTGAGAATCGTATGAATTTTATTTTTCTTGATTAAGACTTTAATTCGTGTTATATTTGTATTGTTGTAAGAATAACAACCTTGATTTTGCCCCCACTATTTTTATTCGGGAGAAAAACCATGCCAAAATTTTCTTTAACCGCAAGTATGCGGACGAATTTGTTGTCTTTGAAAAAGACTCAAAACCTTATTGACCAAACTCAGCTCAGGCTTTCAACCGGAAAAAAAGTTAATTCCGCTATTGATAACCCTTTGGCTTATTATACTGCTCAGAGTTTGACAAACAGAGCGCACGACCTTGAATCTCTCTTGGATAATATGGGACAGGGAATCCAAACCCTTAAAGCCGCTAATGAGGGAATCGAATCGCTTAGCGCTTTTGTGCAACAAGCCAAAGCCGTGGCTAATACTGCTCGAGACACACCTGTCACATCCGAGCTTAACAGCGGAGCGACCTTTTCTAAATTTAATGGGCATGTTACCATTAAAATCGGGGATGAAGAATACACCGTTGAGGTGGCAGAAGACAAGCAAAATTCTATTGCTTCTTTGATTGCGGCTATTAACAATGATGTTAAAACGAGTGCGGCGCTCAAACGCGCGCAAATTACCATTGCCGAAAAAAACGGCTTGATGAATGTTTCGGCCGCAGAAAATGCCCCTAAAGTCAAATTTGAGTTGGTGGCTAATGACTTATCTGTTAGCGGCACACTTAATCCTTCGGCCAGAAACGCCACTCTTTCTCAATTTAATGAAGTGTTGGCGCAAATGGATAAACTCGTTAGTGACGCGACTTATAAAGGCGTTAATCTACTGAAAGGGGATCATCTTAAAGTGGTTTTTAATGAAGACAGATCATCTTATCTTGACATTAAAGGAAAAGATGCTTCTTTGGCTGGGCTGAGATTGGACTCTGCCTCTCGCGAAGACTGGATTGATGATGCTAAGTTGGATGGCTTGATTGATAATTTGGATGATGCTTTAACCTCATTGCGCCATATGGCAAACGAATTTGGCAACAATTACGCGATTGTGCAAAGCAGAGAAGAATATACCGAAAATATGATTAATGTTTTGGAAGAAGGTGCTGATGACTTGACCTTGGCCGATATGAATGAAGAATCGGCTAATATGCTGGCTTTACAAACACGGTTGCAACTCGGCATTAATTCTTTGGCTTTGGCCTCTCAAGCTGCTCAATCGGTATTGCGTTTGTTTTCTTAAAATTAGTTACTTGAATATTGCATATTCGTACTTATTTTAACGAAATGTTAGGGTATCATTTTTAGTATGGATGCATATTTTATAAAACTTGCAATCAAGTTTAAAATATGATATAGTTATTAATGTCATCAGAAAGATGGCATTGATATCAACCCACAGAAATTTGGAGAAAAACCATGTCAGATATTTCTTTAACCGCAAGTATGCGCACCAATTTGCTCTCCTTGCAAAACACTCAATCTTTGATGGACCAAACCCAAGAAAGATTGTCTACCGGTAAAAAAGTTAACTCAGCTATTGATAACCCTTCTTCTTACTACACGGCTCAAAGCTTAACAAACCGTGCTAACGATTTGGATTCTTTGCTTGACAGTATGGGACAAGGTATTCAGACCATTCAGGCTGCTAACGAAGGTATTGAAGCTATTACCTCTTTCGTGCAACAGGCTAAAGCTGTGGCCAACACCGCTCGTGACACACCGGCTACCAAAGAGCTTAAAAGTTCTGGTACGATTGCCGCTGCTGATGGCAATGCAACCATTAAAATCGGCGACAAAACTTTTACCGTCGCTGTTGCTGCTGCTGATGATGAAGGTACTGATATCATGACAAAAATTAACGCTGATACTGCCACAAAAAATGCTTTGGATGCAGCAGGCTTAACATTGACTGGTGATGCAGGAAGCCTAACGATTACAGCTGATGATGACGCTAAAAAAGTTGCCGTTTCCATTGAAGTCAGCGGTTTGAAGTTAAGCGGTTCTGTTGACCCGACTGCACGTCAAACTTCTATGGATCAATACAACGACATTTTGAGCCAGATTGACCAATTGGCTAACGATGCTTCTTACAAAGGTGTTAACCTTTTGAAAGAAGATAAGTTGAAAGTTGTGTTCAACGAAGATCGTTCTTCTTACCTTGAAATTGAAGGTAGAGATGCTTCTTCCACCGGTTTGAAATTAGCTAGTGTTTCTGCTGCTGATTGGGAAACCAATACAGGTGTTGAAGCCACTATTACTTCTGTTGAAAACGCTATCAACGAATTGCGCGATATGGCTACCGAATTTGGTAACAACTACTCTATTGTTCAAACGCGTCAAGACTTTACCGAAAACTTGATTAACGTGTTAGAAGAAGGTGCTGATGACTTGACCTTGGCCGATATGAACGAAGAATCTGCTAATATGCTTGCTCTGCAAACCAGACAGCAATTGGGTATTAACTCTTTGTCTTTGGCTTCTCAAGCTGCTCAGTCGGTCTTGCAATTGTTCTAAGATTTTTAGGATTAATATTAAGGGGAGCGATAAGCTCCCCTTTCTTTGTGCTTTTATTTTAACTAAATTTTAGGGTATCAGTTTTATGATGTGCTTATTCATAGGGCTTGCCTTTTGAGACAAGTTATGATATAATGATTAATGTCATCAGAAAGATGACATTAATGTTAACCCACAGAAATTTGGAGAAAAACCATGTCAGATATTTCTTTAACCGCAAGTATGCGCACCAATTTGCTCTCCTTGCAAAACACTCAATCTTTGATGGACCAAACCCAAGAAAGATTGTCTACCGGTAAAAAAGTTAACTCAGCTATTGATAACCCTTCTTCTTACTACACGGCTCAAAGCTTAACAAACCGTGCTAACGATTTGGATTCTTTGCTTGACAGTATGGGACAAGGTATTCAGACCATTCAGGCTGCTAACGAAGGTATTGAAGCTATTACCTCTTTCGTGCAACAGGCTAAGGCTGTCGCTAACACCGCTCGTGACACACCGGCTACCAAAGAACTCAAAAGTTCCGGTTCTATTGCCGCTGCTAATGGTAATGCAACCATTAAAATCGGCGACAAAACTTTTACCGTCGCTGTTGCTGCCGCTGATGATGAAGGTACTGATATTGCAGGGAAAATTAACGCTGATGGTGCGACTAAAGCAGCTTTGGATGCTGCCGGTTTGACTTTGACTGGTGATGCAGGAAGCCTAACGATTACAGCTGATGATGATGCTAAAAAAGTTGCCGTTTCTATTGAAGCCAGCGGTTTGAAGTTAAGTGGTTCTGTTGACCCGACTGCTCGTCAAACTTCTATGAACCAATTTAATGATATTTTGAGCCAGATTGACCAATTGGCTAACGATGCTTCTTACAAAGGTGTTAACTTGTTGAAAGAAGATAAGTTGAAAGTTGTGTTCAACGAAGATCGTTCTTCTTACCTTGAAATTGAAGGTAGAGATGCTTCTTCCACCGGTTTGAAATTAGCTAGTGTTTCTGCTGCTGATTGGGAAACCAATACAGGTGTTGAAGCCACTATTACTTCTGTTGAAAACGCTATCAACGAATTGCGCGATATGGCTACCGAATTTGGTAACAACTACTCTATTGTTCAAACGCGTCAAGACTTTACCGAAAACTTGATTAACGTGTTAGAAGAAGGTGCTGATGACTTGACCTTGGCCGATATGAACGAAGAATCTGCTAATATGCTTGCTCTGCAAACCAGACAGCAATTGGGTATTAACTCTTTGTCTTTGGCTTCTCAAGCTGCTCAGTCGGTCTTGCAATTGTTCTAAGATTTTTAGGATTAATATTAAGGGGAGCGATAAGCTCCCCTTTCTTTGTGCTTTTATTTTAACTAAATTTTAGGGTATCAGTTTTATGATGTGCTTATTCATAGGGCTTGCCTTTTGAGACAAGTTATGATATAATGATTAATGTCATCAGAAAGATGACATTAATGTTAACCCACAGAAATTTGGAGAAAAACCATGTCAGATATTTCTTTAACCGCAAGTATGCGCACCAATTTGCTCTCCTTGCAAAACACTCAATCTTTGATGGACCAAACCCAAGAAAGATTGTCTACCGGTAAAAAAGTTAACTCAGCTATTGATAACCCTTCTTCTTACTACACGGCTCAAAGCTTAACAAACCGTGCTAACGATTTGGATTCTTTGCTTGACAGTATGGGACAAGGTATTCAGACCATTCAGGCTGCTAACGAAGGTATTGAAGCTATTACCTCTTTTGTGCAACAGGCTAAGGCTGTCGCTAACACTGCTCGTGATACGCCGGCTACCGCTTCTTTGGCTGGTGAGGTTGATTTTACTGCCGGTAATGGTGAAGTAACTGTTAAAATCGGTGATGAAACATTTAAAGTTACTTTTGCAAGCACTTCTGAAAACTCTGCAACTGCCGCAGCTACTAAATTAAATGATGCTGGTAAAGCTATTACAGCGGAAGGTGGTACAACTAAATTAGGCGATGCATTGACAAATGCTAATTTAACTTTTGCTGCAAATGGTAATAAGTTGACTTTGAAGGTTGCTGACCCTGCTAAAGAAACTGCTAAAGTTGCCGTTAGCGTCAGCAGTGATATTACCGGTGTCAGCATGTCCGGTACAATGGATCCTGATGCTCGTAAAACTTCTATCAGTCAGTTCAATGATATCTTGACGCAGATTGACCAGTTGGCTAACGATGCTTCTTACAAAGGTGTTAACCTTTTGAAAGAAGATAAGTTGAAAGTGGTCTTCAATGAAGATCGTTCTTCTTACCTTGAAATTGAAGGTAAAGACGCTTCTTCTACCGGTTTGAAATTAGCTAGTGTTTCTGCTACTGATTGGGCAACCAATGAAGGTGTTGAAGCCACTATTACTTCTGTTGAAAACGCTATCAACGAATTGCGTGATATGGCTACCGAATTTGGTAATAACTACTCTATTGTTCAAACTCGTCAAGACTTCACTGAAAACCTAATCAACGTCTTAGAAGAAGGTGCTGATGACTTGACCTTGGCTGATATGAACGAAGAATCTGCTAATATGCTTGCTCTGCAAACCAGACAGCAATTGGGTATTAACTCTTTGTCTTTGGCTTCTCAAGCTGCTCAGTCTGTCTTGCAATTGTTCTAAGATTTTTAGGATTAATATTAAGGGGAGCGATAAGCTCCCCTTTCTTTGTGTTCATCTGTTTACAGCTTTTTATACATCTCTGCTACTGGGCCAAAAACCTCTATAACTCTCGGCAGTGCATTGGTTAACTCAGAAATACACACCCCATAATTGGTGATAGGGACGCCTGCTTGCTCACAGCGATTGATACGGCTTAAAATCAAACGCCTCGGCGACATACAGCCCCCGCAATGAATCACAAGTTTATAATCATTCAAATTGTCGGGAAAATCACACCCTGCAATATGCGTGAACTCCGGATTTTTGCCGGTTATCTTGCGAATGAGGTTGGGAATTTTAACACGGCCGATATCATTTTTGTCCGCATGGTGCGTGCAAGATTCCGCAACCAAAACTTTGTCTCCGTCTTGGAGCTTGCGAACCGCCTTTACGCCTTCAACCAATTTATATAAGTCACCTTTTAATCGGGCAAACAAAATCGAAAATGTGGTGAGCGGAACATCCAAAGGTGTCAATTTATTAACCATATCAACCACACTTGAATCGGTTATGACTAAATCAGGCTTGTTCTTAAACCGGCTTAAAGCTTCGGCGTATTCACTCTCTTTTACCGCAGTTACCGTGCAGGCATGGTCCAGACAATCTCTTATTACATGAACCTGTAGGGGCAAAAGTCTGCCTTTGGGCGCTTGGTCATCCAAAGGAATTACCAGTACGACGTTGCCGTGCTCTTTAACAAGGTCTCCGATTATGCTCGGGGTGGCAAATGTTTCTTCCGGCGCGGCTTTGATTAACTCCGCCTTAAACATATTCAAAACTTTATCTCTTGATGACTTGTCGGTGGAATTTATTACAATACCGTCGGTTTGGGTTATGTGAAACTTGTCTGCCTTATTATAAACCTTTATCAGCGGTAAGCCTTTTTTTTCAACTTCTTGAATAATTTGGCGCTCTACATCGCCGATTTCATCTCCCTCACAGACCAAGACTGCAACATCGGCTTTATCAAGGCTTTTTAAGCTCCGTGCCATACGTTCCCGTCCAAGTGCCGTTTCATCGCCAAAGCCTGCCGTATCAAGCCAAACGACCGGGCCTAAAGGTATCAGCTCTTGTGTTTTTTCAACAACATCGGTTGTGGTGCCGGCAATGTTTGAGGTGATGGATATGTCTTGGCCCGCAACCAAGTTTAAAAAGCTTGATTTACCCGAATTGACTCTGCCTAGCAAAGCTATGTGCAATCTTAGAGATTTTTGTGTTTTTTCCATTGGTTTTATTTATTTCCTTTCACTTAAATACTTAATGGCCTCTCCTGCGATGATTAGTCCGAATATCGCGGTTATGGTCGGTAATGAGCCCAGCACAGGGCGTGTTCTGCCTTGTTCATCAACTTTTTCGGTATTTGATTGCTTTATCGGCGTTTCGGTTGATGAAACGCAATTTATTTGGCTTAAATCCACACCCTCAGCCTTTAAGCGGCGGCGCAGTTCTCTGGCCAAAGAATCGCCTTGGGTTTGGTTTAAATTACAGACTTTTATTTTTGAAAAATCTTGCTTTAAGGCCGCTCCCATGGATGATATAAACGGAATTTTTTTGGCGACCAATGCTTTTATTAGCGAGCATTTTGAGGGCAGAGAATCTATCGCATCCACCACAAAGTCAACCTTGCAATTAAGCAAATCATCAATGTTTTTTTCATCCACAAACACGGGTTTTTCTTCAATGTTTGCATGCGGATTTATGGACTTAATTCTATCTGCGGCGACTTTTGCTTTGCTTTTCCCAATACTCTCGTTAGTGGCTAATATCTGGCGGTTGATGTTGCTCTCTTCAAACTTGTCAAAATCTACTAATATCAAATGTTCAACCCCTGCGCGGGCAATGCCCTCAAGCGCATAACCGCCAACCGCTCCCAGCCCGATTATCATCACGGTGGAATCTTGCAGATTTTTTAACTTTTCATCGCCTAAAAATGCTCGTGTGCGGCAAAAACGTTTGTCTTCAATATGTGCCATTGATTAGTCCTTGTGAATTTTGGTATATGGTTTGTGCCAAGTCCTCCGCATTCTCTTGGCGAATTTTAGCAATCTCTTGCAGTAAATATGGCAAGTTCAGCGGCGTGTTTTGCGCCCCTTTGCTCAAACCTTGATAGGGGCTATCCGTTTCTAACAAAAGTTTATCTCTCGGTATGAAATTTAATATCTTCTCTCGCTCTTTGTTCCTCAATATTGACAGCGAAAACGAGATATATCCCCCATTTTGCAAAATTTGCCGTGCCTGCTCCAAGCTCCCGCTAAACGAATGGATTACATACACACTCTTTTTCAGCTTCAGCCAAAATTTTTCAAGCATTCCACCGCTTTTGACCGTATGTATCAGTATCGGCCTTTTATACTTTTGTGCTAGCTCTATCTGTGCGGCAAAAAGTTTTTCCTGCTTTTCTCTTTCAGGTTTCAATCCATCTAAGCCACACTCGCCTGTCAGGCTCTTGGGATATTGTTGTAAATATGTTTCTAACTTTGAAATCGTGTCTTCTTTTGCCTCAGCAACATACCATGGATGGAGGCCAAAGGCTGGCGTTATTTTTTCATATTCTTCCGACAGTTTGGCTACATTTGCCCAGTCTTTTTCTGATGTTGACACACAGATAAAACCCTCAATGCCTGCTTCAACGCTCTTTTTTATAAGCTGCGGCGTATAATTTGCATTGAAGTCTTGCAAATGTATGTGCGTGTCGATAAACTTCATTATCATTGTTCCTTTTAATCTGTTGTGAGTGTATGCAGTTATGAGTATTTTGACAAGACCTATCTTTGAAATAAACTTGAAAAATTTGTTGAAAAACTATCAAACTTTGCAAAAAATTGCTCCGCACGCCATTGCTGCCGCCGTGGTTAAAGATGATGCTTATGGCTTGGGGGCGTACCGCGTGGCGCAATATCTTTATGACAAAGGCGGATGTCGGTGTTTTTTTGTGGCGCATGGCGTTGAAGGGGAAATTGTTCGCAAAGTTGCCCCCGAAGCACAAATTTATGTTTTGCAGGGAATCGGTGAAGACTCTCTGGAATCTTTCAAAAGCTCAAATCTTATCCCTGTTATCAGCTCGCTTGAGATGCTCGAATTTTGGAAGAAAAACCGCTTTTCTGATATGAAAGCCATGATTAATATTGAAACAGGACTTAATCGACTGGGCTTTAGAGAAAAAGAGCTTGAGGCCCTCTCCCCTGAAGACAAAAATTTGTTTGATTGCGTGATGTCGCATTTGGCCTGCGGTGATGAAAAAGACCATTTTATGAACGCGCATCAGCTTAGCAACTTTAAGCGTCTGAAGAAAAAATTTTTTCCTAACCTTAGAGCCTCACTCTCTGCCTCGGACGGAACATTTCTCGGTGAGGATTTTCAATTTGATATTGTTCGCTTAGGTGCGGCTCTGTATGGCATTAACACAGCACCTTATCGTGAAAACCAGATGTTGCCCGTTGTGACCCTTAAAGCCCCCGTATTGCAAATTGCTGACTTGCCTAAAGGCGATTTTGTCGGCTATTCTGCAACTTATCGTGCTGCTTCTGAGCGCAAAATTGCCATTGTTTCCATCGGGTATGGCGACGGGGTGCCACGCTCTCTTTCTAATGTTGGAAAAATCTTTTTCCCGCGCGGAAAAAAATTGTTTGAAGCGCGCATTATCGGGCGTATTTCTATGGATAATATTATTTGTGACGTTACCGATATTCCCGATATTAAGTTTGGCGAATATGCCTTTTTGCTCAATGATTTTTATACCCTTGATGACATGGGGCGCGATGCCGGAACTATCAGCTATGAAATCTTGTCTCGTATCGGCAAAAATCCTCGCAAGATTTTAGTTGAAGTCAAGGGTTGATATTTTTGATTTTGCGCATATCTCTTCTTCTGAGGGAAATGTTTTCGGAGGTTCTTTATGTTGCGGAAATTTGCTTTATTTTGCTTAGGGTGCGGTTTGTTCTATGCCGTTCCTGCCTTGGCTCAATTTAACGGATATTACGGTGACAACGGGCAATACAACCAAAATTACAGCCCAAACGGAAAACCTATTATCTTTTTGTTTTACAACAACGAACCATGTGATAGTTGCGGTGAAGCTATGTATAACATTCAGCAGGCTTTTGCCAACAACTGGCAAGGAGTCTACAACCTCGAAATGATTAATTATGAAGAGGAAGAAGCTCAGGGCGATTACACCTATGCCGACGCTTATAATCTCTATGCGCCTTTGGTTATGGTATTACAAGATGTGAACTCGAACGGGCGTTTTACAAATTATCTCAAAATTCCTTATGATATGGACAACTTCACCCCTTATACTTTCCAAGAAGTTATGATGAGTGAGGTACCGACATTCTTTGAAGACTATAATGACCCTTATGCTCCCTATTAAAATTTATAAAAACATTGCACTAAAAAAACTCTTGAATTTTTCAAGAGTTTTTCTTTTTGCTCATATTCTGCTTTGGCGGCGGCGTTTCAGCATGGATAATTTATCACTTACAATAGAGGTATCTTTGCCGGTTTTGGCCAAACGTTCATACATACGTTCTATCTCTTTTTCAAGATAGGCTTGATCTATCTCTTCTGTTAGGTTTTTGCGGTCGCCGGATGTGCCTGATGTGCTTATTTTTTCCATCTCGGCTATTATATCTTCAACCGTTAAGTTTTTATCTTTTTCTATTCGTTTGATAAAATAGGGCAATTCGTATGCGGCCTGACGCGCGTTAGCATAAGCCTCTGATGTGCTGCGGTTTTTGTTGTATCTTAACTTCAAGAGTCTGAAGACAACACTCAAATCACTGCTGTTATCTACCACGATAAAGGGCACGGGTTCGGCAAAGCCTTTGGCGGCAATTTCTTTCAAAAACTCTAACAAATGATGAAAGAATCCATTCACATTATAAAAAACAAACGGTTTTATCGGCAGCAATCCGTCTTGCATGGCGACGCAATCATACGCCAGTTCATCCAATGTGCCAACACCCCCTGGTGCAAATACCACAAAGTCGGCATTGAGCAATTTTTGTTTTCTTTCTTCCAATGTCTTGGCCAAAATAACGTTTTCAATTTGCTTGACCATAACATCGTCTTGTGAATACAGGCTATAATATTCCGGTGTGGTGATGGCTTGTATCGGCAATCCTTTTAGCGACCGTTGCTTCTTGCTCCAGCCATCCATAACGCCTCTGGCGACAGCTCCCATTATGCCTGAATTGGACAAGCCAAAATCCAATTTAAAATCCATGTTGATTATCTCGCGGCCCAAGTTATAAGCCTCGGCAATATACAACGGGTCGTTGCCGCCTCTGTGTCCACCGGCGACAAAAACGCGCATTCCCTCCTCTGTGTTTTGTGCAACAAAGGAGGCAACATCTTCTTTTTCAAACTGGGTATCACTCATTTTACAGCTCCTCTATATCGCCTTTGGCTTGGTCGGCATAAAATTTGGCCGCAAATTCTTGCAATGTATCTGTCTCAATTGCGGTTCTTAAGCCTTGCATTAAGCGTTGGTAGTATCTGATGTTGTGCCATGTTAACAGCATAACGCCTAATATCTCGTTGCATTTTTGCAAATGATGAATATAAGCACGGCTAAAGTTGCGGCACAAGGGGCAATCGCAGCCTTCTTCCAACGGACGCGGATCTTCACGATGGCGGGCATTGCGAATATTGACTGTTCCGTAGCGTGTAAAGGCCTGTGCCGTGCGGCCGGAACGGGTCGGCATAACGCAATCAAACATATCAACCCCTCTTAAAACAGCCCCCACGATATCATCCGGACGGCCGACGCCCATTAAATATCTGGGTTTATCTGCGGGCAGCATTTGAGGTGCATAATCCAAAACCTTGAACATGGTTTCTTGCCCCTCGCCAACAGCCAAGCCGCCGATGGCATAGCCGTCAAAGCCAATTTCTTTTAACTTTTCAGCTGAGTAAGCGCGTAGGTCCTCATAATCGCCACCTTGTTGGATGCCAAAAATGCCGTAGCCATCCCTATCAACAAACGCATCCTTACTCCGCTTTGCCCAGCGCATAGACATTTCTACCGATTTTTTGACTTTTTCATACGGTGCGGGCAATTTGACGCACTCATCCATACACATGGTGATGTTCGAATCGAGCTTATGCTGTATTTTAATTGACTCTTCCGGCGATAAGAAAAACTTTTTGCCATCCACGTGGGAGCTGAAAGTTACGCCTTCTTCCGTTAGTTTTCTTAATCCGGTTAGGCTCATAACCTGAAAACCGCCAGAATCGGTTAATATCGGCTTGTCCCAATGCATAAACTTATGCAAGCCGCCCATTTTTTCGACCAAATCTGCCCCTGGGCGCAACATTAAGTGATAAGTATTGCCAAGCAAAATTTCCGCACCCGTGGCGGCAACTGATTCCGGCATCATTGCCTTGACTGTGGCGCATGTGCCTACCGGCATAAATGCCGGCGTATTCACCACACCGTGCTTGGTGTATAATTTTCCTCTACGGCTTTTGCCAACCGTTTTTATAATCTCATATTTTAAGCTCATTCTTTTTACTCTATTAATTTTATGATAATTTGTAATATTGCACCGAATCGCTTGTTTTGGCAAGTGTTTTATCTTATCTCTTTTACTTAGGCTGTATACAAAAAAAGAGAGTGCTTTTTCAAGCACCCTCTCTTGGTTAAACTCGGAGTGATTTGGACGAGTTTAAGAGTTTCTACCACCATTTTTCTTGGCCAGAAGTTCTTGCACACTATTGTATGTGTTTTTACCATCTGAGCCTTGGCTGGTAACTTCATTACTGTTGTTATCCAAGCAAATTTTGACTTGTTCAACTTCTTGTTTGAAGTTTTCTGCCGCACGGTCTAATATGACATTATCAGATTTTGGTTGATCATAAAATTTGCCGTCTGCACCTTCAATATAGCCGCTATCAGCATGGCGCGCCATTATCTCTCTTGGATTATCATAAGTATGAACATCATTGACTAATTCAAGATGTCCATCTTGTTGGATATGGATTTGTCCTGGATCTAAGTCAGCTTCAGGTACAATCAAGCCATTTTCAGGCATTTTCATGTCTATATCTATGTGCGGCGGATTACCCATATCTATTTCCGGAATAGGCAATCTTGAAACGGGACGTTCGACCGGCGGAAGCGGTTTTTCTACAACCGGTGTTGGTTCCGGAGTTGGTGTTGGGGTCGGTTCCGGTGTCGGTGTTGGGGTCGGCTCTACAACCTGATCATTCGGATAAACCACCGGTTCGCAACAATTATCAATATAAACATTGGTCGTATTGTTGTTGGTGATGTTGTTAACAACATCCGGCGTGTCGTTTTGAGAGCCGGCATGGCCAAGCGCATATTGCTCTCTGGCCTCAGCCGCAACAGCAAATAAGGCGACGGCTGTTAAAGCTTTGGCAACCGTTTTGCCAACATCTTTTCCTTCCTTAACGGCTTTATAAATATCACTACTTTGCTTAACCGCCATGGCTGATGCTCCGGCAACAATCTTGCCGGTTGAAGCAAATTTAGTTACGGAATCGGCTATTGTTACACCAGCATGGGTGGCCGCATTGTGCGCCGCAATACCTGCCGCAACAACACCGCTCAAAGCTGAAGATGCGGTGTACAAACCGGCAATTATGCTCTCTTTACGGTTCTGCTTAGCATATTCTTTTAAGCTCAGCCCGCTTGCTTCGACCTTATTTAAGTAAGGAACAACATTTTTCTTAAAAGTATAAACGCCGTACAAACCCAAGCCAACCGGTCCTGCCGCACCGGCTAAAGTTGCCAAACCTAAGTCGGTTAACAATCCGGCTCCGCCTTTGACAATTTCTTTGGTTACCTTATAGGCTTTACCGAATTTTTTGGTCATACGCGCATTTAAGTTTGACAATCTTTGTTTGAAGCCAGCAACAGCCGGAATATTGCCAAACTTGGCGGCTATCTTGTTCGTAAAGCTGTCAATTTGCTGTGAAGCATCGGTTATCACTGCCATGGCTGTGGCTGACGTGACCTTGGTTTTGTTTTTCTTTCCGCCGGCAACAAATTTGTTAACCATATCGGTATATTCTTTCATTATACCTTTGGTGTTGCTGCTTTGAGCTATTTCAGCAGCCTTGTCTGCGTTCAACATCGTGAAAACGCTTAAGTCGATTTTGTCTCTCAAAATCTTGCGGAATCTGTCTTGCGTTACTTTTTCTTTTGAAGTTAGCAACTCTGCCATGGTTTGAAGTTTGGCTGTTTCAACAATTTCGTCTTTGACATCAACCGTGTTACCGTTTTCATCCTGAACATCCAATATATCCAGACCATCACGGCTCGTTTGATAAAACGCGTTTTTGTCATCCAACGGGTTTTCTTGATTAGCATATTCTGCCATTAACGTATAGTTACGGTTAATTTCTTCCGCAGTGGCGTTTTCACTTATTTTGGGTTGATGTTCATAGTCATCTTGGTTGGGAAGTTTTGACTTTACTTCCAACTCTTGCATTTTGAGCTCTAAATCAGCCATCAATTGTTTGTATTCAGCTGATTTTTTGTTTTTGGATGCCGTAAATGTGTCCAACACATATATTGCGGCTTTGACTTCTTCAAGGTCCATTTGCGACATATCTTGTTGCATTTCTTTGAAGGTTTGGGCCGCTTTATTGGTCAATGCTTGCTTTACGACTTTATCTTTGTATTTATTTGCAGATAAAACCTCATTCACCTCTTTAATCTGGGTGAAACTTAAGCTCTCTTTTGAGCTGGCGAGGTTTATGGCTTCAATTAATTCCATAGGTAAATCACTCCTTTTTTTATTTAACTTTCAAGAATATAACATAAAAAAAGTGTTTATGCAAGCATAATTTTGGCTATTTTTGAAAATTTTTGAAATTTTATTTAAAAGAGTCCATTTTATTATCTATTCCTTGAGGATATACTCCTTGCGACTGCCGCTGATAAGGTGCTCTTTTTATAATCACTCATGCCGCCGACACACTTGTCTATTGTTTCGTCCAGAAGTTCTTCATTGACTTTGTCTCCGTGCTTGAGTACATATCTTACGGCTTGCAACTGCCCCTTGGTTTCTGCATATTCTTGCCCTTGACCCGATTTTTCCATCTCTTTAATGTCTTTTATTAGGTCTTGGCATTTTTTGTCAGTCAGCTTAACCATATTTTTGGCATATTTCATTCGTGCTTCATCCAGCTCTTTTTCGGCTTTAGCATAGTCGGCATCACGACTGTCCATGCGCGATAACGTGTTCCTCTTTTCCATATATTCATTATAGCTCTTTTGCGCTTTTAACTTGGCTCTTTTGAGCTTGCGGCTGTCGTCTTCCGTGACTGTTCGGGCATCATGGCCTTCATAGCGCTCGGCTTTGTCATGAAGTGCCTTCATAAAATGCTCGGCTTCCGCTACCTTGCCGCTGTTTAACAACTGCTGGTAATAAGCCATATCTATTTTGCTTTGCGCCATCAGTGCTGCCTTAAATTCTTCCATATTGTGATATTGGCACTCGTGGCGCACGATAAAAGCGTTGCGCTTTACCAACTCGGCAAAAACTTCTTTGTCCGCGGCCAAAACCTCCGCATCAATTTGCGGTCTGAGCGGCGGAACATGTTCCTCTCTCACAGCTCTTGGCGTTAAATCTTTTGGCTTTTCTTCAACTGGTGTGGTGGGTTTTGGGGTTTGTTTTTCAGATTCTGGGGTTTGTACATCTGTTTTTTCAGGCTGAGGCTGTGTGTCAGGTTGCGCCGCCTCCGGTTTTTCAACATTGCCCGACCCACTCATTTCGGAGGCAACACCCCCGATTAACAAACCTAAGCTTGTGCCGCCCAAAACGGTTAAAGCCGCCTTTTTAGCTTCTTTAGTTCCTTTGGAAAGATTGCTTGCATAAGCAACGCCTGCCGAACACAAGGCTACACCCGTACGCAATAAGGTTTTGGGTTTGATTATATGATGTTTGATTCCTTCCCAAAGGCCGTTCCAGCCACCGTCTATAACTTTTGAAGCCATACTGCCTGCCGTGTTGGTTGATGCATTAGAACTTATGTTTGACGCCCATTCACTTACGCCGGCGGCTATATCTCCGCCATGGCGCGCCGTGTGCTCCGCCATTTGGCCGACAATGCCGGCCGCGCTTATGCCTTGCATCGCGACATCGAATCCGGCAAAGCCGACAGAAATCATCGCACTTGCCGCACTTACACCAAATTTGGCGGCCTCGACTTTATTGCTTTTAAGATATGTCCAAAAGCCCTGTCCATTTTTCTCAGCCTTGTCGGCAACTTCCAGACAAGCTTTTCTTGCCTTATAAACCCCAACTAAAGCTACACCTACGACGCCCAAAGTTGTGCTGGCCGTTACACTCAGGGCCAATCCTTTGGCTACACTCCATGTCTTGGGGTATTTCTCTGCCATTTTTTTATCAAAGGCTTTGGCCTTTTTCCATGCGGCCTTAAAACCGCTTTTTTGTGCTATGCGCTTATTAACCGCCAGAGCATTGCTGCTGTTTTCGATTACTATGGAGGCGGCTATGGTGTTACTGATGTCTATGATTTGCGGCTTTTTTGCACCGTCTGTGGCAAAATACTGTGTGATTTGCGCAAGATAATCCGATGTTTCTTTGCTGAACGCTTTGGCTTTTTGCTGATATTCGGCTTTTTTCTTATTGCGCTCTTCTTCCGATAAATTTGTGTCTTTTATCTCTGCCAATATGCCGATGTTTTGCTCATAAAAATTTGCGTGCATTTGCGCCAAAAGCAAAGTGCCGATATCTTGCTCTAAATGACGCTTTAAAACCTCTTTGTATTTTTTTATTCTGTCTTGAACACTTAAATTCGCAAAGTTTTTGTCCTGCAAAAGCTCTGTTTTTGCCTCCAAGGCGGCTATGGCAAACATATCTTGCTTGAAAGAATTTTTACTTACTCTATCGCCTTCTGCTTTGTTGATGACATTTAATGAATCATAAAAGTCGGTGATTTTGGCAAACTCTTTGTATTCATCTTTGTTCTTGCCTTTCTGCAACGGATTAACCACCGTTTGAATCTGTTCGAGATATTTATGGTTCTTTTCCAGCATATCGGCTGAGTTTGGGGTGATTCCCTGCAAATTATGCTCTTTATCAAAATATTTATAAAACTGTGACAATTTGCCTTTGACCGCTGTTTTTTCCGGCATATCTACTTTATCTAAAAACATGAGCCAGGCGTCTAATTCAGGGGCGATTGTCATATCGACCTCTGTTCCCTTAGCCGCGGCTTGCGTGATTTCTTGTTTGGCAAAGTCCTGCAATTTTTTGAAGGCAGCTTGTTCTCTTTGGCCCAACACGCCCGCTTGCGTAAACACCTCATACATCTCTGATATTTCATCAAATGAAAGTGTTGATAAATTGCCTTCTGCCTTAATGATGGCTTCTGCCATACTCATTGTTTGAGAATTTGCCATTTTTGTGTCCTTATTTTTAAGAATTATCTGCCTTGGTTGTTATGATAATAATTATTCAATATGTTGGAATTGATCCTTTCTGCAGCGGCGGCTCTTCCACTTTTGCCCATGGCGGCAACTTCTTCTTGCGTTTGGGCGTGGCTTTGCTTTATTTTGGCAAATTTATCAACATTCGAATCGTGCATTTTGAGTTTTGTTTGCATATCCGGCGGCAAGGTGCTTACGGCCTCTTTGGTTTCTGCCGTGATGAATTTTTCCTTATCCGCACCTTTAACCTTTGCCATCACGCTTTTGTCTTTGGCGGCGGCGTATATCACGGCTCTTTCACCTGCATCTTTTACATTTGACAAGTCAACCTCTGCGGTCTTTTGCTCCTGAAACTCTTTGAGTTTTTCTTCATAAAGTTTTTTATAATATTCTTTATCTCTTTGCGGTTCTTGGTTTTGCTCCGGCTGGTTGTTATTTTCTTCTGTTTTGGTTTTGGGGTCTTGAGTGCGCTTTTCCTCTTCTTTTTGCTTATTATAAGCTTCAATTTTAGCGCGGGTGGCGTCATCTATATTCTTAAAGCAATCCAAGGTCAAATCAATATGTTCCGGTCCATTCTTAAAGTCCATACCTTGCTGAATACAGGCGGCAGCTAATTTGGCTTTATATTCCTCACTGTTGATATTGCCAAAGTTAATGATGTCGGTGTTGTTTTCTTTTTCTATTTGCACTAACTTCACAAACTTTTCATATTCACCATTACCCATGGTGACATTGCTTTCATCTTGATAATGAATAGCCGTGTCCCCGACTTTTAAGCCTAAATCTTCGGCTTGGGCGTCACTGGTTAAGCCAAACTCTTGTTGGTGTTCTTGGGCATAAGCCTTCCACGCTTTGATGCGTTTTTCTTTCCAGTCCTCATCCTGGGGTTCTTGTTGTTTAGTGTCAGTGTTGGTGTTGGAATTGTCATTTTCGCCTTCATTAATTTTGACTTCCTTGGCTTCTCTCAACGGTTCTTTTTTGAACTTGGCTTCAAACTGTGTTTCAAGGCGGTCTTTTTCCTCCGCGGGGGCGTTCAGATAATGTTTTTCAAACGAACCTGCACCGTATTCTTGTTCCATAAAGGCCTTAAACTCGTCTGTCGGGACTTTGCTTAATCTGGCCTCGGCTCTTTCCTCTGGTGTTTTGTCAGGTATTTCTTGATTTTCTTGTGTGTTTTGATTTTCTTTATCTTCAGTCATTGTTGTTCTCCAAGATTTTTCTTATTTAATATCAATATAGCATATTTTTGATATTTTGTCTAACATTTTCTGCTAGTGTAACAAATCTTTCATAACTTTTGGTTAATTTAGGCCTTTTGCTCTTGGTTTGATTGATATTTTTACAAAAAAAGAGAGGGGTTTTATCCTCTCTCTTTTACTTTTGCCGCTTCAAGTAGCTAATTATGCCACTTTTACATTGGCAACCTTGGCATCAAACTTAAGCTTAACCCCCTCGATGTCAGCTTCCGTTCCGCCAGCGCAAGTGTTGTTTACCTTAACGGCCAAAACCTGCTCAGCGATATAGCCCTCATTTTCTCTCAAGGCCAAGGCCAACTCTGCGTCCGATGTTTCGTAACTTAACTCGATACGGTCGGAAATGTTGAAGTCTTTGTCTTTTCTCAAGGTTTGAACCAGACGGACAAAGTCTCTGGCCATGCCCTCACGTTTGAGCTCATCTGTTACCACTGTATCTAAGGTTACAACCGCTTTGTTATCGGCAAAAGCCTTGCCGGCGACGCCTGATTTCATCTCAAGACGAACCTCAAACAAGTCTTTAGACAAGTTCTCTCCGCCAATCGACAATGTGCCGTCTTCATTCAAGCTCCATTGTCCTTGCTTGTAAGCCGCCATTACGCCGCCCATTGCTTTGCCCAAAGTTTTGCCCAATAACGGGGTGTAGAGGTAAACCTTTTTAGAGGCATAATTTTCAAGGTTGTTGTCAAACTTGACTTCCTTGACATTCAGCTCATCTTTGACAATTTCCTGATATGCCGGTGTCAATTCCTTGCCTATAACCGTTAAGCTCCTTAACGGCAAGCGGTTGCGCAAGTTCTTTTCTTCCCTGATGAACTTGGCGGTTGAGCACAAATCTTGGACAAAGTCCATCTTCTCCATCAAATCGGCATCTTCCTCAATTTCTGCCAAAGACGGATAA
The DNA here is from genome assembly GCA_944391615.1 of uncultured Alphaproteobacteria bacterium. Lineage (GTDB taxonomy): Bacteria > Pseudomonadota > Alphaproteobacteria > RF32 > CAG-239 > HGM16780. Next base: position 27,408 of record CALXUE010000003.1, read on the forward strand.
TCCGCCAAGTGAACTGATTCTTCTCCCGTCAAGGTCTTATAAACATACTCGGTTACAAACGGCATTAGGGGTGCGATTATCTTGCTTAAGTTGACCAAAACCGTGTACAAAGTATCAAAGGCTTGTTTGTCACCTTCCCAGAAACGATCTCTGGTGCGACGGATGTACCAGTTGTTCAAAACTTCCATGAAACTTGCCGTTTCAGTGGTGGCTTGAGCGATATCATAGCTCTCAATCCCTTTTTTGGCGACATTTCTTAAATGTTTAAGTTTTGACAAGATGTAATTGTCTATCGCCTCCGAAGAATGTGAAATTTCTTTGGCTTGATACTCTTCCGCATTGGCATACAACGTAAAGAAGTAAAAAGCGTTCCACAACGGGATTTGCGCCACTCTTGAGGCTTTGGCTATTTCTTTGCCCTCTTTATCAACCGCTAAATTGCCGCCTTTCAAAACTGGGGATGACACCAAGAACCAGCGCAAGGCATCTGAACCAATGCTATCTAATACGGCGTTCGGGTCAGGATAATTCTTCAAGCGTTTGGAAAGCTTTTGTCCGCCTTCGGCCATCAATAGCCCCGTGCAGATACAATTCTTAAACGCAGGGCGATTGTGCAAAGCTGTGGCCAAAACCGTTAAGGTATAAAACCAACCACGCGTTTGATCCATGGCCTCAACAATGAAATCTGCCGGAAAATGTTTTTCAAACCATTCTTTATTTTCAAACGGGTAGTGAATTTGCGCATATGGCATTGAACCGGATTCAAACCAGCAGTCAAAAACATCACCCACACGGCGCATCATGGTTTGTCCCGACGGGTCATCCGGATTGGGGTAAACCACATCATCAATATAAGGCTTATGCAAGTTCTTTACATCAAAGCCGGTCTTTTCCTTAATCTCGGCGATTGAGCCGAAAACATCTATTCTTGGGAATTTCGGATTATCAGATTTCCAAACAGGAATCGGGGTTCCCCAGAAACGATTGCGTGAAATTGACCAATCTCTTGCACCTTCAAGCCATTTACCAAAGCGGCCGTCCTTAATGTGCTCCGGCACCCAGTTGATTTGCTGATTGTTTTTCACCATCTCATCACGGAAATCCGTCACCTTAACAAACCAAGAAGACATTGCCTTATAAATCAACGGCGTGTCCGTTCTCCAGCAGAAGGGATATGTGTGCGTGTATTGTTCTTTTTTGACCAAAATGCCTTTTTCTTTTAACAGCTGCATTATCGGTTCATTGGTTTCAAAAACCTGTTTGCCTTCATAATCCGGCACTTCCGCTGTAAACTTACCAGCCTCATCCACAGGGCATACAACCGGAAAGTCTTTGTCATAAGCACGGCATGCGTCAAAGTCGTCTTGACCAAAACCCGGGGCGATGTGCACAACGCCCGTTCCGTCTTCGGTTGAAACAAACTCTCCGCTCAAAACCTTAAATGCGCCTTTGGCTTTTAAGTCCTTAAAATAGGGGAACATCGGCTCATAGCTCAAGCCCAAAAGCTCGCTGCCTTTCATTGAACCGACTTTTTGGGCGTGTTCTAATTGCTTTTTATAAGCGCCTAATCTTGCTTCCGCCAAAATGTATTTCTGGCCGTTTTCTTCCATAACAGCATAGTCGATATCTTTGCCAACTGCCAACATCAAGTTTGACGGTAAAGTCCATGGGGTGGTTGTCCAGACCAAAATATTCATCCCATTTTCGAGTTTGAACATAACGGTTATAGCATTGTCTGTCTTATCTTGATATCCTTGATTAACCTCAAAGTTAGACAATGGGGTTTCGGCTGCCCAAGAATATGGCAACACGCGATAATCCTCATAAACCAAGCCTTTGTCATAAAGCTCCTTAAAATTATGGATGACGCTTTCCATAAACGGCAAGTCCATGGTTTTATAATCATGGTTAAAGTCAACCCAGCGGCCGATACGTTTGAACATCTCAACCCATATACCCGAATATTTCAAAACATCGGAACGGCAAAAATTATTAAATTTTTCAACGCCATAAGCTTCTATTTGTTTGCGGCCGGAAACGCCTAATTGTTTTTCGGCTGACATTTCGGCCGGAAGACCGTGGCAATCCCAACCCAAGCGGCGCTCTACCTTTTTGCCGTTCATGGTTTGGAAACGAGCTACAACGTCCTTTACATAAGACACCATAATATGCCCATAATGCGGCGTGCCGTTGGCAAACGGAGGGCCGTCATAAAAAACAAATTCGGCCGCACCGTCGCGGTTGTGAACCGATTTTTCAAATGTTTTATCTTCTTCCCAGAATTTTAGAATATCTTTTTCGACTTCGACAAAGTCAGGCTTTGCCTTTACATCAGCATAATGTTTTGTCATCTACAAACACCTTAATCTTATATTTTATGTTGGTGAAAAAATTTTAGCGGTTTTAATTAAAATATGTGCATACAAAAAATTCATCCCCTTAGGGGATAATAATTATGTTAATGTTTTGGATGAAACTGCACATCTTTTTCTCTTTCAAAATATTTAATTCGGGGTTGAGTTTAATACATGAATCTTTTGGAGTCAAACATATTTTACAACTTCTTTATACGCAAAAAAAGCCCTCGGATTTTCGTTCATCCGAAGGCTTAAATTTTAGCTTACTCCAAGACAACCTCTATAATTCGGTTTTCTTTTCTGGCATTTAAGAAAACCATCTTGGCCTTTTTACGGGCGTCAAGGTAATAGCAGTTGTAATTTTTTATTCTTTGGGGCTGTTGGCGGGGCTTGACTTTGGTTACTTCTACCAAGGAGATTTCATCTTTGGCGTTGTCATATTCCACCGTGATATATTCCCCATAAGCGCGGAACTTATACGATGTATCAAAAATCATCACGTCAACATCCGGATTTGTGGGTTTGACATACATATAAATGTTCATTCCCAGCTGAATCTTGCCGTTGGTGATGATTGGTACGGTGAATTTTATTCCACGGTCCAAAGCTTCACGGTAAGGAGCTGATGTTACTTTGCCCGGGCGGCTTTGCGCATTAAGTGCATTCCAACCACCGGCGCATAAAAATAGTGCCAATCCCATACAAAAAATTAAAATCAATCTTTTCATAATAGTAAATTTTGTAGTTAATAATAGTGATAATTGTAAATATGTGGGGTTTATTATTATCTTTTTGATTATTTTGTCAATATATTTATTTGGTTAAATTTATTTTTTATGATTTTTGGGGTTGCGGCATGTGTATTTCGCCCCCAATCAAGGGCATCGGCGCACCTGTGGTTGACGGAAAAGTTATCGGCAAACCGGCTATACGCCTTGCTGCCAAATATGCAAAAGCCTGTGCCTCTATTGCATCTGCGTTCCAGCCTTCTTCTCTTGCTAATCTGACCTCTATTTCCGGCAGACGTTGACGAATAAATCTTACCATTGTCGGATTATTGGCGCCGCCTCCGCATAATATCAAGCTTTTGGGGAGTTCCGGCAAATATGTTTTTATCGAATAAGCGATTGATTCCGCCGTAAACGCCGTGGCTGTGGCTGCACCGTCTTCGAGCGACAGGCCGTCCAGATTTTGCAATTTTTCTGCAAAGATATTTCTATCTATCGACTTAGGCGGATATTTGGCAAAATATTTGTGTTTCATCAAATGCGCCACTATCGGCTCATTTATCTGCCCGCTGATGGCCAATTTACCGTTATAATCCATATGCATTCCGGCTCTTTTTTTGACCCAATCATTGACAGGAGCGTTTCCGGGACCGGTATCAAACGCCATTAACTCTCCATTGCTGCCCATCCATGTAATATTCGCAACGCCTCCGATATTTAATACCGCTATCGGTTTTTCTTTGTTTGCACACAAAGCAGCGTGAAAGATTGGCACCAAAGGTGCTCCCTGCCCGCCGGCCGCTACATCCGCATTGCGAAAGTGGTTGACAACCTCTATTCCCGTTAAATCTGCCAAAAGCTGTCCATCGCCGATTTGGTGGGTATAGTGATTTTCAGGTTCGTGGTGAATCGTGTGGCCGTGAAAGCCTATTAAATCTATCTTATCATCTGTTTCTGACAAAAATTCTTTTACGACCTCAGCATGAAAGCTTGTCAGCTTGTTTTCTATCAAGCTGATTTTCAGCGCATTTTCAGGAGTATCCGGCTTTAAGCCCAATATGGAGCGAATTTGCTCCCTTATATCCTCATCATAAGGCACGGTATAGGCTCGGCCGTACTCATATATATCTACGCCGTCCGTTTCTATCTCTGCGATATCCACACCGTCTAAAGATGTGCCACTCATCAGCCCAATTACACGCATACTCTTGATGATGTTCATTGTAAAAAAAATTTACCTCCCTTATTGCACTATTTTATTTATATGATAATATCCTTAAGACTTGTTTAAATATTCAGCTTAAGGAAAGGAAAAATGAGCACATTTAAATCCCTATTCGTCAACATTATGGTTGAGCGCGGCTTTTATAATCAATGCACCAATGAACAAGGCTTTGATGACTTTCTCTATCAATGCGAAAAAGAAGGCAAGCCCGCTGTGGGATATTTGGGCTCTGACCCTACCGGTGATAGTTTGCACGTGGGACATATCGTGCCTTTGATGATGATGCGTTGGTTCCAAAAATGCGGACACAAACCCCTCACCCTTGTCGGCGGTGCAACTGCTCGAATCGGCGACCCGTCCGGTAAAGACAAGCTTCGCCCCTTTTTGAGTGAAGAGACTTTGGCCGAAAATATCAAAGGGCTCAAAAAATCTTTTTCAAAATTCTTAAAGTTCGGTGATGGCGCGACCGATGCCGTTATGGTGGATAACTGGGATTGGTTCAAAGATATTAACTATCTTAGCTTTTTGCGCGATGTCGGGACTTATTATTCCGTTAACAAAATGCTGACCATGGATAGCGTCAAAACGCGTTTGGACCGTGAGCAGCCCATGAGCTTTTTGGAATTTAACTACATGTTGCTCCAGGGATATGATTTTTGCCAACTTTATAAAACTTATGGCTGCCGCGCGCAAATTGCCGGCTCTGACCAATGGGGAAATATTACCTCCGGTACGGAACTCGGCCGCCGTAAATATGATGTTGAGCTTTTTGGTTTTACCAGCCCGATTATTACTGACTCCAATGGCAAAAAAATGGGCAAATCCGAAGGTAATGCCGTTTGGATTAATGAAGAAAAACTTTCCTCTTACAACTATTATCAATATTTTCGAAATATCGGCGATGCGGAAGTGGGCAAATGTTTGCGCATATTTACCGATTTACCGATGGATGAAGTGCGCCGTCTTGAAGCTCTTAAAGACAAAGAAATTAATGAGGCTAAAAAAATTCTGGCTTATGAGGCAACCAAAATTTGCCGTGGCGAAGAAGAAGCCAAAGCGGCCCAACAGACTGCCGTTCAAACTTTTGAACAAGGTGTGTCCGGAGAAAATTTGCCAAGTATCAATATGGCCTCGGTTGAGGGGCTCAGCATTCTTGATGCCTTTGTTCAAATCGGCTTTGTCGGAAGCAAGGGTGAAGCTCGCCGTCTTATCAAGCAGGCAGGTCTCAAGCTCAATGACAAAGTGATTGCCGATGAAAACTACAAGCTCTCTTCTGCCGATGTTCTTAACGGGCAAGTTAAGCTCTCTCAAGGTAAGAAAAAACACGGACTTATTAAAGTCGCATAGTTTTGTTCAAAAAGGAGAGTAAATTAAGTTTGATACTTTTTTGTTCCTTAAATTTGCTCTCCTTATTGATATTTTAACTCTCTGGGCTTACATTTAAATCTAGTGATATGTTTTTGGGGAGAAAGTGTATGCCCGATAATTTGCCGGAGCTTAGAGATATTCATTTACCTACGGAAGGTGTGTCTGCTTTTCCGCCGGCTTATGGTTGGTATGTGATTTTAGTCACCCTTATCGTTCTTTTACTCCTTGTCCGTTTGTTTTTATATCTGCGGCTTAAAAGCAAAAAACGTTATGCCATGCGCTTAATCAACGCTTTTCCTTCCGATAACATTGAAGCAGCGGCACAAATGTCGCTTATCTTACGGCGAATCTGCGTGTTGAAATATAAAAATGCCGCAGCCCTGTTTGGCGACAAGTGGATTGACTTTTTGAACAGCCATACCAAGAAAAAAATTTCTCCTCAGGCGGCCGCCCTTCTCAATGATGCGCCCTATATTTCACGCAACAGTAATAAATTCAAATCTCAAGATGTGGCAGAACTCAGAAAGTTTTGCATTGAATGGATTGGAGAAAATTTATGAATCATTTTGCCCAACCTTTGTTTTTTTGGCTTTTGATTTTGCCGTTTATTTTCCGCTTACTCATTCCTGCCATGCGCGGGTTGCATGGTGATGCGCTCAGAGTGCCTTTTCTTAAAGATATTGAGCAAATAAACATCAAATCCGGAAGCTCTTGGCGGGCAAGCGACACGGCTAAAAAATGGTCGGGCAAACTTGCATGGTTGTATGTTATTTGGGCTTTACTCGTTGTGGCCGCAGCCAGACCTCAATGGGTGGGTGAACCGGTCAGACTCCCTAATATGAGCCGTGATATTTTAATGGTGGTGGATATTTCTAATTCTATGAACGAACGGGACTTTGCTCTTCAAGGGCGGAGAATCGACCGTCTTGCCGCGGTTAAAAAAACCGCTGCCGAATTTATTAAGCAACGTGCCGATGATAGAATCGGGCTCGTTTTGTTTGGCTCTCGTGCTTATGTGCAAGCGCCTATAACCTACGACAAAAGCTCTGTCTTGGAAATTTTGGCGCAGACCGATGCAGGTATGGCAGGAAACTCAACCTCTATCGGCGACGCTATCGGCTTGTCCCTTAAGTCTTTGCGTAACAGCGACAACAAAGACAAAAAAGTTATCATCCTTTTAACCGATGGTGAAAATAATTCCGGTGCGCTCTCTTTGGCTCAAGCCATTCAGCTTGCAAAAGATGAAGGGGTCAAAATTTATACCATCGGCGTCGGCGCGGAGCAGAGCTTTGTTAACTCTATTTTCGGTATCAGAATCGCCGTTCCTTCCGCTTTGGATGAAGAAAGCCTGAACCAAATTGCCGCCGAGACGAAAGGAACATATTTCAGAGCAACAGACACGCAATCCCTTGCGCAAATTTACCAAGAAATTGACAAGCTTGAGGCTAATGAAAATGAAGACCAATTTGTGCGCGAAGTTAAAGAACGTTTTATTTGGCCTTTGGGTGCGGCTCTTATTTTAGCGGCGGCATTAGCAATGTTTTTGCGGAGAAATTATCATGAGTGATTTTTGGCTCAACTTTCATTTTATTCGTCCATGGTGGCTTTTGGCTTTAGTGTTGCCGTTTTTGTTTTGGGCTAAGTTTTATACAAGAAATCAAGCTTTGTCTTCTTGGGTGAAGGCTATTGATAAAAATTTGCTGCCGTTTTTACTCATCAAAGGCAGTTCAAAGCAGCGGAGATTTGTTTCTTTGGCGGCATTGACGGGGTTTGTCGGCGCTATAATTGCTCTTGCCGGCCCTTCTTGGCAAAAAGAGCAGATTCCTTCTCTTTCACCACAAAATCCGGTGATGATGCTGCTTGATTTATCGACCGATATGAACAAAACCGATGTTTCTCCCAACAGATTGGCGCGCGCCAAATTCAAAATCAAAGACCTGACAAATCTGCTCAAGTCCGAGCAATCCGGTTTGGCTGTTTATACGGCGGAACCTTTTATGATTACACCGATTAGCGATGATGCTAATTTAATCAGCAATTTGCTCCCCGAAATTAACCGCTCAATTATGCCGGTTAATGGGAATCGCCCTGACAGAGCCATTTCTTATGCAACCGAAAAACTTAAAAATGCTGGCTTTACCCAAGGTGATATTCTGGTTATTTCCGGTAACGGGGGGACTGATGTGGCTCTTACCATAAAAGCTGCTCAGCAGGCTTTGCAATCAGGTTTTAAGGTTTCGGTTCTGGCAATTGCCCAAGTTCAGGTTGAGGCTTTGATGAAAATTGCTAAAGCCGGCGGCGGTGAATATCTTCCGCTTACGGCAAATGATGGCGACATCAAGCGTTTTATCTCCTTAATAGATGCGCAAAATGCTGAGCTCAAAAGCTCGGACAATATGCGTACTGTTTGGCTCGACTTTGGGTATTATCTCTTATTTATCCCGCTTTTATGCTGTTTGTATTTTTTCAGAAAAGGGTTGTTGACGCTGGCTTTCTTCTGCCTTTTTTCTGCACAAGCGCAAGCCGGATTTTTCTTAAACAATAATCAGGAAGGAATGAAAGCTTTCAATCAGCAAGATTATGCTAAAGCCTCTCAGAAATTTGAACGCTCGGACTGGAAAGCTTCCAGCCTCTATAAAGCCGGAGATTATCAAGCTGCGCTCAAAGAATTTGCTAAAGCAAACGATGTCGAATCTCTTTACAACCAAGGAAATGCTCTGGCAAAATCAGGCAAAATCGATGAAGCTATCAAAAAGTATGAGGATGTTTTGGCTCAAGAGCCTAACCATGAAGATGCCAAATTTAATTTGGAATATTTGAAACAACAAAAGCAGAATCAAAACAACTCTCAAAGCCAAAATCAAGAGCAGCAAAATCAGCAACAAAATCAAGACCAACAGCAATCTCAGAATGGAGAGAATGACCAGCAAAACCAAGAACAGAACGCTCAAAATAATTCTGACCAGAATCAAAATCAGAATCAAGACCAACAGCAAAATCAATCACAAAATGGGAGCAAACAAGAGCAAAACAATAATCAAAACAGTTCATCTTCTCCTGAGAATCAGGAAAGAGATAATTCACAAGGGCAAGATGAAACAAATGCTCCTCTCCCCAATCAACCCTCTGACAATGAGGATGAACAAGATGTGCAACCACAAGGAGCGCAAGCTGATAACAGTGATGCGCCCAAATCCGATGAAAAGGCTCAAGCCAAAGAACAACAATACCGCGAAATTCCCGAAGATGTCGGCGGATTGCTCAGAGCCTTTATCTATAAAGAATATATGAAAAACAGATATGGAGAATAAAATGAAAAAAATTTTTGTTCTTTTGACTTTGTTTCTTTGTACTTTGGCTGTCAATACGGCAAATGCCGCTTCTTTAACTGCTGAAGTTTCCAGAGATAAAATCGTGCAGGGTGAAACATTTAACCTTGTTTTGTCTTATGATGGGCCGCAGACAAATCTACAGCCCGATTTGACGGCTCTTAATACGGATTTTAATATTTTTGGGGTATCAAGCGCCTATCAACACAGCAACATTAATGGGCAAATTTCTCAAAAGCGCGAATGGCAAGTTCAGCTTATGCCAAAAAAAACCGGGGCTATTACCATTCCATCCGTCACGCTTGGAAAAATGAAAACCTCTCCTCTTCAGGTTGAGGTATTGGAAGCCAGTCCCGAAAATATGGTTCGTTCTGACAAAAATATGCAGGCTGACTCTCATAACTATGCCGTTGATTATGAACTCGACACAAACTCTCCTTATGTTCAGCAAGAAATGAACATGACCCTAAAAATCTATGACACCGGCGGGTTGCAGGTGGAGCGGATTGCGCCGATGGTCGTGGATGAAAACTCGTGGATTATTCGTCCGCTCGGAGAAACGACTCAAGAATCTCAAGTGATTAATGGGCAAAATGTGCGCGTTATTAAAGTTAAGCTCGCCCTGTTTCCACAAAAAAGCGGCAAACTCCAACTTCCGGAGTTGGCGGTTGACGGATATTATCTTACAAAAGGAAACTCGCCTATGCAGCAGATTTTTGCAGATAACTTCGGCAACTTAAGAATTAGTGCTTTGGATGATGATTGGGCGGATATTTTTGCTTCTAAAAATATTGTGTCTTTGCGCACAAAACCACAGACCATTGATGTTTTGCCTATTCCTCAAGAATATGATGCCGGTTGGTGGGTGCCCGCCGAAAGTGTTGAACTCTTCTCGGAATGGCGCCCGAATCCTCCGCAATTTAAGGTTGGTGAAGCCGTTACACGAAACATTATCCTCAAGGCTGTCGGTGTCGTCGACTCGCAGCTTCCGAATATTGATTTTAAGGAAAATTCTAACTTACAACAATATCCGGAAAAACCGGTTAATGAGATGCGCGTTGAAAATGGAAAAATTGTTTCTTATCGGATGATTTCTAATGTGTATATTCCAACCACCGCCGGACAAGAAACCGTTCCCGAAATTAAGCTCAAATGGTTTAATACCCTAACAAAGCAAATGCAAACCGTGTCTTTGCCTGCGCTTAATATTGTGGTGGCTCCGAATCCAAATATGAACGCTTCACTAGTTCAAGATACGGCGCCTACACCTTCTTCTAAAGTTGCTCCTATCAATAATAAACCGCAAACACCATCTCAAACAGATAAGCAAAAAGCGGCGCATGAACAATTTAAGCAAGATTTTCCTTTTTGGATTATTTTAATTGCTTTTGGTGCCGGTGTTATCATCAGTTATTTAGTGTTTGCCTTTATTAAGGCTAAAAAAAGTTATAATCAAGATGAAATACAGATTAAAAACTTTGATAAGGCTGTGCTTAAAGCAGCTAAAAACAGGCAGATGAAAGAACTGCGGGATAACCTTATTCTTTGGGGAAGGAATCATTTTGGTCATGATGCAATCACAAATCTCAATGAGTTGGCAGATTTGGTCCAAGATGAAGCTTTTAAGAATATTCTTAATGATTTATCTTCAGCATTATATGCCCAAAATTCTTCTTCCTGGGATTTGGATAAATTTGTTGCGGTTTTTGAAAGAATTTCTAAATCAAAGAAAAAGTCGCAAAAGCATAATGACAAGCCTTTGCCTGATCTTTATAAGTAACACAAAAAACTCGGGAGTTCATCCCGAGTTTTTTTTATTCTATTTTTTTACCATGGAATGCCGTTGATACATCTTTCAGGATGAGCCTGACAGATTTCATCATCGTGGTTCATACCATGAAGCTCTTCCCGCTCTTTGGAAAAATTGCCGGCGACAAAGCACCCTGATAAAAACATTACACTTATTAAAATTAAAAATTTTTTCATGGCTTTATCCTTAAAAAACGATTTGATAACATATAAACAGCAAAAATAATGTTGCTAACCTTGAAACATAGCGCAGCCACACACTCTTATCGTATTTGTCTGAGCTTCTCCATATTCCCAGCAATAATACCACGCTGTACCACACAAACGCTGCCAAACAAATCAAATAGCAAAAGCTCAATATAACCAGAGTGGTGTCTATGTTAAACAAGCTAAAATATCTGCTGAAATACATATACAAGCTTATCCCATGAAGTTTTCCGGCTAAAAGCGAACCTAAAAACCTGACAACAAAAAGGCATACGCACATTCCCAGCACGCCAAATTTCCAAAATGTGTCTGCTAATGACAGCTCGCCTGCTATAAGTTTTTTTATCATCTTATGTCCTTTGTTTTTATATTTATTATTTCACTATGCTTTTTTCTATAAAGCAAGCAAAAAACTCTCTCCATTAACAGGTGGCAACATTAATTGCCAAACCGCCCAGAGATGTTTCTTTGTATTTGTTTTGCATATCCTTGCCGGTGTCAAACATGGTTTTTATAACCGAATCGAGAGAAACCAAATGATGCCCTCTGCCTTCAAGGGCTAACCGCGCAGAGTTTACTGCCTTGATGGCGCCCATAGCATTGCGCTCTATGCAAGGAACTTGAACCAATCCACACACAGGATCACAGGTTAAGCCCAAATTATGTTCCATGGCGATTTCGGCCGCATTTTCTATTTCTTCAATCGATCCGCCCATTGCCGCGCATAATCCTGCTGCCGCCATTGAACAGGCAACTCCAACTTCACCTTGACAGCCAACTTCTGCTCCTGATATTGAGGCATTGGCTCGATATAAGCTGCATATTGCCGAGGCCGTTAATAAAAATATTTTTAAGCCTTCTTGGGTGTCATACGGTGATTTGACATGCGCATAGCGTTCATAATAGCGGCTCACCGCCGGTATGATACCTGCCGATCCCATGGTTGGCGCCGTAACAATTTGTCCGCCGGAAGCATTTTCTTCCGCTACGGCAAAGGCCCACAAATTTATCCAGTCTATGATATCTAACGGATCATAGTCGTTGTTTTCAAATTTTTCGGCTAATCTCTTATAAATCTCCGGAGCGCGGCGTCTGACATTTAATCCGCCCGATAAAATACCTTCCTTATGAATGCCTCTTTCAATGGTTCTTTGCATAACTTGATATATTTTACGCATATAGTTCTCCAGAGAATCTTTACCCCAGATTGCACACTCATTTTGATAAATCAGTTCTGCTATTGTTTGATTGTTTTTCCGGCATAATTCTTTGAGTTCGTTAAAACTCTTATAGACATTGGGCTCATTATATTCGGCACGTTCCGTACGTTGTTTAATTTCATCCTGACGGGCAATCGTCCCGCCTCCGACAGAAAAATAAACTTCTTCCAACAAAACATCATTATTTTTATCATAAGTCTTAAAACGCATTCCATTAGAATGTTCCGGCAAAAAAATTGTTTTGGCAAAGACAATGTCTTTTTCCTTGTCAAACGGAACCGCTGTTTTTTGCCCTAAATGAATTATTTTATCTCGTTCAACCGCATTGATATATGGAATGGTCGGGTCGACTTGTTCAGCTTCAAGGCCCATAAGTCCGTAGATGACGGCTTTGTCCGTGCCGTGACCAACCCCTGTTAACGCTAAAGAACCATATAAGGTTACTTCAACACGGGTGACTTGTTCTATTTTGTGTTGTTTAATCAGATTATCGACATATCTTTTTGCGGCTTTCATCGGTCCGACCGTGTGCGAACTTGACGGACCGATACCTATTGCAAATATCTCAAAAAAACTGTAATACATTGCTTAAAAATGCATCCTTATATCTTTATAACATTTTATTCCCAAATCTTGCTGGACTTTGGCGATATGTTCATGCAAATCCGTCCAGTCTGAATATTTGTCAATAAACTCTTTAGCTTTATCCGGTGATTTGGATAGCTGAACAGCTATGGTTTCTTCCAAAATTTTGTGCATGACTGCCGGCATTTTATCAAAATGAATAACCAGCTTGCCTTCCGAGTTAAATTCTATGGCGCCGTGCTGCAACAAAAAGTTAAAATGTATCAAATCACCTAAGCGATGCGGCTGGCTTAACTTTGGCTTTGATTTAAGCAACATCCTAACCACCCATGAGGTATAAACCTCTTTTAAGGTTTGTTCATCGATGATTCCGGCTTTGACATATTCCGGCATAAAGGTGATGGAAACAACGTCGGCTTTGTTTTCTTCTATTGTGTGTTTATACAGACCCAGCGCATTTTGATAGCTACTGTTTGGACCTAAGGAGTGGCCGTTTTCGTGGCCTATCACAAATATATGTTCGGCCTCATCCTTAAAATATTTGTGAAAATCTTCTCTTACAAGTGCATTTAATAACTTCTTTTGCTTTTCCTTATCTCCGCTCATTCTGACCTGACGGTGATAAACGTTTCTTCTGCCGCCGCCGGTTTTGACAGATAATTTATCATCATTTGGCAGGTTCTGCGCCGTGGTTATTGCTCCGCGGCACTGCGCATAATCTCCACACAAGGCGGCCAAATCAACATCAACCATGGTTTGTTTTAATTCTTCTCCCTTGGTGATGTTTTGTTCGTATCTATCTGCATAAGGCATTAAACCGGCCAATGTTTTCATATGCTCTTTAAAGCGCAGCAATAACTTTGTGCCTTCTTTATTAACAATTCCGACCCGGACGCCAAGCATATCTTTGGCCACAACTTCTATACCTCGTTCTGCCAACATTTCGGCCAGTGCCGCATTTTCACATATGGTGCCGCTCATTTCATCATCATAATTTTCGCGGCTGAGTGTGAACTCTAAAGGTGTATTTTGCATTTGCGCCCAATGTTTGTCGGCTAACATATCCATATCTTCATTGTTTTGCAACAAGGCCTGCGCTTGCCAGCCTAAATAGTCTTTTAGCAAGGCATCATCGGTATAATGTGCCGCCAGCTCCAGCTGATTGGCTATTGCTGAAAACTCTTTGGCAAAATACTCCGTATAATCTATGGCTTTGAGTTCATCGCCGTTTCTTCTGACCATGGTGCGCGCGCTTAAAATCTTTTTAACTTCAGCATCTTTACCTTTTTCCAGCATTTTTTTAATTATCCGGTGAAACTCTTCTACACTCAAATCTTGCGGATAAAAATTGCGACCGGCAAAACCATGTATGCCCTCAAAAATTTCGACCGGTTTGGGGTCCACGCCGTTTAAACCTTCAACTCCGCTCATCATTTGAAACAATTTTAAGGCTTTGGCTGCGTGCGTGCTTTGTTTGGCGGCTTCTTCCAAGCCTTTTCTCATGATACGGTTCATATGGTGGTCTTGCTCTTGAGCAACGTCGGTCATCATTTTTCCGGCATTGACCAGATATTGAAGCGCTTTTTTATCCCCTTCCGATAATTCTTTGTAACCTGAAAAGTCTTTGTCTATCAACTCTATCGGCAAAGTTTGGTTATTTATGATATCATCTAATTTTTCTTCACTTAAAGCAATCTCATATCCCTTAATTTTCATTTTCTGTTATCTCCACCGTATAAAATTTATATATTTTGATTTGGTTTGACCAATAGCTCGGATTTAAGCCGGCCGTGAATTTTAAGTCATTCAAAAAGTCTTGTTTGGTTTTATAATTTTGCCATTTGCTTGGTAAAAAGATGGCTTGTCTGTTGCCTGAGCGCAAAATAACACCGTCTGTCCCTGTGTTTAATTTTTCTAGCAAATCTTTTTCATCTTTATATTTTACTTGTTCAAATCCTGTTATTAAGAGAATGGATATTTTTAGGTCTTTTGAAGACAGGGGCAATGGCTGCGGGAACTTTGCTAAAGCAAGCCTTGCGTTTTCTGCCACATTTAAGGCTATGCCCTGTCCGGCGATGATACTGCCGTTTTCTTGGTGATTGCCGTCTTTATCCGTTATGCGAACATAGCAAGCGCCCTTGTTAAACAATATGTCGTCATAGTCTTTACGCGAGGGTTTATATTCATGTTCATGGAGCAACATATCTTCAACCGAAACGCGCGCAATTTGCAATAATTTTGCTCCATAAAGAGTCTTAAAATCTTCTAAAGATTTTTGCTCCCTTAAAATACTTTTATCTCTTGTTTGTGTTTCTATATCCAGTTCATAGCCAGAATATTTGTTGAACTGTTTCATTTCATGTTCGGCATTGACCAGGTCTATGGTTTTTGGGGTCAGATTTAATTCTTTAGCCATTAAAACTGCTGTTTCTATGCCGATTTTGCCACAATTTTGATGTTCATCCGCACTTTCTGACAAGGGATTTTGAACATCTGAAAAATAATTAGACAAGTCGGCTGAAAATATAACCACCGTATCTTGTTGTTGGGCGTATGGAGTCAAAGCTTCGGCTAAATCTTTTGGCTTGATGTCACTATAAAGAATTGGCACAAGGCTGAACTTATCCAATACCTTGGGCAAATTCTTTAACTGTTCGGTTAAAAGATTTTCTTTGGCAAAAGCTTTTGAGTGATAGCGCAAAGATTTTTTTTCACTCAATACTTCTGATATCTTTTCATTAATCGGGATATTGGCCAGCTCACCTTGCTTTAACAATCCGGCTCCTTTGAAATTGGCATGATGGGCGGGAGCTACAAATATGACATTTTTTATGCTTTTTGAATAAGGTTTCAAACTTTGATATGCAGTTTGTGCAACCGCCTGCGAATATTGGTATCCGGCATGCGGAATTATAAAAATCTCCGGACGCGATGAAAGCGGTGCTTCTTTTGAGGTATTGCCAATAAAATTTTCATATCGGGCTTTGGCTTCTTCTATCGAGGCCGGATAAAACAAGCCCGCGACAACTAACGGACGCGTTCTTTCAACATATTCTTCCGGAATTTCATAATCCGTTATCTTTTGCGGATTGGAGTCTGTGTGTTTGATAAAATTTTTGTAATTCACAAACAATATCAACAAAATAACAACCGCTATCAAGGCATATTTGCCTAACTGAGAATAGCTTAAATTCAGGTTTCTTATCATGTTTTAAGTTTTACTCCTTGGCGGTTATAAGGCTATTATATAATTCTTCAAACCCTTTGAAGTGGATGATGCTGTTTGAGGTGTCTGATTCATCACCCCAAATAGACTTGTTGATGCGAATCGGCAGAGCATTGATGGCCTCGGCCATTAAACTATCTTGTGGGCTATCTCCTATAACCCAAACATTTTGCGGAGTGATTTGTGAGGCAGGCAAAAAATCTTTGAGCGCATAGAGGGCTTGTTCTTTGTGCGGTTTATCCGCCTCGGCCTCGTGCCCGCAAACGATGTTGCAGAATAAATCTTTGTCATATAAAAGCGGCAATTCATATTCTAGCAAGCAGCGTTCCTTGTTGGTGACAATTATCATTTTTATGTGGTGTTTGGCAAAAAAATTCAAAACCTCCCGTGCTTTGGGAAATGATGAAATTTCATCGGGTACTATTTTTTTATATATTTCGCGATACTTAGCATAAGCTGATGCTGCATTTTGAGGACCAAAAACATTTACAAAATTATCCTTGAACGATAGGTTGCAATCTCTTTTTTCTTTAGAGATTTCCCAGTCAGGCAAATTATATTCCGCCAAAACCTGATTGACAGCCGCCACCAATGAGGAACGGCTTTCAGCTAGCGTATTATCCCAATCAAAAATGACATATTGTAATTTTGAAATATCTAATTGCACCATCTTTTTACTCCGCAAGGTATCATACGAAAAGTCAAAATATTTTGCAAGCACATAAAAAAATATTCTTTGCTTGCGCAGAAAATATACGGCCAAAAAAAATCGTGTAAACCCTTGTCAAACCTTGAAAATTTCTATTTACAGACTTTTTTCCTTGTGGTATAATACGAGTCGTGGAGATAAGTTGAAAGGTGTTTCGAAAATGAAAAAACAAACTTTTTTGTTTTCAGCATGCAATGCTTTATTATGGCTTTTTAGTTATAATAATGTATATGCTGATGTTTCAAATTTCAAGACGACAGACAATTTCTTTTTGACCAACACACAACACACACAGTTTTTGTCTGATGCCTCCGACTTATCTCCAGATGAGTTTATCAAAGTTGCGCAAGTTTGCTGGATTATGGACACCGGCGAATGTTTTGGCGTTAATTTTATTTCCGCTGACAGAGATTTGAATAATCCATCTAACCCTGAAGATTATGTTCCCAAAGGGCCGACTGATTGTATTGAAGAAGGTTATACCATTACTACCTGTCCCAATGGCTATAAGGGCAACAAAGAATGTTTGTATGCCAAAGGGTATTATGCCGAATGTATTGAAGACTGTCCCAGTAATTATAAGCAATGTGAAGAGCCTTATCATGGTGTGGGGCAAGAATGCGGCGATGGTTATTACGCCAGTTGTCAATGCGACTACTGCGACGGCTATTCCTACAAAAAAGAAGATATTCCCGATGGCTATGTGGTGGATGGTGAGCCTTGTGTATCCTGTAACGGCGAAGTTTATAAAATCAAAGTCAACCCTTGTGAGGGTTATCAAGACTGCGGCTCGATGGGCGGCAAGGTCGGGGCAACAACGTGTTTATCCGGCACAAATATGATGTATAGCGAATGCAAACCTTGCCCGAGTTTAGGGGAATATGACACCTGCCCGCCGTGTTCGGTTTGTAGTTATGAAGAATGTTCCAACAAATATTATGTGACGGGTTGTGCTGCGGGCTGTCAAGATTACTGCGACTACTGCGCGTTTGAACAGTAAGAGAGAGAAAAAGTTTAATTATTATTTAGGAGGAGAAAATGAGAAAGTTTTTATTATATTCATCGGCTTTGGTTGCTGGCGGTTTGTTGAGTGGTGGGGTGGCGAATGCGGCCTGTATCCAAACTCCAAGTTGTTCTTCATTGGGTTATGAAAGCACTTCCTCTTGTAGTGGTGGTATAAAATGTCCGTTTGGCAATGCGTGGAACTGTAATTTGATTAATAAAATAAATTCAATCAACACGCAGATAACGAATTTGACAACTAAAATAACCACGCTAGAAGAGAAAATTGTAACTATAGAGAATAGCGCATCGTCAAGTAATTGTATAATCGGAGATATATTGTATTCGGATAAGAGTTGTTATCCGAATGTTATAGCCACAAAGAAACCAATCGGCGTGGTGTTTGATCGAGCGAATAAGTTGGCGATAGGGCTGGAGGAATCTCAACGATATTGGTCATATCCAGATTATTTTGATGTTCCGGGGTTGAGTAATATAACATCGTCATCGGCGGTAACAGAGGATTGGCAAGGTAAAAACAATACGAGGGTAGTGTTGGAGTATTGTAAAGCGAATGGAAAGAGTTGTCCTGCGTTTGAGTATGTGAACAGCTATAAAACAGAAGGAACAATAGCTGGAGATTGGTACTTGCCGGCTTTTGGAGAATTAAAAGCTATATATGGTAATAAGAATGTATTGAATATAGCGTTAGGAAAAATCGGCGGAACAAAATTGGGTGCAAATAACTATTGGTCTTCTTCCGAGGATTCTACTAACGGTGCTTGGTTCTTGGGCTTCGATGTTGGTTATGTGGACTACAACAGTAAGAACCACTATAACATTTACGTTCGTCCAGTCCTAGCTTTTTAGGTTCTTCCTCGTAAAAAAACATTAAGCCCGCTCATTTAAGATCGGGCTTGGAGGTTTTAGTTCATAAAAGGACGTTTAACGATGCAAGGGTTTGTAGCGAATCGCATGCGGATTGCAAGCGTCTTCACCCAAACGGCGTTTCTTGTCTTTTTCATATTCTTCAAAGTTGCCCTCAAACCATACAACCTGAGAATCCCCCTCATACGCTATAATATGCGTTGCCAATCTATCCAAAAACCAGCGGTCGTGCGAGGTCACCAACACACACCCCGGATAAGCCATAATGCCTTCTTCCAAAGAACGCAAAGTGTCTACATCAAGGTCATTGGTCGGTTCATCCAGCAAAATAACATTAGCCCCTTTGCGCAGCATTTTGGCCAAGTGAACACGATTGCGCTCACCTCCTGATAACTGCCCAACCTTTTTTTGTTGGTCGCCACCTTTGAAATTGAACTGGCCGACATAGGCGCGCGAGGGCATTTCTTTTTTGCCAAGTTGAATGATATCTTGGCCATCTGAAATTTCTTCCCACACTGTTTTGTTGGGATCTAACTCATCTCGGCTTTGGTCTACATAGCCCAGATCTACCGTATCGCCTATTCTCAGTTCACCCGAATCTGGTTTTTCTTGTCCGGTTATCATCTTAAACAAGGTCGTTTTGCCGGCACCGTTTGGTCCGATAATACCCACAATCGCACCCTTAGGAATCTTAAAAGACAAATTATCTATCAGCAATCTATCGCCAAAGCCTTTGGAAATGTTCTTGGCCTCTATCACCAAATCTCCCAGACGTTCGGTCATCGGGATATTGATATGTGCTTGTGTGATTTTTTCTTTTGTGGCTTGAGACAACAATTCATCATAAGCATTAATTCTCGCTTTAGACTTTGCCTGACGCGCCTTGGGGTTCTTACGAATCCACTCCAGCTCGTTGGCCAATGTGCGTTGTCTGGCACTCTCCTCCTTGGCCTCTTGTGCCAAGCGTTTTTCCTTTTGCTCAAGCCAAGAGCTATAATTACCCTCATAAGGAATACCTTGTCCGCGGTCAATCTCCAATATCCAACCGGTTACGTTATCCAAGAAATAGCGGTCGTGGGTGACCATAACCACCGTACCTTTATAGTCTTGTAAATGTTTCTCTAACCATGCGACTGACTCTGCATCCAAGTGGTTGGTCGGCTCATCTAAAAGCAGCATATCGGGTTTTTGCAGGAGCAAGCGGCACAATGCGACACGGCGTTTTTCTCCACCTGAAAGTTTGGTTACATCTGCATCTGCGGGTGGGCAGCGCAAAGCATCCATCGCGATTTCAATCGTGCGCTCCAAGTCCCAGCCGTCACAAGCATCTATTTTTTCCTGCAATGATGCCTGCTCTTCTATCAAGGCGTTCATCTCGTCATCGGTCATCTCTTCGGCGAACTTCATTGAAACTTCTTCATAGCGTTTCAACAAATCTCTGGTTTCTCCCAGTCCATCCATGATGTTTTCCATAACGTTTTTGTTTGGGTCCAGTTGCGGCTCTTGTTCCAAATATCCTACCTTGACGCCGTCTGCCGCCCAAGCCTCGCCGTTGAAGTCCTTATCAACGCCGGCCATTATCTTTAACAATGTTGACTTACCGGCGCCGTTTACGCCCAAGACGCCAATTTTTGCCCCCGGTAGAAACGACAAGGTTATGCCCTTAAATAATTCTTTGCCGTTCGGGAAGACTTTGGTTAAATTTTGCATGACAAAAACATATTGATATGCAGCCATGTATTTTTTCTCCTTATTTTTTGCTCTTTATTAACTCAGCTTAAACTATACTATTATTTCGCAAGTTGCAATCTTTTTTGATTTTCGCTATAATGGTTCTATTGATTTGTTCGTTCGGGAGTGTTTTGTGAGATGGACAATTATGCAAGTGTTGCCGTCTTTAAGGCCAATTTGATTCATGCAGTGCCCAAAAACCTGCTGCCCGCTTTTGCTGAGATTTATCAAAAAGTGGATTATCAAAACTATTCTCCCGTTAAACGCCTGGAAGAAAAGGTCGGTATAAACGGCGTTTATAAAAATTATAATATTCCACTCAATATGAGCCCCGAAAATTTTGAAGCTCTCGCCAAGCCCATGCGCTTGTTTGAAATGTTTGAGCGTGGGTTTGAGCCTAAAAATGATGGGGAAAAAGAGGTTGTTGCCAAACTTAAACCATTTAAGCCGCTTGCCCTCTCCCTTACTAAGCAAATGAGTGCAGATCTTATCAAGCTTAATCCCGAATTAGCTCAAATTGAGATTAAACACCCCAACCTTGTCCGCTCGCATATTGCGCTTATCTCCGGCGTGTGTTCCGGCTTTCCGGTTGAGGACATTAAGCAATTTATGGAAGCGGCCGGAAATCCTGCTCTTTTGGTGCAGATGAACAATCGCAAGCAGGAAATGAGCCGTAAAATAGAAGCAATCTCCGGTCAAAAAGGAGAGCCTTTGTTTGTTAACGGTCAAATCGTTTCTTATCAAGGATTAATCGAAAACTGGTGTCCTTCCGAAAAGACTTATCAACGGATTTTGCAAAAGACACAAGCAAAATACAAAAATACCACACGCGATGATTTTAATGTTAACGCTTATATGGATTTTTTGGCTTCACGTGGGTTTTATGACGACTAATTTTTTTGCCACTTGGATTTGATATGACCTATGCCACTGTCCGTGTTCTCGATATTTGATGAAGATACGCTTTGTTTTTCAACTGACCGGACTCGGCTGGCTAAGGGTTGAACGCCTTGAACACTCTTAGATGCAGAAACAGGGGTTATTTTTTCTGGGACATGTATGGTTTGGACATTGCCGTCGCCGTCTTTTAACTTGACTTCTCCGACTTTAGCCAAAGAGCCTTTATTATATATTTTTTGTGCATTGGTTCTAGCTTTTGAATCTTTTTTATATATCACGCTGGCATCATATGCTTGTCTTGGTTTAATTATCTCTCCGTCGGGCATTTTGATGGTGCCATCGGCATAAAGCGTTGCTTCAAAAATCTTTTGATTGTCAAATCTGGCATTTATTTCTTGGCAATCATACATACCATCCATTTGCTTTGAAAGGTAAACATTGGCTTTGGCCTCATTATAGGCATACATTCCCTGTGCTTGTTCTGCGTCATTTGCGGCTTTGCCTATCAATATGGCTCTGGCCAAGAGCTCATAGGTGTCATATCTTGAAGCGCCGCACGCAAGCCCCTGTCCTGCCACTGCCCCCAGCGCCTTAACTTCATCTATATAACTCATTCCTGCCGCTTGGGCTTGTGTGCTCAAGAGTCCCAATATAACTCCTATTGCCAGATTTTTGCGCATTTTTCCTCCTTGGTTTGGCGAAATTATAGCTCTTTTGTGCTCAAGAGCAAGTTTTTTTGATATTTTTTTAAAATTATGGTTGACAAAGCTATCAAATTAACTTATGTTGCAGGCAAATATTTGTGAAGGATAATGACAATGAAAATTTACAGTTCTTTGAAATCTAAGAAAACTCGTGATAAAGACTGCAAAGTTGTTCGTCGTAAGGGTCGCGTTTATGTTATTAACAAAAAGAACCCGAAGATGAAGGCTCGTCAAGGTTAATTGATCGCGGCTGTTTTATAGTTTTGTTAAAAGCCCTGCTGTTTTTAAGCGGGCTTTTTTTTGGGAACTCCCCGTTCCTTTATGAATATTTTAACATATATATCTCCCATATAACAACAACGTAAAAATAAAAGCGGCCCCCAAGCCGCTTTTATTTGTTGTTTTTGCTCCCCTCTTATGGAATGTAAACCGTATGAAGCATATTTGTTCGGCCTTTTTTGCCGATTGGGAAACCGGCCGTTATGATAATGTGGTCTCCCGATTTGGCATAGCCGTTTTCAACTGCAACTCTGACCGCTTCTTCTTCAAACTTGTCAAAGCTTGAAAATATTTTTTTGTTCACAAAGCTATCTACACCCCACGCTATTCCTAAGCGATTGGCTACAGTGTCATTCGGTGTGATGGCCAAAATCGGCAGACTCGGACGCTCACGCGATGCCAAAAATGTGGTTAAGCCTGATGATGAGTAGGTTACTATTGCGGCGACATTTTTTAAAACCGCTGATACCTCAGAGGCTGCATAGGTGATGGAATCTGATTCTCCCACGCAGCAAGGATGATCTTGTCGTGAACTATCCATTAATTTGTAAAACAGAGGATCTGATTCTACTTCCGTAATGATATTGTTCATCATTTGAACAGCCTCAACCGGATAATGTCCGGCGGCACTCTCGGCTGACAACATGACTGTGTCGGCACCATCATATACTGCCGTGGCAACATCGGATACTTCGGCTCTGGTCGGGGTCGGATTGTTTATCATCGACTCTAACATTTGGGTGGCAACTATGACCGGTCGTGCATATTTGCGGCAGCATGATACTATGCGTTTTTGCAAAACCGGTACTTGTTGAATCGGGCATTCAACCCCCAAGTCACCTCTGGCAACCATTATGCCATCCGATAATTTGACAATTTCATCCAGTTCGGTGATGGCACTCGGCTTTTCCAGCTTGGAGATAATTAAAGCCTTATCGCCTATCAAATTTCTTGCCTGTTTGACATCTTCTGCCTTTTGGATAAATGAAAGTGATATCCAATCAAAACCTAATTTAAGCGCGAAGGCTATGTCTTTTTTATCTTTTTCGGTAATGGCTGAAATCGGCAAAGTTATGTTGGGCAGATTAACGCCCTTGTGGCTGGAAAGTTCGCCTCCGACCGTGACTTTGGTCCAGATATGTGACTGGTCGTGTTTTTCTATTTTGAGGCGGATGTTACCATCATTTAACAGCAATTCTTCACCATTTTTAACTGCGGCAAATATCTCAGGATGCGGAAGGGTTACTCTTTTTTCGTCACCCAACTCTTTATCCATATCAAGCAAAAACTTTTGCCCCTCTTTTAAGAGGATTTTTCCTTCCTTAAACTCACCGACTCTTAACTTTGGGCCCTGCATATCCGCGATTAACGTTATACGACGGCCTTTTTCTTTGGCAAGTTTGCGCACGATGTTGTATCTTTCTTTATGTTCATCATGCGTACCATGGCTGAAGTTAAAGCGAAACGCATCCGCGCCCGCGTCTATCAACTTTGAAATAACTTCTTTGGTGGCTGATGACGGGCCTAAGGTTGCTAATATATTCGTCTTGGTTTTTATGGGCATATTGTTCCTCCCTTCACTTTATTCTGCTCTATTCTTACCAAATATTCTTTAACAATGTATTACATTTTTTTGGGGCTGTGTGTAAATTTATTGCTTGTAAATTAATTCTCTTTTTGTTACAGTCTATGCCAATGTTAACTTATTTTTTTAAGGAGCTTTATTATGAGTGAAGTTGGGGGAATTGACAGCACAAGACTGGCATCTTTGATTGAGAGAATCGAACATCTTGAAGAAGAAAAAGCTGCGATTGCGTCTGATATTCGTGATATTTTTGCTGAAGCAAAATCTGCCGGTTTTGATGTTAAAATTATGCGTGCCGTTTTGAAATTGCGCAAGATGAACGCCGCTGACCGCGATGAACAGGAAATTTTGCTTGAGACCTATCGTAAGGCTTTGGATATGTAGTTTTTTATTATTTTATATAATTTGCTTTACAGCCTCCCTTGCGGGAGGCTTTTTTGTTGGTTTGGTTACATTATTCTTGACAAAATCGCACAAATATTGTATTCATTTCTTGTTTATTTTATTATTGTTTAACCCCATAATTTTTGTGTTTATGAATGATTATTTTAAAAGACAGTTGGAAAAAAGAGAATGGAACAACTTGCGACTTTTTGCAAAAAACAACGCGTTTCCGGAAGATGTGCAGCTTGCTTTGGTTGAGGCTTTTGCCAATGCTAAATCAGATAAAGAAAGACAAGGTTTGCGCTCTGTGTTTATAATATTGTTTGCAGAAAGTCCAAGCAAAATTATTCCTCAATTGGTTCAGCTCTTTGCCGAACAATATCCTTGTGATGCTCTTTGTCAATATGAGTTCGGTATTTCGAACTTTAATACAGATGTTAACAACAAACATTTCTCGGAGCTTTTGGAAATTGCTGTCAAAAAGCATTTCTTTTCTAATTCTGAATTTCGTCAACGGCTATTTGGTGTTCATTTGCCGTCAAGTGTCGCCGATTATTTGGTGGATGAATATCCAAAACATTCCAAGAACGAAAAGGGATGGATTTTGGAATTGTTGAACTCCGCTTTGTTAAGCAAGAATGTTCCTGATTTTTCGTTAAAAACCTATGTGTTTTTATTTCGGCAACATTTAGACATTTCCGATTTTTCAGATCTTTCTCTTGAAGCCGAACGGGAATTACGCAACTATTATTCTCTGACCGAGCTATATGGTTATTACTTCAAAAATTTAAAAAAGAATAAAGATTACTCCTTTGTGGTTCAGATTTTCCATAAAGCTTTGTCACATCGTTATGATTCTGTTCTATCTGAAGTAGTTAATTCTTTATGTCGTGATGAAGAAAAATCTGTTTGGATGGCGCGCAATTATCCGGAATTTTTTATATTTTATCTGTCTGTCGGCTCGTTTGATGGCAATATCGTACGGATTTTTCTGTCAGAATCTTCCGCTCCAGTCAGAAAAATGTTTGTCAATAAGCTGCGTACGTCCATTACCTTTGATGATAACATCATTGTTCAAACATTTTCTTGGCTCAATGATGACGAATTGGTCGGGTATTTGGATTTTCTTATCAGCCTTGACACTATCAAAGAAAATTTTCAAAAATCTGCTCTTCGGTATGCCCTTTTACAAAGGACGGATTGCCCTCAGGCCTTGGAAATATTCCGGCAATATGCTCAGTAAACTCTCTCTTTTCCTTTTATGCAAAAGCTCCCTCTCGGGAGCTTTTTTGTTGGTTTGGTTACCTGACTAGAATCCCCAGCGGTTGTAAGGCGGGAGTTTGATTAAGTTGCAGCCTTCATCCCCCATCTTTTCACAAGCGGCCGAAACTTTGCTCATCTCTATATTCAAAACATTATATATCACATAATTTTTGGCTTTAATCGTTACATGATACGGCGTCATGAAGGTTTGCACCGATATGTCTTGATAGGTGCTGTGTTTATCCATTTCATTCGGGCTTTTTAAAAACGGCAGGCAGGTGTATGTGTCTTCATCTTCTTCCGGCGTGCAAGACAATGCGTGATTTTCCTTATCATAAACTATCAGCAAATAAGGATTTTGCGCGCCCTCTTTATTTTTGATTTTGGTAACAATGATGTCGCCTGAAAAAATGTTGCCATCCTGCGGATTAGGATTTTTCCACCAGCCGTATTTGGACTCCCTTAAGAGCAAAAAGCTTAAGGCTATTACGACAACCAAAACCGCTGATACAATCACGTAAATCTTTTTCATCTTACCCCCCTTTTTTTATTACAGCTTCAAAATTATACCAACTATTGCGCCCAAAATGATGTAGAGAATCGGGCTTTTTTTGAACTTATGAAACGCGGCAAAAAACACAACAAACATCACCCCGTCTATCCAGTTTTGCATGGAGATTTTGACAATTTCCCAGCCGGCCATACAGATTAAGGCTATGACTGCCGGACGTATGCCTGCCAAAACACTATGGACAATGGGATTATCCTTGAAACGGGTCAGTAAGCGCGCGATGATGACTATAATTATAACCGAGGGCAATACCAAGCCAAAGGTTGAAACCGCCGCTCCGCTTACCCCTGCCGCCTTGAAGCCAGCAAAAGTTGCCATATTAACCCCTAAAGGCCCAGGCGTGGACTCCGAAACGGCTATCATATCGGCCAATTCCGAGGCCGTAAACCAGCTATAATGCTCGGTTAAATCAAACAAAAACGGAACCGTTACAAGTCCACCGCCAATGGCAAATAAGCCGATTTTGAAAAACTCAAAAAACAAGGTCAGGTAGAGCATTATTTGTCTCCTTTCTTGTTTGAAGTGCTCATTTTATATTTGGCAAAGCCCAGCAATCCAGCCACCACAACCACAATCACCGCCGAAATATTCAAAAACAGCACTGAAATGAATGATAATGCAAAAATTATATATCCCAATTTGCAATTAACGCTTTTTTGCCACAAGTCCCTAACTGTGGCGGCAATCAAGGCTACTACGACAATTCTTATCCCTGCAAAGGCATGGGTTAAATATGGATTTTGCATATAAACATCAAGAATCGCCGCTATTAATGTGATGATGATGAATGACGGCAATATAATCGCTAATGTGGCCAAACACGCCCCCAGTACACCATATAATTTATGGCCGATAAAAGTGGCGACATTAACCGAAATTATTCCCGGGGTGCTTTGGCCAACTGCATAATAATCCAGCAATTCTTCTTCCGTGGCCCAATGGTGACGCCGCACAACTTCATCTTGCAGCAAAGGCAGCATGGCATAGCCGCCGCCAAATGTGAACAGCCCGATTTTGAAAAAGGTTATGAACAATTGCAACATTTTTTGAAATATCCGTTTTCTTATTCCTAATTGTTGTTATATTATTCCCTATACTTAAATAGTCAAAGAAAATTACGAGGTTTATATGATTATTTCCATTCCTAAAGAAACGATTGCCGGTGAGACAAGAGTGGCCGCCACGCCTGAAACCGTTAAAAAATTTATAGCTCTCGGGCTTGAGGTTTCTGTCGAATCCAAGGCAGGACTTGCGGCTGGTTTCAGTGATGATGTCTACCTTAAGGCCGGTGCAAAAATTTGTTCATCTTCCGATGAGTTTTTTCGCTCTGCCGATATTATTTTAGCCATTAACGCCCCTGAAGCAGACAAAATCAAACTTTGCAAAAACGGGGCTGTTATCGTCGCTCATTTTAATGTTAAACAAAACAAAGACAGTCTTGGTTATTTGGCGCAAAAAAGTTTGACCTGTTTGGCTTTGGATTTAATCCCGAGAATTTCTCGCGCGCAGAGCATGGATGTGTTGTCATCCCAGAGTAATTTGGCAGGCTACAAAGCTGTTATCAAAGCCGTGGATGAAATCAGGCGCGCGGTGCCGTTTATGATTACGGCGGGCGGAACTGTTCCTCCGGCAAAGGTTTTGGTGTTGGGTGCAGGTGTGGCCGGTTTACAGGCAATTGCAACCGCAAAAAGGCTCGGCGCTCAGGTGTTTGCCTCCGATGTGCGCGCGGCTGCTAAAGAGCAGGTCGAATCGCTCGGGGCTAAGTTTTTGGTGGTTGACGTGGAAGAAAACCTTGAATCCGACGGCGGCTATGCCAAAGAGGCTTCCAAAGAATATCAGCAAAGGCAAAAAGAGCTTGTTGCCAAACAGCTCTCTCAAACGGATATTGCAATTACAACCGCTCTTATTCCTGGGAAAAAAGCACCGATTTTGATTACCAACGAGATGCTTAAAAATATGCCGGACGGGGCTGTGGTGGTTGACCTTGCCTCTGCCAGCGGCGGTAATGTTGAAGGGGTTAAAGACGGGCAAAGCACGCAGATTTTCGGGGTGAAAGTTATCGGCTATTCTCAAGCCGTGTGCGATTTGGCTCAGACCGCTTCCGAACTTTTTGCCCGCAATGTTTATAACTTTGTGTCAACCTATTGGAACAAAGAGCTGAAAAGTTTTGATTGGCATCTGGAAGATGAAATCATCAAGGCGGCTTGTTTTATTGATAACGGGGAGATGAAATAATGGATATTTGGATGCTTATGACAATTTTGGTTTTGGCTTGCTTTGTGGGCTATTTTGTGGTTTGGGGCGTGACACCCGCCCTGCACTCCCCTTTGATGAGTGTTTCAAACGCTATTTCCGGCGTGGTGGTGGTCGGGGCTTTAATCACCGCCGGAATTGGTGAAATGAATGAGGTCAAAATTTTGGGTCTTGCAGCCGTTATTCTTGCTTCTATCAATATTTTCGGCGGATTTGCCGTAACGCAGCGTATGCTCCTCATGTTTAAGAAAAAGAAAGTTTCAACCCCTGATGTTAAGGAGAAAAAATAATGTCTAACGGCGTTTTGAGTTTTTGCTATTTGCTCTCTTGTGTGTTGTTTATTTTTTCTATTCGCGGGTTGGCCAGCCCCGAAACTGCACGCAGAGGAAATGTTTTGGGAATGCTCGGTATGGCGATTGCCATTGCTGCGACGCTGTTTTCTCCTGCGGTTTCTGAATATATTTGGGTGATTGTTGCGATTTTGATTGGTGGGGGAATCGGAACTTATTTTGCTCTTAAGGTCAAAATGACTTCTCTCCCGCAGATGATTGCCGCTTTTAACGGAATGGGCGGGTTGTCGGCCGTGCTTATTTCTTTGGCAGAAATCATCTCCGGCTCGGAGCTGCTGATTGAAAATGCTTTGGGGCTGATTATCGGTGCCGTGGCTTTTTCCGGCTCAATGATTGCTTTTGCAAAGTTGCAAGGTCTTATATCCCCAAAAGCCATAACATTCAAAGGGCTACAGCTTATCAACCTTATATTGGCGGTGTTGGTGATTGCGGCTTGTGTTTATTTTGTTATTCGTTCCGATATTAATGTATTTTATTTTTTGGCCGCGGCAAGCATTGTTTTGGGAATTACCATTGTGTTGCCTATCGGCGGGGCGGATATGCCGGTGGTTATTTCTATCCTCAACGCTTATTCCGGATGGGCGGCCGTGGGTATCGGCTTTTCGCTCAACAATGTTCTTTTGATTATTGTCGGGGCCATTGTCGGTGCCAGCGGGGCTATCCTCTCCTACATTATGGTTAAAGCCATGAACCGCTCGCTGCTCTCGGTTATGCTCGGCGGGTTCGGTAATGAGAAAAATGCCGCCGCCTCCGCTCAAGGTGAAAACAAAATTGCCAAAACGGGTGATACGCAAGATGCTGCCTTTATTATGGAAAATGCAAATAAAGTCATTATTGTTCCGGGGTATGGAATGGCTGTGGCTCAGGCTCAGCATATTTTGAAAACCATGGGAGATGATTTACATAAAAAATATGGTGTTGAAGTGATGTATGCTGTTCACCCTGTGGCAGGGCGCATGCCGGGGCATATGAATGTTCTTCTTGCTGAGGCAAACGTTCCTTATGAAGATGTGTTTGAACTAGAGGCAATTAACCGCGAATTTGCCACTGCCGACGTTGCCTATGTTATCGGTGCAAACGATGTTACCAATCCTTTGGCGAGAACAGACCCGAACTCCCCCATCTATGGGATGCCGGTGTTGGATGTTGCCAAAGCCAAAACCGTGTTTTTTGTAAAACGCTCGCTCAACAGCGGTTATTCCGGTGTGGAAAACCCGTTGTTTTTTGCCGACAATACCTTTATGCTTTATGGTGATGCCAAAAAAGTTACCGAAGAAATTGTCAGCGTTTTGGAAAAGTAAAATTTTATAATACGCTTTGACCCCAAGTTTTTTATAAAAGCTTGGGGTTTTGTTTGTGATGTTTCCTGCGCTTGGTGCTGAAAGAAAGTTTTATCGATAAAGTTATTCAAACCAAGATTTTAGCTTATAAAGCCATTGTGGCTTGGTTTGAAAATGTTTGAGCCTTATCCCTTCGGCATAAAGATTGCTTTTGCTCAAATTATTTGTAAATGTTTTGATTGCGGGCGGGATATCCTCAATATTTTTTCCCAAAGGTGCAAAAACTATAATAGCTTCATCTTCCGGTTCTTCCAAATTGGCGGAAACAAAGGCCAGCCAAATTTGATCCTTATCCATATAAAAGCTTGATTCATTTACTTTATAAAAACCGTTTATGGTGTAAAATTTGGCAATGCAATCTTCACATGAATTGTCATAACAATAATCATCCAGAGAACTTGTCCATGGGCCAAAGTAACCATCGGGAAGATGTGTGATGAAAAACTCGCGCAACAAAGCTAGGTCTGTCGGTGAGTGCCATTTTAGCTTTTGGTTTTGCACATAATCGTATAAGTTAAATGTTTTTTGATATTCTTTTTCAAAAGCTTGGGTTATGGAGGTTTTATAAAAATTCCACAAGCAATTTTCATCATCCGAGCAACGGTTGCGCTGTTGGTACCAATCAGCATTTTTTTTCGATTTGTAGTTACGGTCAAACTCGAGGTCGGCTTTGGATAATTTTTCTGAACCGCAAATTGTGGTTTCTGCCCTATTTAATCCCGATTTCCAACAGTCAAAGCTGGTTGGATAGCGAAGAGGAAGAGATTCATGTTCATAAGTTCCATCAACAAAAGCATTCCATCCGCAAAAATACCCTTCAACACGCTCCACCTTGATTACTCGTTTGTCGGGGACAAGGTCAAACAAAATTTTTTCATCAAAATTTTCACCGTTTATGCGCTCTTTTCGATAATATTCCGCCTGATTGCCCTTGATTTTTAAATTGCCCTCAACATTACAAATGTTTACGCCATGCGTGGCATTGATTTCAAAACCACAGGTGTCTGCTTTACAATTTTTGATATCAAGTAAGCCGCCAAAGCTTCTTTCATAACGGCCCATCTCCCATTTTCCTTCCCAAGGGGAAGCTGCTTGAACCTCCGCTACCATCCATAAACTCAAAAATAAGCCCAAACCAAGCCGCTGAAACATTTTTCAATGCCCTTATTAAGATTACAATCCTTCTTTAGGATAATATGTTGCGATAGAAAAACAAGTGAAATTTGAAATGCTATAAAAAAACCTCCATTTTAGGGGCTCTTTTGTTAAATGGTGTGCAACTCAAGCAATTATCGGACTAAAACTATGATGATTTTAAGCTTTTGAGTAGGAAAATTGAATATTTAGGATAATTGATGTGTTATTTACTTTCAACATATTCACTTTTTAGCTTAGAAAAAGTGTTTGTATCTCGATACCTTTCTTCAGCAACAACCCAATTGTTTTGCCTTTGAATACCATCGAGAATGTATCCGCATTTCTTGGCTACATTTGCAGATTTAATATTTAATACATCCGTATGAATAACAAGTCGGTTAAGCCCTAAACCAAAAAATTCTTTTTCAATTAAAGAAACAGCTTCTTGCATATATCCATTGCCTGCATATTTAGTAGATATCCAATACCCGATTTCAACACATTTGTCTTTTTCTTTAATGTTAAAAACCGAAATTGTTCCCATAAATGGAATATCTTCTGTTGTGATAACATAGGTAAAATCGGCACCTTCTTCCCATTTTTGATTGCATCCTAGTAGATACTCGTAACTATCTTCAATCTTATATTCAGGCGTTGCCCAACCAAGCCAAGGTGAAAGCTCCGGAAGACTATCTTGAACTTCTGCAATATGAAGTTTAGCCATTTCAAAACTTTTTTCAGCCTTAACTAAAACTATTCTTTTTCCATGTAATATCTGCCTAGGATTTAACATCTTTGCCTCTGAATCTGTTTGTAAATTGTCACTAAGGTATTTTATTAAAAAAATTAAATTTGTAAAGTTTTTAGAATATTTTCTTAAAAGTCCGATAATTCATCAAAAATCGCTAATTTCAAAATCTATAAAATGCGCCGCTACAGAAAGCTAAAGCTTTCCTACTTGCGCGAACAACTAAGTGTTCCTGCGGCTCACGCCTAGCAACTCTAAGAGAAGTTTCGGACTTTATGAAAGCCTTGGAATACATACAAAAAAAGCACCTTTAGCGGTGCATTCTAAAAAATGGTGCGAGATACTGTGCAGTTATCGGACTGAAAATTATGAGAAATATCTACAATTTAGTTGTAAAACTAAATTATTATTTAATGGCTCGGATGAATACAAATTAAATTACTCAACAAAAAATTGATATAGAATTTTGTTCGTAGAAAGATTTTAAGTTATCTAACTTTTCAAAAGACTTCTTGTATAGTAAGGACATCTTTTTACTCTCTGGGTATATTTTATCTAAAATATATATCAAGCGTCGCGTTTCTATAAATAACATTTCAAATAATACCATATTGGCTTTTTGGATAATTTCTTCAGCATCTTGAGTCGCAGGATATGAATTATACATTAATTTTTTTATAAAAATGTCAAATTCCCTTTGATATGAAGGTTCAAAATTTGA
This sequence comes from uncultured Alphaproteobacteria bacterium, assembly GCA_944391615.1. Taxonomy (GTDB): domain Bacteria; phylum Pseudomonadota; class Alphaproteobacteria; order RF32; family CAG-239; genus HGM16780. The sequence continues at coordinate 60,027 of CALXUE010000003.1, forward strand.
ACCACCTAAAATATTCAGGTTTTGATAACGACCTTCCTCTCCAAAATCAGATAGAATTAAAAAAAAGTCTTCAATACTCTTAGACTGTTGAATATTTCCAATTTCATTATTACTTAGCTTCATAACAAATTTTCTAGACTTAATCAAATTATGAGAATATTCTTTTAGCTCTTTTTTTGTGCAAAAAATTCCTTTGTTATTTTTACTATTGCATGTTATAATCAATTTCAGTAATCGTTCAAAACCACCACTAATCAACTGCATAAAAGAAAATAAAACATCATCTGTTCCATCTTCATGATAAAGGTATAATAATCCTTGTCTAATAAGTCCTAAACTGATGTTTAATTCATCTTCAATTATTTTATTTTGCATAATTTGTTGTGTTAGATTTTTTCTAAAATATAATTTATTAAAAACCATTGTAATGCCCACAAAAAAAATATAAATTTATATGTTTTTAATTTTTTCATTTTTTGAGATAACTTTCATTATAATTATATTTCTTAGTTGCATCAGACCAACTTAGGAAATCATTACCGATATTTGAATAATAATTGTTAAACAAACTATACACCTCTTTCGTTTTTTTATTGTAGTAACATGCTGTAATAGGTTTTAAAACAGCTCGACTCTCCGTAAATACACCACTTGCTGGATGTGAGAATGTTGCTTCAATATATTTAGCTTTTTCTGATGTGTAATAAGAATGTTGTGGATCTGCAACTATTAACAACCTTAAATTTTCTTTAAATTCTCTTGCTTTAGAATTATCCACAGATATTGCTCTAGGACTTGCTTGTGGCCAATATATTTCCATATCAGATGAATAAACATATTTTTGTCTGTGATATTGGGAATTTATGCAAAAAAGTTATAATTAAAAAAAGCTGCAGAGAAAACTGCAGCTTTTTTTTGTCTGTATGCTGTATGGTTATTTTGATAAAAAGCTAAATTTTTAAATAAAATATAGATGCAGAAATTAAATTTGTCAAATTTTGCACTTGACTTGTTAGAAAAAATAAAATACAATAAGCCCCGTAAAAGATATTATTGTTTAACTTTAAAATATAAAAATTATGGAAAGTATTATTTCAGATTTAATCTTGGGAGTCAAAATTTTGGGCATCGCAGCAATTTTGGCTGTCTTTGTTTTAGGTGTTTTTTTCTTCTTTTTCCGCCTGTTTGGGTGCTCTTCGAGTGAATATTTTCACCATTATGATATGAAGACTGAATGGGAAGAAAGACGGGAAATATTAAGTCATAGTTTGCGCAAAGCTTGTAAAGCGGATAATGTCCGCCGGGCTGCGATACTTCTAATCCGGGGAGCGGATCCCAATAATACCAACGATTGGTACGGCCAAACGATACTGGAGAATTCTCACAGCGAATCGATGAAAAAGCTTTTGCGGGCTTTCGGCGGCAAAACGCGTGCAGAACTTGAGGCTGCAGAAAAAGCGGCAAGAGCAAAAGCTGCAAAATTGTCTCCCGAAGAACGCGAAGAAAAAAGTATGAAATTTGTTAATAGGCTTTTGTCTGTTAAAAAAGTGTTCTTTTGGACAAAAAGTGCCTGATATAAAAGCGTTTCTCTGTTTAGAGAAACGCTTTTTTTTTATAATATTTATCATAAAGTGGCTAATAAGGTTCTATTGGCGGGCGTGGTTAGAATTGTATTTTTTTTGTGTGCATTTTGGCTATTGCATTCTTCAAAAAAATATGATACATTAAAAAATGTAAACAATATTATTAACTTAATTATTAACTTAAAACACAAAACTTATGGAAAAAAAGATTATTATTAGAGACCAGTTCGGTCATGGCATCGCAGCAGTAAATTTTGCTAAAGCTTTTGGTGTAAAGGGTGTCATTATTCCGAAAAAAGACAATAAGGAAGATTTTGAAGCTGAGGCTTCCAAAATTTTTGATATACTGTCATTCTTTTCTGAAGAACTGGAAATAGTTTCTTTTGAAAACCGCGAAAAAGCCGAAGCGGAAGGTTGGGATGTTATTGCCGATTTGAAAGCTGGAACCTTGCCGGATGAGGTTTGGGATAAATTTGCAACTTCGCAATTAATCCCGCAGTTTACTGAGGGATTGCCCGAATACAAAGGAATGGCGCAAGGGAGTGTCCTGTTTATCCCGCAAAAGCTCATCAGCGATGGTGAATGTGGTGTTACAGCAGCTCAACAGTCCATTAATCCTCAGGTGTTTGCTTTCCTGAAGGAGGCTGGTGTGCCGTTGGTTTTAGGCCAGCACTTCCACAAAATAAACGACTTGTCGGCCGTTCAAAATCTGGCAAAGGATTTCAACCTTTACGTTCCCGGAATGACTGAGAATAATGAAGTGTTTGGAATCCGCGGCGTTGCCCATGAGAAGTATTACAATATGTATAATTCTCTGAAAGCATCAGTCGGAATTGCCGGAACGCATACCTGGATTCTGCTGACAATGTTCCCGGACACGCCGCAAATCATCCTTTATAATAAAAAGGGTGTGGAACGCTGGGAAGCGATTGAAGCAGCCTACCGGAAAAATGGCAAGAACATCATCACCATCGGTTTTGATGAAGAAACCAACATGGGTGAACTTGCCAAAAAAATAGAAGACGCTTATAAGTCTTTGTAAAGATTTTTAAGTTGTCTTTAGAAGAGCCGTCATTTTTGGCGGCTCTTTCTTTTTTATAAAGATACCCGGTTCAGTACGGCTTCGGCAAAAACTTTCAACGGGTTCGACAAAACGGCCGGTCTGAGGTTTTGCGGCTCAAGTTCCATATAGCAGGCAAGTTTTACAAATTCTTCAAAATCCAAAGCATATTTGGGCGTCATCAGCTGAAACATATTCAGGGTATCCGGCCGGATGCTTTTGTTTATATGAATACCGTTGGCGCTGATTGCCGTCGGGATGCCTGCGCTTAAGGTCTCGCAGCAGGAAAAACTGTCGACCGTATGAACGGCCAGAGTATTGTCAAAACCTAAAACAGCCGGATAAATATTGCCGATTTGCCGGTGTGCGGAAAATTCGGATTCAAATTTCCCTGAGTATATACGCCATTTTGCCCTTTCTGCGTCCGTTTGGGCAATGAGCTTGCAATTATGAAAAATGATATCAGGGTGCAGTTTGGCTTTTTCATACAGATAGTCTGTGACATCGTTAGGTGTGCGCGGCCCGTTGACGATGATAATGCCGTATTGATGGCGCGCGAGAGAAACGCAGTGCTCAAACAAGGCTTGCGCGTAATTAACATCAAAAATAATCTCACTCCCTTCGGTACGTCCACCCAGACAGATAACGGCTTTTTTCTTTTTCTTTAAGATGTTTTGCAATTTACATATGTGAGCCGCGGCATTATCCGCCCTCGAAGAACGGGAAAGTATGTCCTCAAGTTCTTTTTTCTTTTTCGCCACATTTTCTTTGCTGAAAGAATGAATAATGCCGATGGTGATTAAGACCTTCTTGCGCAGTTTTTTATTTTGCAGCAGCCGGACGCGTATGGGAAAACTCAGCATATGCTTGGGAACGTTAATAAAATCAATATACTTATAATTATGCAGTTTGCTGCTCAAAACAACGGTTAAAATATTTCCCAGTTGATGCAGTTTATAATATTCTTTTACGATACGGCATATTGTATCGGCATTAATGTTTGGAAAAGGGCTTTCAGTAAGATTATAGGGTGTCAGAAAAATGCGGGGAACAGGTTGCATATGTTCAAACCGGTCGTCTAATATGGAAAATATTTGTGCGCGGAACTTTTTATAGCTGTTGAAATTGGAATAACATAGGGATTTTGGCAAATCTTTGGCATCATCAATGCCTTGCGGCAGCAGCAAACATTTGCCGGCGGGACAATCTGAACCGGCTTTTTGATGAATGGCGTTAATTGCCCCGATTAATTGGTTGCGGTACCCTGTATAAGAAGTATCAAATGCAAAAGCAATGATATCGGAGTTTGCACTTTTTGCCGTCATCTAGTATTCCTTTCGATCAGCATTATTAAGAAAAAATGAGGCGCACCAATAGAGCTTGCTCAAAAGATTATCTGTATCAATTTTGTGCTTTGGATTAAAATCCTGCATTTTCAAAACAATGGATATATCAATATGAATATCTGATTTTAAGAGCGACAGCATCTTAATAAAACTGGACAAGATAACGGTATTATGAAGACTGGCAACCTGAAATTGATATTTTTTTCCCGGATTCGGCAAATGCAAAGAAATGGTGTTGTTAAGATAATCGGTTTGAATATCCAACCCCAGATATCCTAAAGTCCGAATGTCTTTATACATGGTGTCGCTATTCATTTGCAGCAGACGTAAAATATAAATTGCAGCGATACCGAAGAAAAAATAAGGACGATAAGAAATCGTGGCTTGTTTAAAATCGTGAACTTTAAAAACGGCTTGCAGCGGATAGCAGGTATCATCACATCCTTCAACTCCCATAAGGGCGGCAAATAATAGAAAATATTTATTTTCTTTTTCCGGTTTAATCAGAATAACTTTATTTTTGCTGTTGGCCTTAATTAGTTTTCTGACATCCTGCAGAACGCTTTTAAAATCTATTTTATCCGGGGTTTTGAGGGAATAAATAGGATAACTTTCCCCGCAAAAAATATTGCCTTCATTTTCATCAAAAATTATTTCCATATTTAATCCTTTTGTTTGCAAGACACTTTGAATACTAAATTTATTGATGAAAGCATAATAATCCTCCCCTTGTTAATAAAACATTAATCCGACGGTAGCATTGGGAAAATTATAAAGCCTGCCGCTGAAACCGGAAAATAGATTTAACATGTCCTTAGTAATTTTTTCTTGACAAAATTGCGTTTTTTTGTATTATGTTTAGCAAATTGTATTATTAATCTAAGCATTATTTATTATGAAAAATTTACTATTTTTATTGTTTGCTGTACTCACCTTGAGTTCCTGCCGTGGAATAAAAGGCAATTTTCATTTGGAAAACAGCGGAAGAATTGAAAGAATTGAAAATTCGAAAAGCGTTGTCATTAATGGAAACAGCTATCTGATTGATGGCGGCGTTGAAGATTGGCTTTCCGGCGAAGAGTTACATGTTGGAGATTCTGTCGGCGTTTATTCTAACAGTGAAGAAGTTTTTCTTTCAAAAAGCGATTGTTTTCAGGCTCTCTCTTTAATCAGAAAGTTATCTTTTTCCTATCAAGGAGCGGGCGGAATTTACTGGAGAGTTATTGGTTTGTCTCTTGCAGCAGGCTTCGTTCTATCTCTTATCTTAGTCTGGTTACTTGAAAAAGGTGACGATGAAGGGATTGGGTGGTGGACTATTGTATGTACGGTACGATGTATGGCTCTTGCTTTGTTTGGTACGTCGGTTGTGAGTCTTTTTGCCCCTTCGGTTGAATACGATGGTTATAAGAAAGTAGATAAAGCTACCGCACAACTCGTTACCATTTCCGGACAGAATTATCCTCAAGGAAAAATCAGTGGTTCGGGAATCGCTGTTAAAGCCGGAAAGAGCTATTACATTTATAGCTTTGGCGATAAATATTATTTTATTGATTCGGATTCCGGTTTTCGCAATGCTTCACAGCCGGAAGTCTTTGCAGAAATTGTAAATAAAAGAGTTGACAAAACTGCCTGGATTTATATCGGTATATTTGGCTTTGTCCTTTTGCTCTTGTATCTTCGCGGTATTGATATAACCTCGGATTTTGATAAGATTGCAACACGTGTTCCAACATGTAGCGATGAATATTTTGATCCGCATGGTTAGTAAAAAGTTTAGGGATTGGAAAGCAATTTTCCAATCCCTTTTTGTATCCGGAAAACCATGCACTTACGAAGTAATGTCCAAAACGGGTAGGTGGCAAAAATGAGCATTGAGCTTGGTGAACAGATTATAAGCATATCGCTGAAGTAGCTGCAAATGTTGGAAAATTCTTAAAAAGTCCGATTATTTCTGAAAAAAGAGACATTTTGAAATTAATATTATCGGACTGCAAAACTGAAGGAAAAAATATAGCGTTTTCAATAGTTAAGCCATTCGATGAACTACTAAAAACGCCTGAAACTGATAAATGGTGCGCGATATTGTGCAAATATCGGACTAATTTCTATGATGATTTTAAGACTTTGAGTAGGAAAATTGATATGTTTGAAATGAAAGAATATATTTGAAAATTAAAAGTTATTTTTATAGTATATCTAAAAAGAGAGGTTACTATGAAGAAAATTTGTCTGTTTTTATCTGTTTTATTGACAGGATGTGCAACTATAACTGTATTTAGTGACAACAAAAATTGTATTAGTACTAGAAAATTTGAGGTCCTTCAGGCTTTAAATGATGGTGGAGCTTTAGCTTATGAATGCACATTTTTAGATGGTTGTTCGTCATTTAATCAATTAGTATACATAGATTGGCAACCTGGAATAGATTATTATGATAATATGATTGTAGAAGTTCCTTCCAATAAATGTGCTGTCCAAAACGGCGTTTATAAATATACTAATACTCAGAATACTCTTAAAACTGTTCCTGTTATCAAATTTGAATATCAAAATGCCCCAGAAACAGAAGAAGATATTTTAGATCGTTTAGAAGATAAACATAATAGAATGTATGAGGCTTGCTTATATGATTCTAAGGCTAGCGGTACAGAAGACCCTAAATTTTGTAGTTGCTATGCAGATCAGTTTATGAAATATTTTATAAATATCCATTCAAATGAAAATACAGAATATTCTAATGATGAATTCGATAAAATTATAAAAAAAGAGTGCGGTAAACTTCCTAAGTTTTTAACGTCTAACTAAATATTAATCTTATGTAGATTGTTAAACTTACGCACAGGTTGAGTTTTTACCGCTCCGATTTGGCAAATAACACGACAATATAATTTTGGAGTTCGAAAACTGTATAGCGCAGACACATAGAGAGGCAAGGATTTAACCGTCTTTGTCTCTTTATTTTAATATCGGGTTGGCATAAGCATAACGGGATAGCTCCACCGCCATAAAGGGTGCCCGACATCTACACTCTCCATGGATACCATACTGCCATACTATGCCGTTCCATACTGGATAAGATTAGTTTTTTTGTTAAGCGAATTTTAGTCAAGGCCTTTACGTGTGAGAGAGCTTCTTTGATTTTTATTTTTCAAATAGACTTCTGCAAATTTTTACAAAAGTTGATTAACCGACATCAATGTCATTTAATGATTTCAACCTTTGACATTCGGATGTTAAAAGTTCGTGACGTTAACGACAATAACTTTTTTTATAAAATAATCCAACAACCTAATTCTTATTTGGAATGAAGTTAACTCATTATTTTTATGTGATTTTATATGTATAATGTCATGGAAAACAAAAATGTAAAACCAAAAAATTTTTATCTTTAAGAAATTTTATCATTAGATTTTGTGAAAAAAACAATTCTATTTAAATGTATCATTATAAACCGATTACCAAAATCCACCATAATCTTGGTATAACTGTTTCATCAGTTCGGGATACGAGGAAGCTTTTATTCAGGCGTCCTTTGTTATTTTTATATCAAAAAAATAACTTAATTATTATTAAAAAAATAAATAAAATTAATAACTTAAATAAATACTAATTGGATAATAAAAATGAATAAATACAAATATGAAAGAGTATGGTTGCAAGAGATAATGACAGAAAACAAGATGTTAAAATTGTCAATAAGTCATGCAACAAGATGTATTGATGATTATGTATATGTCTTAGGTATTATAAGAAGATATGGATTAATTTCTGTTATTGATAAAGTAAAATTGAGTCCTTTTCTTGTTGAATATGGTATTTCTTTTAAGGATTATTTAGTTAATTCTTCTTTATTAAATGGTTTTTATAATAAATTTAAGAGTATTTATAATGAAAAACTCAAGCAAAATAAAATAAACTATATACAGAAAATAGTTAATATACTCTTTTATATCTCCAGATGTGATAATAATGGAAATCTTAACCAAAACACTCACATAAACAAGCCTAAAACAACCCATGAACTACAAAATGATATAAAAGCAATCGAACCTATACCAAATAAAAATACTGATTCCTACAGTCAAAAAATGTGTAATATCATAAAATCTGTGTCTCATGGAAAAAAAGCAACAAATTCTTCCACGATAAAAAAAAGATTAAATAAATGGATTGCTAAAGAATATAAACCGACTCATTTTTTAACCGTACAACTACCAGAAAACAAGAAAACTAAAGATTTATATAACTCAATTAGTCATTTAAGAAACATTATGAAAGCATTTGAAAAGAGTTTGATGAACAATTGGGAGCATCACCATCTTCGGTTTATTGCATTTGCTGAAAATGGAATAAGTTCGGACTGGCATTTTCATATATTATTTAATCGAGGAAGATTTAGTGAACAAGAACTCCAAGATGCTATTTTTCAAGCAATGATGAGAGAAAACTTACCGTCATATTGCATGAATTTAAAACCAATTGAACCAAAATTATTAAATGTTACTTATTATTGTATGAAAGAAATTAAAATATATTGGAATGGTAAATTTGATAGTGACCATATGATTTTTTCTGAAGACTTATTTAATCTTAATCCTCAAAGAAACTAAATTATAAAAAAATATCATAATGGAAGTTTAACCGTTTACAAATCCCAATATTCACGACAATACATTTTTATCAGATTCTTTTTGAATAGTTGTAACACATTGTAAATAGGTATTATTATGTTTAACTTCTGCTGAATTTTACAAAAGTTGTATTGTGAAGTTAGTATGATATAAAAAACAACCTCATTCCGATTGAGAATTAGGTTAATTATTTGAAATTTCATAAATATCTTATAAATTTATATCCCATATCTCCATAAACAACCCGTGGATAACTGAATTTGATAAAAGTAATAAAACCTATACAAAATAAAACGATTGTATCCACGGGTTAAAAAACAATATTTTATATAAGAATAACCTAATTATAAGAAGATCGATGTCAAGTGATGAATATGTGACGTTATGTCATTTTATGGGTAAAGATAACTTTTAGACCTTGATGACAATAAGTTGAACTATAAAGAATATCATGTTTCAATTTAATATTTACAAATCATAATATTAATGAAACATCGCTTCAAACAAATACTGTTTTTCGATAGATTACAAAACTGCAATAAAAAAACATTTTGTAGCATTTTAATTAATCATTTATAAAAAGAAATAAACTCAGTAAATCAAAAATAATAGAAAATGAGAGTTTTTTGCTTTCTTTTTTTTATATTTTGGTTTAACTTAACATACAGATACAAGCCAAAACTTGTATTTAATACCTTTGTGGTATGGGCTTTCAACAGCTCTTATAGTCTTTGGTGTTAGGATATAACATCATCAATTGTTATCTACCTGTCATAGGTAACAATAATATATCCCCAATTCATAGAAATATGGTTGGGGAGCCTTTAATGTATGTCCAGGAACCATATTTCTATCTCTGAAAAAATATGGAACTAAAGATTAAGGGAATCATTTAAGACTATATGATTGTTGAACTCCCTGACCACCTTTTGAAAGGTGGTTTTCTTTTAATTGCAATTGAAGAAAAAAGGAAGTTTAATCATATGAAAAAAATAATATCTCTAGTTTTAACAGTAACTCTTCTATCTGGTTGTGCCTCAATAGTGAAAGGTAGCAGACAGACAATTAATATTTCAACAAGCACAGGAAAACAAGCTGATGCTATTATCACAACATCAACAGGACAACAAAATATTGTTCTTCCTCAAGCTGTACCTGTAAAAACAGATAATATGGATATAACTGTTAACATTAAAGAAACAAGATGCAATAATGCATCTACAACAATAGTTCAATCAAGATTACATCCTTGGTTTTGGGGTAATGTTATTTTAGGTGGAGTATTTGGTTCTACAACAGACTCTGTTTCTGGCTCAATGTGGACATATGATGAATCTGTCATTGTAAATGTTACAGAGAAAGATTCTTGCAAGGTAAAATAAGGAGAAACTTATGAAAAAGCTAATTTGTTGTATTGTTATGGCTTTTTTATGTAGTTGTGCAGGTTTTAGAGAAGGTAAAGTTTCATCAATCAACACTTTCCCCCAGCCTGATAAAAAGCCAAGCCTAAATATATCATTAGATTTTGTTGTCAATATGAATGGTAATACCATAACTAATCAAGCTACCGAAAACAATATTAAAGCAAAAGTTATTGAAAGATTTAAGGCCTCAGGATTGTTTTCTAATGTAACTTTAGATTCATCTGGTCAAGAATATTCATTAAATATTAAATATGAAGATAGAGGAGATATGAATGTCTTTTTGTCTGTCCTTACAGGAGCAACATTATATATTTTTCCTAGTTACAGCAAAGACACCAATATCATAACAGCTCAATTAGTTAACAATAAAAACAAGCATAAAACTGAAATTGTCCTAAATGATTCTATGACAATGTGGCAACAAATATTGTTACTGCCTTTAACCCCTTTTAAACATCCATTAGCTGAAGCTGTCAGTATGCAAAATGATTTAATTGATAATTTAGCATTACAAACATATGAAAATATTAAAAACAATACTAATTAGTTGCTTGTTTTGCTTATTATTACTACAAAAAGCTAAAGCAAATAATATAAAAGAGAAATTATTAAGCTCCAATGTTTTTAATTCATTAGAATGGCATAATCTATTGCATTATAATAATGGGAAAAGTGCTATAAATGAAGATAGCACTTTTTTCCTATCTCCTGATGGATATAAAAATCCAAAATCAGAATATGTTGCAACTGTCATTGGGCTTTTTAGTGATAAGAATATAAATAATGATTCTGTTTTCTGCAAATATCCTGCCAGAGTTGATTTTATTTTAAAACATAATGAGTTAGATAAAAGAAGTATTCCACAGCATAAATGCTCTGAATATGAAGAATATAACCAAAAAGTTCCCTTTGATGATGTTTCAATAATTTTTGCTTCAGAAAATAATATCAGCCCATCAACAATGCTTGGTCACTCATTTTTGAAAATTGATGGTAATAATAAATCTCATTCTTTTAGTTATTTTGCTGCTTTTGATAAAATGAATTCATTCAACTTTTATACAAGAGTTCTAACAAGTGGTGTTGATGGTATGTATATATTGTCTCCATACCAAGAAAAGAGTAATGAATATATCAACAATGAAGATAGGTCTTTATGGGAGTTTAAATTAAAGCTAACAGATAAAGAAAAGCAATACTTAAAAAAACATTTATGGGAGCTTAAGGATAAGAATATAAAATATAGATTTATATTTTATAATTGTAATACTGCTATAATCAATATTTTAAAGGTTGCAAATGCTGATTTTGATACCAAAAATATAAAACCATTTGTGACTCCTGTTGAATATATACAGGAATTACACAATAATAATAAAATATCAAATATTAATATAGAACCATCAAAATCTCATAAATTATCCATTTTGAGATATGGATTAAATTATGTTGGAAAGGCACCAAAACCAACAAGAATATCTGTATCACAAGATTTATCTAATAAGGTAACTAATATCAATTTCAGCCCAGTATATCAGGATTTAAAGGATATCTCTAATGCCTATTTTTCAGACCTAGAAAGCAAAATATTGGATGTATCTCTTAGATATGATTATAACTTGAGAAAGTTCATTTTTGATAAAATTGATATTTTAAAGATGGAATCTATCATTGATTACCAAACCACAAAAAGTTTATCAAAATATTTCAGATTTGGATTAGAAAATGATTTATTTAACAACAATACTGAATTAAAGCCTGTAGTTGAGTTTGGCTTAGGTATCAGTAAAAAAATATCTTCAACTTCTGTATATATACTACCTAAAATAGGATATCATTATGATAAATTTTCTAATTATTATATTGCACCACAAATAGGAACCATTTCAAGAATAGGAGATAATATCAAAATTATAAATTCCTATGAAAAATATTTTAATACAAAGAAAAATAATATAGGCTATATTGACAAGTATAATTTTTATGCAGGATATAAAATATCCCAAAACAATGAAATATACTTTGATTTTTCTTATTATAATGAAGCAAAACATCATACCTCTGCACTATTAGGTGTTGTCCTCCATTTTTAAATCAATATTCTTCTGCAAGCATAATCGTCATAACTCGGTTAGTTATATTTGGATTACATGGATTTTCTGAATAAAATCGATAATTTTTATCATAATAATCAATTTTCCAATAAATTTGTTCTCCTTTATAGCAAAAATTTCCAAAATCATGCTCATTGTATGGATCGTTTGCTTTGGTAAAGTTATTAAAACATCTAACTTGATTTAATATTTCAGTTAATTCATTTTGACTTTTAGCAGATATTCCACAAGATAATGTAACTCTTCCACCGCTAAATGTCTTTCTAAAGTTATCATTTAATGTTTTGATATCTGTCATTAGTTTGCACTTTCAATGAGTTTATTTGATACCAAAAACATTTTAAAACGTCTCAATGCTTGTCTAACTGAAGTATGGCTTCTTTTACCATAACTTGATTTTTTACCATTAATTTCATATTCAGGTAAAATCAAAGCAATATTTTCAACCAAATGAGACAGAGTATAACCTTCTTTGCGGCACAGTCTTTCAATTCTCCCTTGATAATCAAAAGCGGTGGTAGGTCTGTAATTATTATTTAACAACCAATTTTCAAATGCTTTTAACATCGCATCTCTCCTTATAAGCGAACAATTTCAGTCATCACAGCACAGCCTCTTGCTTTTTCAGCTGCACAAGCATCCATTGCTTCAGATAAGGACCAATAAATAGTAGGTAACAAGATACCGTTGACTTTGATTTGATACATAGCATTTTCCTTTCATAAATAGTTGTTTACTCACTAACTATTTAAATCATGCCGTGTATTTTCTTTATTGGGAGCCCCTTATTTTCTACTTTCTGGTAACATTTTGCTACGATTAAATTTTTTTCGTTTCCTGTTTTACATATTTATTCAATCCCGACATATAATTATTATGACTGATACATTTAATGAAATAAAAGAAGAATTAAAGATTTATTATCCCGATTTTACGGATGATGAATTAACTGAAATGACTAACAAATTAATCCGTTTTTTCTATTTAGGAGCAAAGGCTGTTTATCATGCAAAGCAATCAGAAAAACAATTAACGGACATCAACGACACCAAATCAACTTGAATATTCCCAACCTCTGTAAATTTCAGCAGAGGTTATTTTTTTAACTTCGTGACGTTAACGACAATAACTTTTTATAACCTCGTTCCAATTGGGAATTAGGTTAACATTTTGAAATATCAGTAATTTGTTGGTGAAAAAATTGCAAGAATCTGAAAATAAATGCGTACTTTCCCAAAATAACACGACATAATAACATTATCGGACTAATTTTGAGGAGTAATATCATGTCTAAAAAGAATAAATATCAAAATATTGCAGATGAAGAATGTAAACAAGCCGTTATATTTGCTCGAGTTTCATCGGAAGAACAAAAGAAAGGTGCTTCCATTGATGCACAACTTAAAACGGTTGTTGATTATTGTAACAATCACAAATTTAAGATTCTTGATAAATTCTCTATTGTTGAAAGTTCAACACGAGGCGGTCGTCTAAAATTTTATGAAATGCTTGAATTTGTAAAATCTCAAAAACACAAAACCGCTATTGTTGTAAATTGTGTCGATAGATTGCAACGAGGATATAAGGAATGTGTTGAATTAGACGATTTGCGTAAACAAGGCAGAATAGAAATACATTTTTATAAAGAAGGTTTCTATTTGCATAGAGATAGTAATTCATCTGATATTTTACGTTGGGATATGGGAATTTTATCCGCTAAAATGTATGTCGGAGCTTTAAGAGACAATGTTTTACGCAGTCAGGAATATAAAAGAGAAGCAGGACAATGGCAATCTTGTGCACCGGTAGGATATTTAAATATATCAAAAACCAAAACGACTCCGGCAGACATTGTTATAGATGAAGAGAGAGCACCAAAGGTTAAAAGACTTTTCGAAGAATATGCCAAAGGTGGACGAACCTTGCAAGACATTACCAATCTAGCCAGAACCTTAGGATTATCTTCAAAAATGTGTCGTGTAAATAAAACAATTAGTCGGGCTCAAGTTCAAAACATACTGAAAAACACTTTTTACATTGGATATTTCACGCAAAAAGGCAAAGTTTATAAACATCCTTATCCTTTATTTATAGATAAAGAATTGTTTCAACTTGTCCAAGATACAATGGAGGGAAGAAAACGAGCACCAAGTAAATTATATTATGGCGATAAACAATATATTTTTACAGGTTTAGTCAGATGTGGTTGTTGTGGTAGTTTAATGACTTGTGAAACTAAAGTAAAAGACGATAAACATTCTTACAATTATTTAAAATGCAACAAATTACGTTCCAAATGTTCACAAAAACCAATCAATGAAGCAAAAATCTTACAACAGCTTGAACAAGAATTGTCATTACCTATGAACATTAGTGACACTATGTTAAACAATATTAAGGCAGAAGTAAAAAAGCAACTCAAAGCCGAAAATATCAATACAACCAATCTCAAACGAGACATTACCATTAAATTAAATGAGCTTGATGAAGAAGCAAAAAACTTATTTCGTGGCTATATGAAAGGTAAATGCGATGAAAAAATGTATAATGAATTAAAAACTGAAATTGAAATGGAAAAAGGAAAACTACAAAAAGATATGGATAGATACCTTGAGATTGATGCTGAAACTGATGAAATACTAGCAAATATCGCGGAAATAGCTGCAAATGTAGGAAAATTCTTAAAAAGTCCGATTATTTCTGAAAAAAGAGACATTTTGAAATTAATATTATCGGACTGCAAAACCGAAGGAAAAAATATAGCGTTTTCAATAGTTAAGCCATTCAATGAACTACTCAAAACGCCTGAAACTGATAAATGGTGCCGCCGATAAGAATCGGACTTACGACCCCGTCATTACCAATGACGTGCTCTACCACTGAGCTACGGCGGCTTCGAATCTGAATTGAACATACTAATTCTGAATTTAAAAATCAAGTATATTTTTTGATTATTTGTTATTTTTTTTAACTGACAAATTTTATTTTATCGTTTATCCTTGTTTTAGTTTCTTTTTTGAAGGAGAATGTTTATGAATAAAATTTGTGCACTCTTTGTCGCTTTTCTTACTTTAGTCGGTTGTGCTCAAGAATCTACTGACCTTAAAGGCAAAAATTTCAAAACCGTTGACGCTGAAACAAAACTCGAAATTACTTTGCGTTTTGATGCCAAAGATAATCGTTTCTTCGGTATGGCTGTGAATAATTATTTCGGAAATTATGAACAAAAAGAATCTTCTATCAAGTTTTCTCCCGTCGGTTCTACTATGATGGCCGCTCCTGAACCTTTGATGAAAGCGGAAAGTGCTTATTTTGCCTTTTTACCTACCGTTACTTCTTTTACTCTTAAAGGTAAAAATCTTATTCTCTCCACTCAAGACGGCAAAAAAATCTCTTTTGATGAATATACGCCCGCTCCCGTTGATGAGGCTAAGTAATTTCTGTTAATGGGATTTTGTTATGGCTGAACCAAAACCTTTGGAACCTCGGGCTGAATTTTTTCCTTTGTTGGTGGAAAGTTATATCCGGCTCGAATCGGTTGTGTCTTGCCTTAAAAATGAAGAAGCCGGAAACGGCTATGTGGCTGTACCGACCAAGTTCAAAATCGCTAAACAATATTTTGAACAAATTCGCAACTGCGATATTCAATCTTCTTTTTTGGGAATTAACTTGGATTATGATGAAAAAAACGAAATTTTGACTGCTACGCCGGATGATTTTGTTTTGGAACTCTATAAAAACAAAATTATGCGTGAAGTTGCCCTCAAGCAAGACATTGACTTTCAGGTTCGATACTCTAATTTTATTACCGTTCTTAAATAAGATTTAAGCCCCGTTTGGATGACGGGGCTTTTGTTTATCTGGCATAAATTTGCTTGGTTTATCTGCCAAAAACGGCATCTTTCAAGCGTTTTAGTGTGGCTTGTGCCACCGGACGCGCTTTGGCGGCTCCTTCTTCAAGCATACCCTCAACCTCTGAAAAATGCGCCATATAGTAGTTGTATTTTTCGCGGGCGTCTTTTATCTCATTAACTACGGCATCAAGCAACATATTTTTGATGTGGCCGTAGCCTAATTTGCCTTGACGCAAGCCATCGCCCATTTCTTGGATTTGCGCATCTGTGGCAACGGCCTTATATATTTGGTAAACCAAGATTTCTTCTGGATCTTTGGGCTCTTCCATCGGGCGCGAATCGGTCTTGATTGAGAAAATGGCTTTCTTAATCGACTTATCATCTTCAAACAACGGAATCACATTACCATAAGATTTACTCATTTTGCGGCCGTCAATTCCGGGGACAACAGCTACATGCTCGTCAACATAATATTCCGGCAAATGCAGGAGTTCTTTATTGTAATGTGCATTTATGGAACCGGCGATATCTCTTGCTATTTCAACATGTTGAATTTGGTCTTTGCCGACCGGAACAATATCCGTATCATAAGCAACAATATCTGCCGCCATTAAAGTTGGATAGGTATAAAGCCCCATATTGATTCCGTCATCATCGGGTTTTCCTGCGGCACGGTTTTTATCAACCGCGGCCTTATATGCATGCGCCTTGTTCATAAAGCCTTTGGGTGTATAGGCATATAATATCGTGGTGATTTCCGGAATTTCGGGGATGTCAGACTGACGATAAAAGTATGATTTATTCGGATCTAAGCCGCCTGCCAAATAAATGCAGGCAATTTCTTTGAGCTTTTCTGATAAAATTTCAGGATTTTTCTCGGCATTTATTGCGTGATAATCAGCAATAAACATATATTGTTTGCCGCCGTTGGCTATGGCTTCTTGACCTAATTTGATGGCCGGCTTGATGGCGCCTAAATAGTTTCCTAAATGCGGCGTGCCGGTTGGCTTGACACCGGTTAAAATTGTTTTTCCTTCAAACATTTTTTCCCCTAAACTTATTTTTAGTCTTGTTCTTTTTTACTCGCCGTGACTATAAAATATTCCTTTACAAAAATCAACAGCTATCCTTTTTTTCTTTTGTTATTTTTTTAGTTTTTTTGCGGGAAATGTGAAATTTCTGTTGTTTTTATTTTCAATGTTGCTATTCTCTTTTTGTTATGAGTGTTTTTTTATTTTAATTAAATATGACTAGGACAGAAAATAATGTTTGATATTAAATATATTATGGAAAATCCTGAGGCCATCAAAGAAGGAATGGCTAAAAAAGGATATACGCAAAAAGATATTGATGTTGATGCTTTGATTGCTCTTTATAAAGATATTGCTAAATTAAAAACCTCATCCCAAGCCCTGTCCGAAGAAAAAAACAAACTCAGCAACTCCATTAAATCTGCCTCTGCGGAAGAGCGTCCGAATATTATTGCAAAAAGTAAGGCTATTGGCGAAGAACTCAAAGTTGAGCTCGACAAGCTTGATGTTGAACAAAAGAAATATGATGAAATTATGTGGCGTATGCCGAATATGCCTAGCCCAGATTGCCCTGTCGGGCCAGATGAAAGCGGCAATAAGGTTATCCGCAAAGTGGGTGAAATTCCGCACTTTAATTTCAAACCCAGAGACCATGTTGAATTGATGGAACTTAATGATTGGTCTGAACTGGAGAGAATCACTAAAGTTTCAGGGTCTCGTACATATGCTATTAAAAATGATTTGGCTCAGCTGGAGCTCGCTATGCATATGATGGTTTTGGACAAACTGCGCGCTCATGGATTTACGGTGATTACCGTGCCGGCGTTGTCTAAAGAAAAACCGCTTTACGGACAGGGGTATTTGCCTTTTTCACGGGATGAAATTTATTATATGCCGGCTGATGATTTGTATCTTTCCGGCACGGCTGAGCTCATTTTGAACTCTCTGCGTGCTGATGAAATTATTCCGGAAAACGAGTTGCCTATTCTTTATGCCGGATTTTCTTCTTGTTTCCGTCGTGAGGCCGGTGCCGCCGGTAAAGACACCAGAGGTTTGGTCCGTGTTCATCAGTTTATGAAAACGGAACAATTTGTTATTTGCAAAAACGATATTAAAGAAAGTGAAAAATGGCACCAAACTTTGCTCAAAATTTCTGAGGAAGTTTTGCAGGATTTGGAACTGCCTTATCAAGTGTTGGATATTTGCACCGGTGATATGGGCGCTCCTAAATATCGTCAATATGATTTGGAGGCTTGGGTGCCCTCTCAAAATTGTTATCGCGAAACACATTCTTGCTCTAATATTACCGAATGGCAAGCTCGCCGCACAAACTTGAGATATCGTGACAATGCCGACGGCAAAGTGAAATTTGTTCATACGCTCAACAACACCGGTATTGCTACGCCGCGTGCTTTAGTGCCGTTTATTGAATGTCATCAAAATGAGGACGGAACAGTTAATATTCCGGCTAAGCTACAGCCTTATTTGGGCGGCAAAACTAAAATCGGTAAAAATGCTTAATTAACATCTTTGTAGGATATTCATGAATAACACGGTTTCTATGATTTTGGATTTTATGAATGGGCAGGAAAAAACATTGGCTCAGAAAATTAGAATTGCCAATTATAAAAAAGTTCCTGAAACAAAAGCTTCCAGATTGTTGAAACTGTGTTTTTTGTGTTTTATGGTGTCGCCTTATCTTAAGGGAAAAACTTCTCTTGGCAAGTTGATACAACTTTGTTTGTGCGGTGCGGCTTTTTATGATGAGAAATTTTTTGATTATCATCAGATTAAAGGTGCCTCTGCTCCGGAAATTGAGAAAATCAAGGCGAATATCGAGCAGCTTCAATTGCCTGAAGAGGTGAAAGTTTTTTTATCTGAAGCGACCTTTGAGGCGGTTACCCTTAAAAGCGGGGCGAGCAAGTTAGCCAGAGTTTTGGTGCATTGGCTCAGCCGGTATATGGAATTTTGCAAGCCCAGTTTTAAAAAGAGCAAAATAGACAAAGAATTTTGTTCAGAACCCTTGATTGAAAAAGTTAATGAGCCTTTTGTGGCGGATATTTATAACGCCTTGTTCAACGGGGTTTCTAAGCAAAAAAAAGATGTTTTGCCTTTTACTGAAAGTTTGCTGGACTTTTTGATGGTGGTTGATGATTTGTGCCAAATTGAACGTGATAACCTAAAATCAACCGGCGGAAAAGAAACGGATGCTCTCCATATTGCTAAGATGTTGTGGTGGGCGATGCTTATCTCTCCTCTTTTGAAAAAAAGTGTTGATGCGGAACATATTTATCCGATGATTTTGGCGCATGATGTGGTTGAGGCCAGATGTGGGGATATTCCTCTGGCTTTGCTTTATAATAATGCCGCACTCAAGCTGGAAAAAATTCAAAGTGAATGGGAAGCTATACGTTATTTTAGAGCTACGCTCCCTGCACCTTTTAACAATGCTCTTTATAATGCTTTTGATGAATATGAAACAAAAGAGACTTTTGAGGCAAAAGTGGTTTGGACTTTAGATAAGTTGGATGCAAACTGGCAAGCTAATCTTTATAATAACGGGGATGTTCGCTATTGGGGCGAATATGAAAACGGCTATGTTTATTATATGGTGGCAACGACCCACAAGCCGCAAATTGCCAAAATGGAAGAGCCTATTTTAAGCGAGCTTGAAAATAGAATTATTAAAATCGCGCAAGAAAATATGCAAAAATGCGGGATTAAAGTAGCTTAATTTGTGAAATATTTTTATTGTTTGTTTTTTATAATGTACCATATTCTGTCAAGCCTTTTGGTATTATTGTCTTATTTTGACAAAAAAAACGCTTGCAAGGGGTTGGGATTTGTGATATATTCATTCTCAATGAAATATAATTAAATCTATATATTATGACAAAGAAATTTAAAATTTCCGCTGCGGAGATGTTATGTCTTATCTCCGGTTTTTTGATTGAAGGCGTGAGTTATGGCGCAACCACGCTCAAGGTGTCAAGAAATTTGTGCTATGCTGAGGTATTTAAGTATGACTTACATAAGTCGGCGGCGCAAAACATTGCTGACTTGGCCGCGATTTGTGGCTTTGGCGAAAACCTAAAAGAAGCGGCTGAAGCGTACAAAAATCTTGTTATTGAAATGCCAAGATACGCCAGCACTGCCTTAGCGGCAAAAAAAATTATTAAAAAATTTAATCTTCCGGACATTGTGATTGACTGCGCAGTACCTCAGGAAGATTACGCACCTCAGCGGCAACATCTTGTCTGCTGTGCGTAGTAAAAAATTGCAAGCTTTTGCCTTATCGGGCAGAAGCTTGTTTTTTATGCAAAAAATATATTGACTTAGCGATTTTATTTTTGTAAATTTTGTACAGTTATTAATTATTTAATTTATTTATTATGGATACAAAAGAATTTTGCCCTCAGCAATATTTGGATTGGTTGCAAGCGGCGAAAACTCAGTCTGATTTATCTTATGATGAAACCATAAAATTTGTGGATGGTTTTATTGCGGTTTGCTGGTTGTTGGAAAATCTTCAAGATGAATGTTTTTCTCGTTTAGTTGACATTGTCTTACACACTTCTAAAGCTCATTATGCAAAGCTTGTGGTTTATTTGGAGCAGCAAAGTAAAAACTTTCCCAAACTTTTGCTCTTGGCCAAGCGGCTGCTTGAAGGTGTTGCCCCCGAAGTTAGGCAAACGATGAAAATTCCTGTTATCGGTTGGTCAAAAACAGATGACTATACCTTTATTTCTGAAGCGGAATTTCTCTGGCGGAAAAAGCATGATTTGCCCTGTTCTCAGCAAGAAAATGGCGCTTTTGTTCGGGCGATGACACCTTCCGACTTGGAATATTTTTATGTTTCAATGGAATTATCTTTCAAAACCGGTGGTGAGGCATTTTTTTATATTCACTAAAACCAAGCTCCCTTTTGGGAGCTTTTGGCTTTTTAAAACGATGTTTTTTTTTGGTTTCTTTTTATTTTATTTACGCTATACTTGTTTATCTTTTTTTCATTAATGAAAGGTATAATCATGCCAAACGAAAAAAACACGCAGAAAAAGCGCAAACAAATCAGAATCGAAAAAGAAGCTGAGGCTTTGCAACGCAACCTTGCCAAGCGCAAAAAACAACAGGCCGAACGCGAAAAACTTAAAGCACAAAAAACTGCAAATAACTCAAAATAATAAGGAATTTTCAGATTATGGATAAAATCAAAATCAGAGGCGGTAAAAAGTTAGAAGGCAAAATTTATATCAGTGGGGCCAAAAACGCCGCCCTGCCCCTTATCTGCGCCTCTCTCCTTACCGATGAAACCGTCACTTTGGCCAATATGCCCATGCTCTCAGACATTACGGCGATGAACGCACTCCTTAGGGAGCTCGGCACAGATATTGATGAATTTGATGATTTTGTGGACGGGCACTCTACCAAAACCTATTCTTATCGCACGAAAGAGTTCAAAAGTCTTATCGCACCTTATGATTTTGTGCGCAAAATGCGCGCTTCCTACTATGTTTTGGGACCATTGTTGGCACGCAAGGGGCATATTGAGCTCTCTCTGCCGGGGGGATGTGCTATTGGCGCGCGTCCGATGGATATTCATCTATCCGCTTTAGAACAAATGGGCGTTAAAATTGAAATTAAACAAGGTTATGTTTATGGTGATATTGAGGGCCGGCTTAAAGGAGCTCATATCATTTTTCGTGTTGCCTCTGTCGGTGCTACCTGCAATATTCTTATGGCGGCAACTTTGGCCGAAGGGACTACCGTTATTGAAAATGCAGCCAAAGAACCCGAAATCGGCGACCTTATCGACTTGCTCAATGCTATGGGCGCAAAAATCGAAGGAAAAGACACTTCTGTTTTAACCATTCAAGGCGTGGAAAAGCTCCATGGGGCTCAGCACAAAGTTATTCCCGACCGCATTGAAGCCGGTTCTTATGCCGTGGCGGCCGCTATTACCCGTGGGAGAATCGAACTTATTAATGCACAAGCTGCCACACTCCAAACACCGATTAAAGTTTTGCGCGATATGGGCGTGGATGTCGAGGAAAAGCCAAACTCCATCGTTGTTGATGCTCGCGACAAAGTTTTGTGGGGGCAAGATATTATGACTGATTATTACCCCGGGTTTCCTACTGACTTGCAAGCGCAATTTTTGGCCTTGATGCTCACGGCTAACGGGGCTAGTATGATTACCGAAACAATTTTTGAAAACAGGTTTATGCATATTCCTGAGCTCCTCCGTATGGGCGCAAATATTAATGTTCACGGGCATGCTTCCGCTATTGTCCGCGGTGTGGACAAGCTCTATGGTGCTCCGGTGATGGCTACGGATTTGCGCGCGTCTTTTGCCCTTATTTTGGCGGGATTAGTGGCTGAAGGTGAAACGATTGTTAACCGTGTTTATCACCTTGACCGCGGATATGAACATCTGGAAGAAAAACTTAAAGGTGTCGGCGCTGATATTGAACGCATTAAAGATCCTGACTAATTTTTATTGGGTATACAAACATGAGTGACACACAATCGGACGATACGGAACAGCAATTATTGGCCGCTTTGGCTATGCAAGACAATTCTTTGGATTTGAGCAAAGAATATATTGCTTATGCCGGTAAAGACAAACCTGATGATGAACCCACTGCCACCAAAGATGATGTGATTATCGCGCTTAAAACCGTGTGCGACCCCGAAATTATGATTAATATCTATGATATGGGCTTAATCTATAATATCGACATTAAAGACAACGGTGATGTGTTTATTGAGATGACGCTTACCGCTCCGGGGTGTCCGGCCGCGGGTGTTTTGCCGCAACAAGCCGCCGATGCCGTTTCTGCTCTTAAAGGGGTTGGAAATGTTGAGGTAAAAATTGTTTGGGAGCCGGCGTGGTCTCTGGATAAACTCTCGGACGAGGCGCGCGCTATGATTGATTTTTTGTAACCTACCTATTCACAAAAGGAAATTTGCCAATGAGAGATGTGTTGTTTTTGGAAAGAACGTTGGTTGAGGGAAATTCTTGTGCAACTTATCTTATTTCTGATGACAAGCTGCCTAACTCTATGGATGATGTTGAACTCAAAATCAAACCCGATGACCTCAATACTTTGCGCAGAGGCAACACTCCAACCCCTGATGCGCCTTGGATTGGGATTTTGCTTGGACGTGAAAAAAAGGCTTATGCCATTGATGAACCTTATCTACAAGCCGTTTTGATGACGGGAGCCAGAATCAAGCTCATTCATTATGACAATATTGAGGCTCAATGCCATGACATTCACGGGATTTTACTGGTGGGTGGTTTTTTCCCGACACCGTCAGAATGGTATGTTAAGCCCTCTCCTGATGATGAACTGCCTACTAAGCGCACCGGTGCTTATATCTCTCTTATTCAGATTGCAGAAAAAAAGGCTATGCCGATTTTGGGAATTTGCGGCGGTATGCAGATGTTGGCCGGTTTTTATGGCGCTAAGTTATGTCGCAAAATCAAAAAATCAGATATCGACCACCGCCATATTGATGCCAATCACTATGCCCACTCCATTATTATTGAGCCCAAAACTATTTTGGCCGATATAGCCGATGATGCCTTGCGCGTCAAAGTCAACTCTCGCCACAGTGAAGCTATTGAAACTATTCCTGAGGGCAAAATGATTGTCTCCGCAAAAGCAACAGACGGCGTGATTGAGGCGATTGAACTCATAAACCACAAAAGTTTTGCTCTCGGTGTGCAATGGCATCCTGAACGTATGGCTGTTCAAAATGAAGATTTTGCTTCGGAAATTTATATGCGGTTAACTCAAGAGGCAAAAATTTATAAGCAAAAAATTATGGCTTGAAATTGACAGCGGTCTTTTTTGGTTTATAATCTTTTTATTGTTTTTTGTATTTTGGTGTATGGCTATGGACATTCAAGAACTACAAGATAATTTTGAAATGCTTGACGACTGGGAAGATAAATATCGCTACTTGATTGAGCTCGGCGAAAAAAACGTTAACTTTCCGTTTGAGTTGCATACACCCCAATGGAAAATTACGGGATGTCAGTCTCAGGTGTGGATTGTGCCGGAAGTTAAAGTGGAAAACGGCGTTAAACATCTTTATTTTTTGGGTGACAGCGACGCCGCAATCGTTAAAGGGCTTATTGCCATTGTGGTGGCGATCTTCTCCGGAAAAACCGCCGATGAAATCTTAAATCTTGATATAGATGATGCTTTTTCTCACATCGGATTACAAGAACATTTAAGCCCCAGTCGGCGCAACGGCTTGCAGGCTATGCTTGATAAAATTAAATATTATGCACAAACTTTGGGATAAGCGGTTATGAATATTCATGAGTATCAAGCAAAGAAAATTTTAGCTCAATATGGTATTCTTATTCCGGAAGGAAAGATTGCTTATACACCTCTTGAGGCTAAAAATGCTGCGGCTGAAATTTCGGCACGCGGTCCTTGGATGCTTAAAGCCCAGATTCAATCCGGCGCCAGAGAAAAAGGTCATTTCTTAGAAAAAAGAGCCGGTAAAGATGGGGGAATTCGTCTTATCTACCGCAAGCGCGATATCCTTAACCAAGCCTCTCAAATGCTGGGGGCAACTTTGGTCACGACGCAAACTGGTCCCAAAGGCAGAGTGGTTAGTCGTATTTATGTTGAGGCTTATAAAAATGTTTGGACCAAGTTTTATATCGGCCTTGTTATTAAACGCATCAGCGCAACGCTGACTTTGCTCATTGCGCCTTTTGTTTCCGGTTCGCAAAATATTGTGGAAAGAGCTGAGCAGAATCCTGATGCGGTTTTGAAAATACCTGTCGATTTGAAAAAAGGTGTTCATAAAAGCCAAATCAGGTCTGCCTGCGCTTTTTTGGGCTTATCTGAAAATTATGTGACCGGACTTAAAAAGTTGGTCACCGGTATGCTTAAAGCCTTTGTTCAAACGGATGCCTCTATGATTGAAATTAATCCGGCCGGAGTTAACCGCAGAGGGCAGATTTTTGCCTTGGATGCCAAAATGTCTTTTGATGATAATGCTGCATTCAGGCATCCCGAGCTTTTGAAACTCCAAGATGATTATGAAGAAGAAGATCGGGCGCTTAAAGCAAAAAAATTCGGCTTCAAATATAATGATTTTGATAATGGAAATGTCGGGTGCATTGTGAACGGCGATGGAATTACTCTGGCAGCCATGGATATGCTCAAATCTAACGGAGTGGATATGGTTTGTGCACTCAATGTGAAGGGCGGCGTTGATAAAGATAAAATCGCGGCCGGTATCAAAATTATTATGACAAATCCCAGAGTTGAGGGAATTTTGATTAATATTCTCGGCGGTTTTTTACGTTGTAACCTGATTGCCGAAGGTATTGTGGCGGCGGCTTCCGAAGTCGGTGTTAATGTTCCGCTTGTTGTGCGCTTTGAGGGTACTAACAAGGACGAAGCTATGGAAATTTTGCAAAATTCTAAATTACCGATTATTATTGCAAAAACTATGGAAGAATCCGTTGATATGCTCACTTCTGCCATGAAGGAGGCTATGTAATGTCTATTTTAGCCGATAAAAATTCTAAAATTTTGGTTCAAGGTATTACCGGTACGCAGGCCTCTTTTCATGTTAAGCGTTCTTTGGATTACGGGACAAATATTGTGGCCGGTGTTACCCCCGGAAAGGGAGGTACCACGCATTTGGGTATTCCGGTTTTTAATACCGTAAAAGAAGCGGTTAAAGCAACAGGTGCCAACGCCTCGGTTATTTTTGTGCCGGCAAAATCATTCAAAAGTGCCGTATTAGAAGCTGTTGATGCTCAACTTGACTTGTGCGTCGCCATTACTGACAGCGTGCCGACCCTTGATATGTTGGAAATCAGACGCGCCTTGCTTGCCAGTAAAACGGTGTTAATCGGTCCAAACACCCCAGGCTTGATTACTCCTGATGAAGCTCGTTTGGGAATTTTTCCTGAAAATATTCATCAAAAAGGAAGAATCGGTATCGTTTCGCGCTCGTCTACGCTTACCTATGAAGCAGTGTTGGAAACAAACCGCGCAAATCTCGGTCAAAGCACCGTTATCGGCTTGGGCGATGACATGGTTATCGGCACAAACTTTCCGCTCATTTTGGATAAATTTATGCATGATGATAAAACCGATGCTATTGTGCTTATTGGGCAAATGGGGGGCGCTTTTGAAGAAGAAGCTGCTGAATTTTATAAAAAATTATCTTCTCCAAAACCGGTTGTGACTTTTGTGGCCGGAAGCGCAGGTGTTATGGCTCAAAAAATGGGCTATGCCGGTGATATTATTTCCGGTGGGAAGAAGTCTGTTCAAAACAAAAAAGAAATTTTGCAAAACGCCGGAATGATTGTCGTGGATGAAATTAACCAAATTCATGATGTGTTGTTGACGCTGTTTCCTAACAAAGATGCTTAAAATTCTTAAAAATATTCTCAATCTTTTACTTCCACCAAGGTGCAAGCTTTGCGGTGCAATTGTTGAAGATGATGACACGCTCTGTTCCGATTGCTACAACAAATTTGATTTTATTACTCAGCCTTATTGCTCGCATTGCGGGCATCCGTTTGATGATGTTTATCAGATTGGAAAAAATTCTTCCCGTATGCTGTGTGCAACTTGTGCCAAAGACAAAAAGCCTTGGTTTCGGTTATGCCGATCGGCTTACAAATATCAAGAAGAATCTAAAAACCTAATTCTTTCTTTCAAATTTCATGACTGTACTGATGATGCCAAAATCTTGGCAAAATGGATGTTTCGGGCAGGGGATGATATTTGGAACAAAGGCGTTGATGTGATTGTACCTGTTCCCTTGCACTATTCCAGATTGGTGAAACGTAAATATAATCAGGCGGCAATGCTTGCGGTTGAATTATCCAAACTTACGGGAATTCCGGTTGACTTAACGCATCTTATCCGACACCGAAAAACACGCCCGCAAGTGGAATTTTCCGGTCATGTGCGGGTTAAAAATGTTAAAGGTGCTTTTTCTATCAAGTCAATCAAAGCTTTTCAGGGAAAACGCGTGCTTCTCGTGGATGATGTGCTCACAACCGGCTCTACTCTTAAAGAATGTGCTAAAGCTATTGCCAAAGCCAAACCGAAATCCATTGATTTGCTTACTGCTGCCAGAGTTTGTTGATTACACTTTTTAGAAAAAGGTTTTGGCTTTTTCGATGCTTTTAACCAGAATGTCAATGTCTTCTTTATCGGAATAGACGCCCAAACTTGCGCGTGCCACGGTTTCATATCCCATACGGTGAACCAAAGGTTCGGCGCAATGGTGGCCGGTTCGAATCGATACGCCTTCCCTACTCAAAATAAAAGCCAAATCCTGTGGGTGTATATTATCCACCACAAAAGAAAAAACACCGCCTTTCTCTTTTGCCGTACCGACTTGGGTCAAGCCTTTGATGTTATCTAACGCTTTTCTTGTATATTCTGTTAAGCTTTGTTCATGGCTGATGATATTGTCCCAGCCCAAAGATTCAACATAGCGCAGGGCTTCTGCCATACCCAATGCCTCAACAATGGCCGGCGTTCCGGCTTCAAACCTTGCAGGTGGCAAGGCAAAGCTTGTTTTTTCGTAGGTGACGGTGTCTATCATCTCTCCACCGGTTTGATATGGCGGCATCTCGCACAGCAAGTCGTACTTGCCAAACAAAACCCCAATTCCGGTCGGGCCATAAATTTTGTGTCCCGAAAAGGCGACAAAATCGCAGTCCCAGTTTTGAACATCAATCGGCGAATGCACCGCATATTGGCAAGCGTCTACCAAAACTTTTGCCCCTGTTTGGTGCGCCGATTTTGTGATTTCGGCAATCGGAAAAATTGTTCCCAAAACATTTGACATTGCTGTTACGGCCACGAGTTTAGTTTTGTCACTCAAAGCTGATAAAAACTCTTTTTTGTTAAAGCTGCCGTCATCATTTATCTTGAATACTTTCAGCTTAAGAGATTTTTCTTCCGCTATCATTTGCCACGGAATTAAGTTGGCATGATGTTCGGCCTCGGATATTAATATCTCATCCCCTGATTTTAACTTTGAACGGCCGTATGTGGCTGCAACCAGATTTATGCTCTCGGTTGCATTGCGCGTAAACACAATTTCTTTTTCGCTTTTGGCATTTATGAATTTGGCAACCTGTTTGCGCGCCTGTTCATATTCATACGTTAACTGTTCAGACAATTCATATGAGCCACGATGGACATTGGCGTATTTATGGGTGAGCGTTTCTACCATATTGTTTATCACGCATTTGGGCTTTTGCGCTGAGGCCGCCGTGTCTAAAAAGGTGTTTCTTTTGCCGTTTATCTTGATTGATAATTCCGGAAAATCGGCTCTTATTTTTGCTATGTCCAACATTTATTTTTCTTCCTGATTGATGGTGGCTTGGCTTAGCATCCACGTTTTGATGTCTTCTTGGCTGATTTGATTTATCACATCATTTAAATAAGCCTCAACCAAAATACGTTTGGCCTCCTCTTCGCCTATGCCGCGGGAGCGCATATAAAACAACTGCTCTTTATCTAGTTCTCCGCTGGCCGCGCCATGAGAGCATTTGACATCATCCGCGTATATTTCAAGCTCGGGCTTGCAATCTATCTCAGCATCATCACTCAGCAATAAAGCTTTGTGCAACTGGCGTCCTTCTGTTTTAACGGCATTGGGGGCGATATGTATTTTCCCTTGAAAGACTCCTTTGGCATTGCCGCCTACAACACCTTTTACCAACTGTTGTGATTTGGTGTTTGGCGACAAGTGCTCAATATCCGTTGTGGTGTCAATGGTTGCCCAGCCGTTCATCAGATATACAGCATTAACCACCGCTTCGGCATGCTCCTCCTTTAAGCTGATTTTAGTTTCGTTTCTCGCTAAATTTGCCCCTTTTTGACAGCAAAAACTTTCATAAAATCCGCCTTCTCTTACTCTTACGCTGCTTAATGATATATGCACCGCCTTATAAGCCTCATTTTGTAATTTATAATGTTCTAATTTGGCTTGTTTGTTGATATATATTTCATTAACAATATTATTAAAATAACGAGATTTTTCTTCCCCCGTGTATTCAAAGTCTTCAATGATTGTGGCTTTAGCGTCGTTTTCAAGCACAATAACATTGCGCAAATAAGCCATGATGTTTTGGTGGCAAGAATGCGTATGATTTATTAAAATTATTGGTTTTGAAAGAATTACTCCCTCTTCTATCTCAATATAAACGCCTTCTTCCAAATAGGCCGTGTTTAAGGCCGCAAACGGATATGATGCCAAATCGATGTCTTTGCCAAGATATTTTTTAACATCATCGCCGTCAAAAACAGCTTCCATCAACGGTTTTATCATCACCCCTTTGGGCAAGTCAAACGCCAAAGTCTGAAGAATGCCGTTTTCAAAATGGATTTCATAGCCGGCAAAAGGCAGGTTTGTTTGCGGTTCATGATGATGGTGGCAATGGCACTCTCCTTGCCCGCAAGTGCAATGCTCCTCACCATGGCTCTTATCTTCATCCGTGCCGGACAAGACAAAGTCATCTGCCGATAAATCTCTTAATTTGGTGTATTTCCAAGCCTCAGTTTTGGCCGTTGGCAAAATAAACGCCTCACGCCCTTTATCCCGCAAGCCTTCAAGCCACGGAATATTGCTGCCTGCCAAATCTATGTTCTTTTGCAACAAACCTGACATCTTATTGCTCTTTCACAAATGCGGCGTAACCATTCTTTTCCAACTCTATGGCCAAATTTTTATCACCTGATTTGACAATGTGGCCATCGGCATAAATATGAACGTAGTCCGGCTCGATATAATTTAATAATCTTTGGTAATGGGTAATGACCAAAAGCGCGTTATGCTCGTTTCTCTCCGCATTAATTCCTTCCGCAACGACTTTTAAGGCGTCAATATCCAGTCCGGAATCCGCCTCATCCAAAATGGCCAAGCTGGGCTTTAATATGGCCAACTGCAAAGTTTCAAGGCGTTTTTTCTCTCCGCCCGAAAAGCCGACATTTATCGGACGCTTGAGCATATCCGGCGTAATGCCAAGCTTTTTGCCCTCTTCACGAACGGTTTTAATAAACTCCATGGTATCCAACTCCGGCAAATTTTGATGTTTGCGCACAGCATTGACCGCGTGTTTCAAAAAAGTGGTTACAGGGACACCTTGTATTTCTACCGGATACTGCATAATCAAAAACAAGCCTTCTCTGGCTCTTTCCTCAACCGACATGGACAGTAAATCTTTGCCCTTAAAGCGCACACTGCCTGAAGTGACTTCATAGCCAGGTTTGCCGCACAAAACATAAGATAGAGTTGACTTTCCTGCTCCGTTGGGGCCCATTATCGCATGGACTTCACCCTCATTTATTGTTAGGCTAAAATCTTTTACGATTTCTTTATCTGCCACGCGGGCGCATAAATCTTCAATTTCCAGTAATGGTGTTTTGCTCATTTTCTTTCCTTTTCTAGCCGACGCTGCCTTCCAAACTGATGTTAATTAATTTTGCCGCCTCTATTGCAAATTCTAACGGCAAATGCTGCATGACCTCTTTGCAAAAACCGTTGACTATCAAACTGACGGCGGTTTCTTCATCAAGGCCGCGTTGTTGGCAATAAAATAATTGTTCATCACTAATCTTTGAGGTGGTGGCCTCATGCTCCAAAATGGCGCTTTTGTTACGATTTTCAATATAAGGCACCGTGTGCGAGCCACAATTTTTACCTATCAACAAGCTGTCACACTGCGAATAATTGCGCGCATTATCTGCATTGGGGCTGACTCTCACTAAGCCACGGTATGTTTGGTCGGAATGTCCGGCCGATATACCCTTGGAGATGATTTTTGATGTGGTGTTTTTGCCGATGTGAATCATCTTTGTTCCGGTGTCGGCCTGCTGATAATTATTGGTCAATGCAACAGAATAAAACTCCCCCACAGAATTGTCCCCTTGTAATATGCATGATGGGTATTTCCATGTTACCGCCGAACCGGTTTCAACCTGTGTCCACGAAATTTTTGAATTTTCTCCTCTGCAAGCTGCGCGTTTGGTTACAAAGTTATAAACACCGCCCTTGCCGTTCTTATCTCCGGGATACCAATTTTGCACTGTGGAATATTTGACCTCGGCATTTTTTAGCACAACAATCTCTACAATCGCTGCATGAAGTTGGTTTTCGTCTCTTTGCGGTGCCGTGCATCCCTCCAGATAAGAAACATAACTCTCTTCATCGGCCACAATCAATGTTCTTTCAAACTGGCCGGTGTTTTGCGCATTAATTCTGAAATAAGTTGATAATTCCATCGGGCATTTTACCCCTCTCGGAATATAAACAAACGACCCATCCGTAAACACCGCAGAATTTAAGCAGGCAAAAAAATTGTCCGTGTATGGTACAACTGAACCAAGATATTGTTTAACCAAATCGGGATGTTCTCTTACGGCTTCTGATATGGAGCAAAAAATAATTCCTTTTTCCGCCAATTTGGCTCTATAGGTTGTGGCGACCGAAACAGAATCGAACACGGCATCCACGGCAACAACTCCTGCCAAGACCTCCTGCTCTTTCAGCGGAATACCTAATTTTTCATAGGTGGAAAGCAATTTTGGGTCAACTTCTGCCAGACTTTTTGGGGCAACCTTTTGCTTTGGCGCTGAATAGTAATATAAATCCTGATAATCTATCTTATCATAACTTAGTTTGGCCCAGGTTGGTTCTTTCATCTGTTGCCAGTAGCGATATGCTTGCAAACGAAACTCAAGCAGCCAATCAGGCTCGCCTTTCTTTAATGATATTTGGCGGATGATATCTTCACTCAAACCTTTGCTTATGGTTTCAGATGCGATGTCTGTGGTGAAGCCATATTTGTATTTATCGCCGCTCTCATCCAAAATTTCAGGTGTTTGTTGTTTGTTGTCCATCCTTATATGCTCTTTTCTTCTTATGAACTCAGTGCTTAAGGTATGTTTTTTTCTGAAAAAATGCAACCTTTTTTTAAAATTTAAAGAAAGCTGATATTTGGTTTTCGCAATACTTTAATTTTTCAGATATTTGCGACTAACTTTTTATTCTACGAGAGAAAAGGCAAGCTTATTTTTTTGCGCAAAGCATTCGCTGAAACCCTTGTCAATCCTTGAAAATTTCTATTTACAGACTTTTTTCCTTGTGGTATAATACGAGTCGTGGAGATAAAGTAATTGAAAGGAAATTATCATGAGTAAGCGGAAGTTTATCTTGTTGGCTTCGTTGTCTGTATGCGCGTTTGTTGCGGAGACGGCGCAAGCCGATATTTCTTCTTCAATGAATTATATATTCAAAGATGTTACACTTTTCAACACACTTCACACACATTTATCTTTGAATGGAGCTTTATCTCCACAACAAGTTTCAAAAAATCAAAAATCTTTGGTTAAGGTTGCCCAAGTCTGTTGGATTATGGACACGGGTGATTGCGCCGGTTTGGACTTTGTAAACTCGGATATCGGCAATAATGGTGGAACCGGTGGTTCGGGAGGTGGGGACGAATATGACAAGAAAGGACCTGAAGATTGCATCAAAGAAGGTTATACCGTCACCAACTGTCCGGATGGATATAAAGGAGAAGGCGAATGTATGTATGCGGATGGGTACTATGCCAAATGTGTGCCCGATTGTCCAAGTGATTATAAAACGTGTCAATCTCCGTACAAAGGTGCGGGGCAAGTTTGCGGGGATGGCTTATACCCCGAATGTTGTATCGACACATGTCCGGCAGATTACAAATACACCTTAGGTTCAATTCCTGACGGATATGAGGCGGTTGGCGAGCCATGCATACAGTGTAACGGAAATTCTTATCAGGCAAAATATATCATCAAAGAAAAAGACTGTTCCGGATTTTTGGATTGCGGAAATTTAGGATGTGACACGGGCGCGACAACTTGCAAGTCAGGGAGTGTGACAAAATGCTCACGTTGCAAGCCTTGCCCGAATTTGGGAACGGAAACAGAATGTCCGCCGTGCACGGTCTGCACGTTTGAGGAATGTTCAAATTTATATGTCGTTTCGGGCTGCAAAACAAATTGCACCGATTATTGCGACTACTGCGCTTCTGAATAAGGGTGAGAGAGAAAAGTTTAATTATTATAACGGAGGAGAAAATGAGAAAGATTTTATTAATGAGTTCGGCGTTGGCTTTGTTGAGTGGGACAGCAGAAGCCGGATGTATACAAACTCCAAGTTGTTCTAGTTTGGGGTATAGCTCAACTACAGCGTGTGAAGGTGGGTTAAAATGCCCATGGGGAAATGCTTGGTTTTGCAATGTTGGTGGTGGTAGCTCAACGCCGGATTATAGCAACTGTAAAATCGGCGATATTTTGTATTCGGATATGAGCTGTAATGCGAATATGATTGTCTCAAAAACGCCAATCGGTGTGGTGTTTGATACTACCAATGGTTTGGCCATAGCCAAAGATGAATTTGCAAATATGCCATGGGGCGCTGTTGCAGAAGATGTGTCTGGGGTACAAAACTCAAGCAGTGTTTCAACCTCAACGGCGGATTGGCAAGGGTTTAAAAACACCAAAGCAATGTATGAGGCAGATAAATCAGGAGTGAATTATCCGGCGATTAAAAAGGTTTTGACATATTCAACAACTGGAACAGAACAGGGACAATGGTATTTGCCGGCGGCGGGAGAATTACAGGCAATCTCGGCCAACAAAGATACTTTGAATACGACGTTGGCCCAAATTGGTGGAACGCAGATGTCAGGAAAATACTGGTCATCATCGGAACAAAACAGCGGAAATGGATTTTTATTCACTATTGGAAACAGTGCGAGCAGTACAGGAAGAAAGATTTCTAAAAACAAAGCAAAACCAATTATAAACTTTGCTAGCAAAAATAAGACAGATTTTGCATATAACAACGGCGGAACTGAAGTTACATGTAGGTTAGGTGATATTTTATATTCAGATAAAAAATGTTATTCAGGGGGTGTTCAATCGGGTAAAACGCCGATAGGAATTGTGTTTGATGCAGACAGACGTACAGCGATAGCCTTGGAAAATTCGCCTTCAACAATGTATTGGGGTGGTTATGAAAGTGATATCCCAGGGATAACGAATATCACAGATTTAAGTAAAGCCAAACAAGACTTTAACGGTAAGGCGAATACAGCGGCAATAAAAGCGTATGATAGTAGTTTGTCGAATAATCCAGCGGCAAAATATGTATATAATTATACAACTACCGGCACCAATGCAGGCGATTGGTATTTACTGGCTTTGGGTGAGTTGTATACAGTATATAATAATAAAGACTTTTTGAACTATGCGTTGTCATTGGTTGGAAAGAAGGCGATTCCGACAAATGGTAATTATTGGTCTTCTTCCGAGTATTCGAACTACGACGCGTGGTATTTGAGGTTCAGTGACGGTCTCGTGGACAGATTCAGTAAGTATTACAACGGTTACGTTCGCCCAGTCCTAGCTTTTTAAGGTGGAGGATAAAGAAAAACAAACATCTTGGGGAACTCTCCAAGGTGTTTGTTTTTTTTGTTAGTGAAACTTTAAAACTTGGTGCTATAATAGTTTGTGTTTGTTTTAAGATTTTGCAAGAGGTGATTATGTGGGGTTGGGTTTTGTGCGTGGTTTTGGTGTTTGCTGTTTTGGGAATGGGGGCTTTATCCCTTGTTTTATTTCGGAAAAACAAGGCACTTAAACAAGAAATCAAAAAACTTTTGAATGACAGCCGCGCCATGGTCGACAAAGAAAAACGAAACCCTGACGATATTTATTTTCATGTTGATGACAACTTAAACATCTCTTTTATCAATGACACGGCCTGCCAATATTTTAAAATCGATAAAAATCAATGGCTTAACCAACCTATTCTCGGAAATATTATTGAAAACACACCGGCGAATCTGGTCTATCTTAATTCAACTCTTAACCGTCTCAAAAGAAATCCATCAACCATCAACGAGACCATTGCCGTTAAATCGCCCTCAGGCAAAATGCGCGTTATGAAAATAAGAATCCGCCCTATCCTTAATGAAATTCTAAACTGTGTCGGTATGAGCATTGTGCTTAAAGATGCCGAAGAAACAAAACTTTTGCAAGACAAACTCTCTCAACTTAAAAATCGCGATACGTTGAGCAAAGGAATCTTGAATCAAGATGCTTTGTTTGCCCGTGTGGACAAAGATTTTAATCGATGCAAGCGCTATAATCTGGATTTTTCTCTGCTGGTTATTGAACTCAAAGATATTTACGACTTTATCTGCAAAGGAATCGACTTTGAACGCGGCGACAAGCTCTTTATGGAATGTGCCGAACTTTGCAAGCAAGTTTGCTTTAAGGGGTGCTATGTGGGGCGTTTTAACAAAACAAAATTTGCCATCGTTATGCCCAAAATATCTCGTGAACAAGCTGCCCAAACCGCCTCAAACATTTATTACCCTCTGATTAAATTGATTCAAAGCCTCGGAATCGATAAATATAATGCCGAAATGTTTGTGGTGTCTTATTCCAACCGCAAAAATTTTTCCGACACCGCCGATGCCTTGTTCGGCCGTATCAACGCCCATATCGAACGTGCCTTAAAGCGCAAAGATTATGGTATAAAATCTTCTGACAAAAAATAAATTTTACACGCAAATTAAATAAATTATTAAGCTTATTTTGCTATCCTTATTTATCATATTTATTGAGGATTGTTGCGAGGTTTGTGCTGAAAAAACTTTTTATCATATTGGTTTTAACCGTCATGGTGACCGCCTGTTCCTTTAATTCGGGGCGTGTGCGGTTGCTTAACTATGACCTTGGAACAGAATTGTTCGGCAGTATACCAAACTCTATCAGCGTCACAAAAGGCGACACACTGTATAGCATTTCAAAACGCTACAATGTGCCGCTTAGGGATCTTATTACCACCAACAATCTTACTCCGCCTTATACCCTTAAAATCGGGCAGGTTATTAGAATTCCAAGTGCAAAATATCACACCGTTGTCAAAGGCGACACTCTCTATAACATATCCAAGCGTTATGATGTGGATATGGCTACACTCAGCAATCTTAATAATTTAGATGCTCCTTACACGCTCTCTCTCGGGCAAAGACTCCTGCTTCCGGGGACACTGAATTCTCCCGATGATGTGGATTATGCTTATGATGACTCTTATTCCTCATCTTACCGAGAAAGTCAAGAAGACGAGACAGGTACAATTTGGATTATGCCGACGCAAACAACTCAAAAAAATGTCAGCAAACCTAAAACAAGCGCGAAAAAATCTTATACAACCGCTAAAAAGTCAACTGCCTCCGCAGCAAAGAAAAAAACAACTTATACCAAAACCGCAACTAAAAAAACTTCAAGCAAAACAACAAAAGTCAGCGCACGTAAGAGCAAATTTTTGTGGCCGGTGCAAGGCAAAGTTATTTCTAAGTTCGGCTCTCTCGGCAACGGACGCAATAATGACGGCATAAATATTCAAGCGGCTCAAGGCTCAACCGTGCGCTCAGCCGATGCCGGAACCGTGGTTTATGCCGGAAACGAGCTTAAAGGTTTTGGCAACCTCATTTTGGTTAGACATTCCGGCGGGTGGATTACCGCTTATGCCCATAACCAAAAGCTCCTTGTCAAAAAAGGGCAAAAAGTCAAACGTGGTGAAAAAATCGCCACCGTCGGCGCTACCGGCGGCGTGAACAAACCTCAACTTCACTTTGAAGTTCGTGCCGGCAAAAAAGCCGTTAACCCGCTTCAATATCTTTGATTTTTGTCTTTTACATTCTAAAACTTAAACTTTTTTGTTAAAAGATACGCTTTTTATGGTTGTTATCCTTAAATATTCGTGTATAGTGTTGGCAGACTTTTTGTATTTATAAAAGGAGATATTTATCTATGTTTATCAATAATGCTTGGGCTCAGGCCGCTGCAGATACTGCCGGTTCAGCTAATCCGGGGTTGGCCTTTTTGTTCCAAATTGTTTTATTTATTCTTATTCTCTATTTTATTATCTTCAGGCCTAATCAAAAAAGATATAAAGCTCATCAGGAAATGTTGATGGCAATTAAGCCCGGTGACAAAATTATTACCGGCGGCGGTTTTTATGCTAAAGTTGTTAAGTGTGAAGGCGAATATGACCTTTTGGTTGAACTTGAACCAAGTCATACACAGGCTTTGCTTAATCGTTTGACCGTGCGCGATGTGGTGTCTGATGAAGTTGTTCAAAAAGCTAACGAAAATAAAAAATCTAAAAAGAAATAAAGGATTGTTCGGCAATGTATAAACTTTCTAAATCAAGAGTTATACTGATTTTGGCTATCTGCCTGATTGGTATTTTCTTTGCTTTGCCTAATTTGATTAAGGGAGATTTCCAATTTCCGTCTTGGTGGAAACCGGTTAATCTTGGGCTTGATTTGCAAGGCGGTTCTTCTTTGTTGATGCAGGTTGAGGTGGATGATGTTATCAAAGAGCGCATGGGCGCAATTGAAGATTCCGCACGCCAGATTTTGCGCGAAAACAAAATTCGCTATACTAATCTTAAAGCCTCCAGCGACGGGGTACATGTTAAAATCGAAAACGCCCTTTCTCGTGACAAGGCCGCTAATTTGTTTAGAAAAATTGACGATGGTATTGAGGTTTCAGATATTGGCGATGACACGCTGTTGATTAATTACAGCGAAGTGGCCTTGAATAAGCTTAAACTTAAAATCGTTGACCAATCTATTGAAATTGTTCGTCGCAGAATCGATGGTATGGGCACAACAGAGCCGGTTATTCAAAGTCAAGGGGCAGATAGAATCGTGCTCCAACTCCCCGGACTGCAAAATCCTGAGGAAGTTAAGCAGATTTTGGGGCGTACCGCAAAGATGTCTTTTCATATGGTTGACTCCCGTACATCGGCTATGGATGCCCGCAGAGGTATGCTAAGCAACACCTCTCGCCTTGTTAAAGGCGCAGAAGGTGAAACTTATGTGATTACACGCAAACCTGTTGTCAGTGGTGAAAATCTGGTTGATGCCAATGTATCTTACCAAGACGGACAGCCAGTCGTGAGTTTCAAATTTGATTCTCTTGGGGCAAAAAAATTTGGTGAGGCTACTAAAAACAATATCGGCGAACGTTTAGCTATTGTTCTTGACAATGAAGTTATTTCTGCCCCGACCATTCAAAGTGCTATTATGGGTGGAAGCGGCGTTATTACCGGAAATTTCTCGGTTAAGTCGGCTAATGATTTGGCCTTATTGCTGCGTTCCGGTGCTTTACCTGCTCAACTTCAAGTCTTGGAAGAGAGAACTGTTGGTGCGGGTCTTGGCGCAGACTCCATTCGTGATGGCGTGTTTGCCTCTATTATCGGCTTTATTGCCATTGTGTTGTTTATGTTGGCGGCTTATGGCTTGTTTGGTTTGTTTACGACCATTACCGTGTTTATGAACCTGTTCTTGATGCTTGGGGCCTTGAGTTTGATTAATGCAACTCTTACTCTCCCCGGTATTGCCGGTATTATCTTAACCATCGGTATGGCCGTGGATGCCAATGTGTTGATTTTTGAACGTATGCGTGAAGAAGTTAAAAACGGTCGTTCGACTAAAGACGCTGCAGAAGCCGGCTTTACCGAGGCTTGGGCGACAATTGTTGATTCGAACCTGACAACATTGGTTGCTGCTTTTGTGCTGTTTTATTTCGGTACGGGACCGGTCAGAGGCTTTGCCGTTACGCTTGCTATCGGTATTGCTACATCTATGTTTACTTCAGTTACCGTTACACGTTTGATTATCACATGGTGGCTGAATAAATATAAGCCGAAAAAACTGCCTATTTAACTGTTTAAGGATTTGTGAAAATGAAACTTTTTAGTTGGGTTACAAAAGACACGTCGATTGACTTTATGAAAGCAAGAAAGTTTACTTATGCGCTTTCAATCGCAATGTGTGTCTTGTCTATTGTTTGCATTTGTGTTAAGGGCTTTAACTTCGGAATTGATTTTTCCGGCGGTATTTTGATGGAACTCAAAGCCGACCAAGTTATCAATCTTGATGAAATGCGCCAGAAACTTGATGATGCGCATATTAAAGATGTTAATTTGCAGACTATTGGTGAAACAGGCGATGAAGTTATGATTCGCGCACAGGCTGAAACCATGGATGAAAAACAGCAGATGGCTGTGGTTAACACCATTAAACAGACTTTGGGCAGCGAATATGAATATCGCCGCGTGGAGTTGGTTGGACCGCAAGTCGGAGATGAACTCAAAATGGACGGTGTTATCGCCTCGGTGATTGCGGTGTTGGCAATTAGTGCGTATATCTGGTTTAGATTTGAGTGGCAATTTGCCTTGGGCGCGATGATTGGCTTAATCCATGACATATTAACCACGCTTGGCGTATTGTCTTTGTTTGGTTTTGACTTCAGCTTAACCACAGTTGCCGCAATTTTGACTTTGGCTGGTTATTCCGTTAACGATACGGTGGTAACTTATGACCGTGTACGTGAAAACTTGCGCAAGTTTAAGAAAATGCCGCAGATTGAGCTTTTGAACAAAAGTATCAATGACATTTTCTCCCGCACGATTTTGACTGGGTTGACCACCTTGCTCGCTGCTTTGGCCTTGTTTGTATTCGGCGGTGACACACTCAAAAGCTTTTCTTTCGTGATTGTTTGGGGTGTGATTATCGGAACATATTCTTCCATT
Source organism: uncultured Alphaproteobacteria bacterium (assembly GCA_944391615.1). Classification (GTDB taxonomy): domain Bacteria; phylum Pseudomonadota; class Alphaproteobacteria; order RF32; family CAG-239; genus HGM16780. The sequence continues at coordinate 99,744 of CALXUE010000003.1, forward strand.
TATGTTTCGGCCGTGTTCCTCAACTTGTTTGACCTGCGCAAACATCCGGATGAAAAAGCCATCAACCCTTTTGGGAATGTTGAGTAAGTCAAATTTTCTAAAAGAAACCAAAAGTTCGGCAAGTGCAAATTTGCCGGACTTTTTTGTGTGTACAACAAAAATAAAATCCCGTTCTTGCAGCAACAAGGACGGGATTTTTTTGTGTTTTAATATATTCCCTAAAAAGCTAGGACTGGAAGGACATTATTTCTCTCGTTATAGTCGGTCTTGCTGTAATAGTTCAAATTACCATAAGTGAAGCCCAAACCCCACGCGTCGAAGCCTGAATGCTCGGAAGAAGACCACAGTGTACTTGTTGAAATAGTTGATTTTCCTAAAGCTGATAATGTTTTGTTAATGATCGTCTTATTTTGATATATTTCATATAGCTCTCCTAAAGCCGGCAAATACCAGTCCCCGACATTTGTGCCTGCTGTCGTATAATTATACGCATATTTTGCTGCCGGATAATTCGACAAACTACTATTATACGCTTTTATCGCTGCCGTATTCGCCTTACCAATATATTCTTGTTTAGCTTTATTTTCATCCGCAATATTCGTTAGCTCTGGGAAATCATACTCATTAGTGGACCAATACATATCTGCAGAACTTTCCAAGGCGATTGCCAAACGGTTACTTTCATCAAACACTACGCCTATTGGGGTCTTTCCACTCACAACACTCGCTGAACAAGTTTTATCCGAATACAATATATCTCCAACTTTGCAGACTGTTGATTTATCCGTAAGGTCTACACTTATCTTGTCTTTGGAAGCAAAATTAATAATCGGCTTGGCTGTTCCTCTGTTGTCTTTCACTTCATTGCTCAAACTTCCTCCCAAGATTATCCGCCACGCGTTGTTACTGTCTTGCTCGGATGATGTCCAATAGTTACCCGACATTTGCGTACCGCCGATTTTGGAAAGTGTCGTGTTCAAGGTATCTTTATTATCCGATATCGCTTTTAATTCTCCCGCCGCCGGCAAATACCATTGCCCTTGCGACGTTCCTTCTGTTGAATACCGCAATACTTTTTCCATGGATGGAAAATAACTATTCTGGGATTTTTCATAATCATACATGGCTTTGGTATTTTTGAAACCTTGCCAGTCCGCCATTGAGGTTGATGAATTTGCATAATTTTGAATACCTGAAATATCTCCACTCATCCCCCATGCCAAATTTGCAAACTCATCTTTGGCTATTGCCAAACCATTGGTAGTATCAAACACCACACCGATTGGCGTTTTAGATGCAACCATATTTGCATTACAGCTCATATCCGAATACAATATATCACCGATTTTGCAATTGGCCAAAGCCTCTTCTTTTTGAATGTTTTCGATAACTTTTTCCAACTCGGTAATTTTGTTGATGAATGTACAGTTCCACGCATTGCCAAACGGACATTTCAGCCCCCCAGAGCAAGAAGTTGTGCTTTCATACCCCAATGAAGAACAACTTGGAGTTTGGATACAGGCCGCCTCGGCCACTCCATTTAACACCATAAAAGTCGATGAATATAATATAAATTTTCTCATTTTTTTTCTCCCGTAAACAAGGCCTACCATCATCAATTTTGTATTGAGCCCAGACCTCTGCTTGGTTAATAATATTTTGTTTATCTCTGCCCTACTAATACGCGCAATAGTTGCAATAATCAGTACAACCAACTTTACAACCACTGACAATGTATAAATTTGAACATTCCTCAAACGTGCAGACTGTGCACGGCGGACACGTACTCTCTGAGCCCAAATTCGGGCAAGGTTTGCAACGCGAACATTTCGTCACACTTCCTGACTTGCAAGTGGTTGCTCCTGTGTCACATCCTAACTTTCCGCAGTCTAAAAACCCGGAACAGTCTTTTTCTTTGATGATATATTTTGCCTGATAAGAATTTCCGTTACACTGTATGCATGGCTCTCCAACCGCCTCATAGCCGTCTGGGATGGAACCTAACGTGTATTTATAATCTGCCGGACAAGTGTCGATACAACATTCGGGGTATAAGCCATTGCCGCAAACTTGCCCCGCACCTTTGTACGGGGATGTGCAGGTTTTATAATCACTAGGGCAATCGGGAATACATTCGGCAAAATAACGGTTGTCATACATACAAAACTTGTTGCCCTTATATCCCTTAGGGCAAGAGGTCAGCTTATACCCCTCTTTAATACAATCGCTCGCACCTTTCTTGTCATAATCATCCGTCGGCTTGTCGCTCGGGTCACCGCTGATATCCGAGTTCACAAAGTCCAACCCCGCACATTCTCCGGTATCCATAATCCAGCAGACTTGGGCTATTTTCACCAAAGATTTTTGATTTTTTGAAACTTGTTGTGGAGATAAACCTAGCTCAAGCGATAAATGTGTGTGAAGTGTGTTGAAAGGTATAACATCACCCAAGCCATATAATCTCAAAGAACTATCTGCACTTGCCGAACTTATGCCACAGCACAAGCCAACAAAAGCCCCAGACACCAACAAAAAACGAGTCTTCATGATAATAATCCTCAAAAATTACTTTATCTCCACGACTCGTATTATACCACAAGAAAAAAGTCTGTAAATAGAAATTTTCAAGGATTGACAAGGGTTTAGGCAATCTTTTTTTGCAATTTTTTTTCGTTTTGTGAGTTGTTGTTTGCTCGGGGTTGCTTTTTTTTTATTTTGGATTTATCTTTATGTCATTATATTGGTAACTTTGTATGAGGACTTTCTCATGAATAAAATTTCTCTTATCGGATGTGGACGTTGGGGGACGTTCCTTGGCTATTATGCCGCTAAATATCGTGGTTATGATGTGGATATGTATGATATTCCAACCTCCCCTAATTTTATTGAACTCAGAGATACTAGAAAAAATCCTTATCTCTCTTTATTGGACAATATGTATTTACATGACAATCTTAAAGATGTGTTGAAAAATGAGGCGGTCATCATCTCTATCGGCTGTCAATATTTCAGAGGATTATGCAAAGAACTTAGCCGATATGACCTCAAGGGCAAATATTTCTTGCTCGCCATGAAAGGGCTGGAAGAAAGTACGGCTAAATATATGCACCAGATTATGAAAGAAGAAATTAAACAAGATATTCATGTTGCCGTGTTGGCCGGCCCCGGGCATGTGCAGGATTATATGAAAGGTGTTCCGTCCTGCGTGGTGGTTGACTCTGATGAAGATGCTACAAAAGACTATTTTATTAAAAATCTTTCCAGTGAGCTTATTCGCTTCTATTACGGTGCGGATCTTATCGGAAACCAAATCGGTGCGGCGCTTAAAAATGTTATCGGGCTTGCTGCCGGAATTTTGGACGGGCTTGAATGGTACGGCCTCAAAGGGGCGCTGATGGCTCGCGCACCTATTGAAGTGGGGCGCTTTATCAAGGCTTTTGGAGGTAACCCGCAAACGGCTTATGGTTTGGCTCATCTCGGTGACTATGAGGCTACGCTGTTTTCAAAATACAGTCATAACCGCACGTTTGGCGAAAAATTTGCTCGCGGAGAGGATTTTGGCAAACTCGCAGAAGGCGTGCCGACTCTTAAAGCGGTTAAGTTGATTGCGGATGAAAGAGGAATCGATATGCCGATTTGTCAGGCTCTGTACAAAGTTATTTATGAAAAAGCAGACATTAAACCGACAATTTGCTCTTTATTTAGCAGAAACTTGAAACAAGAATTTGAAGATTGGGATTAAATAAAAATGGCAACACGCAATCTTGCTTTTTGGCTGGCTACTTGGTTTGGATGTGGTAATTCTCCCAAAGCCCCCGGCACAGTGGGGTCTCTTGGAGCTCTTCCCGTGGTGTGGCTTTTGGCTCATTATCACGCGGATGTTTACGCTATGTTGGGATTGGCGGTGTTGCTCTTTTTTGTCGGGGTATGGGCTACAGCCGTTGTTACCAAAGAATCCGGCGTTAAAGACCCCGGGTTTGTGGTGATTGATGAAGTTGTCGGACAGATGCTCTCTTTTGCGTTGGTTTGGCCTTGGCTCAATCATATTCATGCTTGGGGGTTCTATCTGATTGCATTTTTGCTGTTTCGATTTTTTGATATCAAAAAAATGGGGCCCGTGCGCTTTTTTGATAAAAAAGTTCGCAATGCTTGGGGCGTGATGCTGGATGATGTTTTTGCAGGCATTATTTCAGCGGCTATTCTTTATATCGGAGCTTTTATTTTTGTAAGATAGAAATCTCTGCAACATTTATTTGCGGATAGAGTTGTTGTGCGACCCTTTCGGAATCTATGTTTTTGCGGGTTACGCAGAAGTTTCTTTGACCGTTGCGGCTGAGTTTTGTTTCTATCTCGGGATGACGGTGCAAATAATCTGCCAGTTTTGCTCCCATAAGTTCGTCTTGTGATATAATTTTGGTTTGAGGCAAAAGGCGGCGGCAATATTCTTTTATCAACGGATAATGTGTACATCCCAAAATTAAGCTATCAAGCTTGGGAAACTGTGCCAAATAAGAGCGCAGCGTTTCTTCCATATCATCAAAACAATTATGCTCAATCATCGGAACCAGCCGCGGTGTTGCTATTTCGGTTACTGAAATATTCGGATTTATCTTTTTAAGCTCTGTTTGGTAGATGTGCGAATTTGTTGTGGCCTGCGTCGCTATTACCCCGATGCGGCAACAATTATCCGACAAGGCCACCTCGACAGTGGGAATCACCACCCCCAAAACCTTAACATCCGGCGCATGTGCGGGAATATATTTTTGCTGGATATAGCGCAGACAAATTGACGTGGCCGTATTGCAAGCAATGATTATCAATTTGCAATCTTGAGAAATGAGGTAATTGAGCGAATCCAGTGTGTATTTCAAAATACGGCCGGAAGTTTTGTCGCCATAAGGCAAATGCGCCGTGTCGCCCAGATATAAATAATCATACTGCGGCAGGGCTTTGATTAAAGCTGAGGTTATGACTAAGCCACCCAAGCCGGAATCGAACACACCTATTTTTGACAACATCTTGCTCCCGTTAATTATTTTAATCAGGTCAATTTAGCGGCAAAATTTTAATTTGAAAAGATTTAATTAGCGCAAATGTTAAATATTTTTATTTTAGATACAAGCATTTAGCAAAAATAAGAACAAAATTAGAACTTTTATGCTTGACTCTTTGTCTTTATTGTTCTATATATGTTCTATCAAGTTAACCAAATACAATTTTTGAAAATCAGGGGAAATCAAAATGAACAAGCTCAATATCATTATTTATTTCGTGTTATACTGCACCAGCTCTGTTGCCGTTATGATTTAATTTTTTTTGAAAATAAGAAAAAACTGCTTGCATTTATAAAAAAAATAGGCTAGAAGTTTTCTTGCACGTTGGGTGTGTAGCTCAGGTGGTTAGAGCGCTACGTTGACATCGTAGAGGTCACAAGTTCGAGTCTTGTCATACCCACCAATTGTAAGAGGCTTCAAGTTTTGGCTTGAGGTCTTTTTTGTTATCAATCGCATTTAGAAATTTGTCTGAGGCAAATGGGAAGGTATCCCCCTCATCTTTTAACATTTAAGGGGTATCGTCCAAGTATCTTTATTGTTAAAATATGTGCTGTAAAAAAAAATTGGTGTGGGGAGGTAAAAATCACAATCAAAGGTTCATCGTCAAAGTATGGGGCAGAGAGTAAAAATTAAAAAAAAATATCATAATCAAAACACCAAAGTAGAAATAA